>JAZPZS010000060.1:0-24911 GCA_045544835.1 Bacteroidaceae bacterium | reverse complement strand
CTCTTGGAGAGCAGCCACACCACGGGTTTGGCCAGTTTGGAGATGAAACTCATAGGACCGGCCATGACCATGGCTACCCTCTCGGCAGAGTTCATGCCTATCCGCTTGGGCACCAGCTCGCCCAGCACGATGGAGAGGAAGGTGACCACGATGATGATGAGTGTCTGGGCAAGGCCTGATGCCAGCCGGTATTCCAGACCGGCATCGGATAGCACCTGTGCCAACAGGGTTGCAATCTTGTTGCCCGAGAACAGACCCGTGAGCAGACCTATCAGGGTGATGCCTATCTGCACCGAGGAGAGCAGTCTGTCGGGGTTGTCCTGCAGGCCCAGCGCCTTCCGGGCCGACTTGCTTCCCTTACTTGCCTCGGACTTCAGGCTCGACTTGCGTGCCGATATCAAGGCTATCTCTGACATGGCGAATACTCCATTGAGAAGTATCAGGGCCAAGATTACAAATATCTCTTCCATATAGTATTACTTATATGCTTTCTCGAGGTCTTGCGACACGTTGATCATGAAGTCGCCCATCTTCTCCAGTTCGCCCACAAGGTCCATGTAGTAGACGCTGGTCTGATAGTTCTTGCCCTGACGGTCAATCTCCTCGATGGCCTCATCGCGGAGGTTGTTTCTCAGGGCGTTGATGTGGTCCTCGGCATTGTAGGCGTTGGATATCTCGGTGAGGCGACCGGCATGAGCAGCCAGGAGGTTGTCAATCATCACGGTATAGGCGTTGTCGACCACTGTAGCCATCTTGGTGAGCTTGGCCAGGGTGTCGGCATCGAAGACCTTGCGGTGGACGTTCTTGCGCGAGAGGATACGGCTGATGGCCTCGCCCGAGTCGCCCAAGGACTCCAGTTCGCCAATAATCTTGTACATCGCCTTAATCTTTACCGAGGTGTTCTCGCTGATCTCCTCGGCCGAGAGGGCATTGAGGAAGGTGGCTATCTCGTATTCGATGCGATCGGATATCTCCTCGTACTTGACGAGCTTCTCGCGCAGGAGTTCAAACTTGTCGGGGTCGTTCTCCACGAGAGCCTCCTGCACATAGCCGAAGCCCTTCTTCATGATCTGGGCAAAATGGATGATTTCGTCGGAAGCCTGCTCGGTGGCGAGCTCGGGTGTAGCGAGCGGACCTGCGGTGATGTACTTCAGGCGGAAGGCCTCGCCCTCCTGATTCTTCGGAGCGCGTACTATCCAGGTCACGATGCGGGCTATCTGCTTGGTAAACCATACGAGGAGGAGGGTGTTGATGGTGTTGAACAGCGTGTGCAGCATCGACAGACCGTAGAGCGCAGCGGTGGCTTCGGCCGAATTGGGCGAGGTCACGGCAAAGCCCTCGGCGGAGGGGTCGGGAAGGCCGAAGAGGCCAGCGGTGATGGCACCTACAAGGCCGAGGAAGGGCTTGAAGAGGATGAGCGCCCACACCACACCGAAGACGTTGAACAGCGTATGCGACATGGCGGCACGCTTGGCCTGCGTGTTGCCCACCGAAGCGGCGATGTTGGCCGTGATGGTGGTACCGATATTCTCGCCCAGTACCATGGCGCAAGCCATCTCGAAGGGTATCCAGCCCATGCTGAGCATGATGAGCGTGATGGCCATCGTGGCCGATGAGGACTGCAGGATGAGCGTGAGCACGGTACCGAAGGCAAGGAAGATGAGCACCGAGCCGAAGCCGTGGGCCGACCATGACTGCACGAACGCCAGCACCTCGGGGGTCTCGCCGAGATCAGGCACCGACTCCTTCATGAACGACAAGCCCAGGAACAGGAGGCAGAAGCCCACGATGAGCTCACTGATGTTGCGGCGCTGGTTGCGCTTCGAGTTGGAGAGCAGGAAGCCCACTGCCATGAGCGGCACGGCAAGGATGGAGATGTCGGCCTTGAAGCCCAGCCACGACACCAGCCATGCCGTCACCGTGGTACCGATGTTGGCGCCCATGATGACACCGATGGCCTGGGCCAGCGTGAGCAGACCCGCATTGACGAAGCTCACCACCATCACCGTGGTGGCCGAGGAGGATTGTATCACTGAGGTGATGCCAAGGCCCGTCAGCACGCCCTTGAGGGGGTTCGACGTCATGGCGGAGAGGAAGCTGCGCATGCGCTCGCCTGCAGCTTTCTGCAGGCCCGAGCTCATCAGGTTCATACCATAGAGGAACATGCCCAATGCTCCCAGCAAAGTAAATATTTGTAGTATTCCCATATTCTTTTGTTTTATCCGTTAACGGTTTGCCCCACGATTAGCCATGCCATATAGGCGGCATACAGGAGCAGGAGAATGGAGGCATCGGCGCGATCGAGCTGGTGCTGCTTGAAGGTCACGGCGGCCACCATAAGCATGATGGCCGAGAGCACCATGACACCCCAGTCCACGAAGGTGATGTTGCCCATCGAGAGAGGCTGTACCAAAGAGCTCACGCCGAGGATGAGCAGGAGGTTGAAGATGTTGGACCCCACGATATTGCCCAATGCCATCTGTCCCTTGTTCTTGGTGACGGCAATGATTGACGATACCAACTCAGGAAGCGAGGTGCCGCCAGCCACGATGGTGAGGCCGATGATAGCTTCTGAAACGCCCCATTCACGGGCGATAGCCGATGCCGCGTCAACGAACATGTCGCCACCGAAGATGAGGCCGCCCAGTCCGAAGATGATGGCCAGCACACAAACGGTCATGGAGCGGTAGCGGCCAGTCTCTACCGGCGCCACGAGGTCGCTATCGGGATAGCGCACGCCCTGCCGCCTGGCCTCCTGCTGCTTACGCTCGCTCTTCATGGTACTCCACAGATAGAGGGCGAAGCACACGAGCAGGATGACACCCTCGATGCGTCCCAGCCCGTACTCGCCGCGGAAGCGTATGCCAAGCGCACAGAGTATGAGGACGAGGATTGACACACCGACGTTGAGCGGTATGTCGCGCATGATGTTCTCGCGGGTGTACTTGATGGGCATCATCAAGGCTGTGATGCCGAGGATGAGGAACACGTTGAAGATGTTCGACCCCACCACGTTGCCAATGGCAATCTCGGGATGTCCTCCGATACCCGACACGACACTCACCACCAGCTCGGGCATGCTGGTGCCCATACCTACGATAGTGGCTCCGATGATATACTCCGAAATATGATAGCGACGGGCTATAGCTGCCGACCCGTCGACCAGCCAGTTGGCTCCTACGACGAGGAGCACAAGGCTGATGACCAACATTAGATAGCTCATAGATACAACTCTTTCTTAATCATTATACATGGTTTTTACTTAGAATACATGTTGGTCTATAGCACTACCCACTCCGTTACGGGTCTGTAGCCTTCGGGGTAGTACTTATGCATGCGCACGGCTGTGAAGACCTTGTCTTTCGACTCCAGCCTCTCCACCTGTATGCCACCTGAGCCATCGGTCTTCAGTGCATTGAGCCGCGATTTGTTGCCCTCCTTGAGGCACTGGCGGATGTCGTCCTCCAGGACAACGTTGTAGTACTCTTCAGAGAGCAGCACGGGGCTGCCCGTGGGGGTGTAGGTGAGTTTGCGGCTACCGCCAAAGAGCTTGGCAATGGCCAGTACGGCGCACACGAGAACAAGTGTAATCTGTATGATACCCAGCGTGGTGTCCTTCTCGGGCTGCTGGTAGTAGATGGCAAAGAGCACTATGGCAATGAGTGCCCATAGCAGCGCTTGCGGATTGATGGCTGATTTGATTTCGCTTACCGACTCGGGGTATGCGGTCGTATTGAGGCTCTGAGCCTCTGTGTTATGTGAAATTTCCATTTTTAGTTTCATTTTTATTGGTGATGATACAATAATGATTATACACCTATACGTGTATAGACCCATACTTTGCTACCGCGCATAGAGCATCACGAGCAAAGTATAAGGTTGAAAACAAAAAAAGGAAAATCAGCTAACACCGCATCTGGCAGCGGAAATAGATGTAGTATCCGGTCTGGAACCGCCTGGCCGATATGGCATGACACAGCGCCTCGACCCTGCTACGCATACCGGGACACTCACCGGCAAGGCACACGCTGCACGAGCGCACCATGCGCTGCAGCATCTGGCCCATGATGAGCGGGCGATCCGTTGCCCCATGCAGACTCGTCGATGAAGCGGGGAGGCCCCACTGACCCATCTCGCGCGCAGCTTCGAGCATCGCATTATCCTTCACATCGAGCGAGGCGCTCGGGGTGTCGTATGCTCCGTGCATAGCGGTTGCAGCCTCTGCCGCCCGTGCACCCACACAGCATAGCACCGCACACAGCAATGCTGCTGCCATGCATCGCATCCATCGGGTGTGTAGCGCGTCGGTATTCATAGTGCATGCAAAGGTAGTGTTTTATTTCTATATTAACGAGTCATTACATGCAAAAGTTTATAATTCCCAACACACAATTTTGGCGCCCAACCCTCCGTTATACATTATATGGGTGTATCAGCCAAGGATATCGTAGCAAAGTTGGAGACGCTCCCCGTGAAGTTAGAGGAGGGTGCCTCGTTCAAGGTGGGGTTCTTCCTGTGTCGCGCAGGGACGGCTTCGCTCATCGCCGACGGCACGCTATATTACCTGCAGCGGGGCTCGCTACTGATGCTCTACCCCAACGAGCAGATTCATGTACTGCACTACTCCGATGACCTGGAGGGGCGTATGGAGGTGGACTACATAGAGAACTACTACCCCACGCTGGAGACCATCGATGTGCGCAGCCGTATCGTGATACGCAAGCTACGGTGCATCGTCATATCCGAGGAGGAAGCAGCCTACCTGCACGACCTGTGCGACCTGATACACCATTCGGCAACAGACGATGCAGCGAAGGCCCACGAGGGGCAGCTCGCGACGGCCGACCGCCTGGCAGCGCACCGGCACCGCTTTCTCTGTAGCGCCCTGCTCGTCGAGGTGGCCCGCACCTTCTTGATGCACGAACCTGTAGACATGCCCCCACAGCGCGAGCACGAGACATTGGTCAACAATTTCCTCACCCTGATACTGCGCCACTGCCACGAGGAGCGCACCGTGGTATACTATGCCCAGCACCTACACATCTCGCCCTACTACCTCTCGGGCATCATAAAAAAGGAGACCGGCAAGACGGCACTGGAGTGGCTCACACTGTTTACCATCAACCTGAGCAAGCACTACCTTGCCGACACCGAGATGAGCATCAAAGAGATTGCCGACACGCTACACTTCCCCGACCAGTCCACCTTCGGGCGCTACTTCAAGCAGCGCATGGGCTGCTCGCCCGGGGAGTACCGACGTTGCACAAAGCTGTAGTTCCAAGCGCTCTGTCCGAGTAACCCGCACCTCATAACCCTGTTCCCCGTATCCCCGACCCTACGGGCTGCAACAATCTGGGGAGTCTCTTTGTTATACTTCACGATGTTAGGATTTTTTTAAGAAAGAAGTGTAACAAACTGATAACTCTATTCAATGACGAATCTCTTACGTAAACGCATGGCACGCTATGACCTTCCACAGCAGATAAAGGCCAAAGGCGTGTACCCTTACTTCCGCTGCATAGAGAGCGAGCAAGACACCGAAGTGACAATGAATGGCCAGCGCGTGCTGATGTTTGGTTCCAACTCCTACCTGGGACTGACCAACCACCCTCGCGTGATAGAGGCCTCCACTAGAGCCACCCGCAAGTATGGCACGGGGTGCGCAGGGTCGCGCTTCCTCAACGGTACCATCGACCTGCACCTGCAGCTTGAGCATGAGCTGGCCCAGTGGACGGGCAAGGAGGATGTGATGGTCTACTCCACCGGCTTCCAGGTGAACCTCGGTGTCGTGTCATGCGTGACGGGACGCGAAGACTATGTCGTCTGCGATGAGCTGGACCATGCCTCCATCGTCGAAGGGCGCAGGCTATCGTTCTCTACCCCACGCAAGTATCGCCACCGCGACATGCCCTCACTGGAGCGCGAGCTTGCACGCTGCCACCCCGACTCCATCAAGCTCATCGTCACCGACGGAGTCTTCTCCATGGAGGGCGACATAGCCCCGATGCCCGAAATCGTACGCCTTGCACGCAAGTACCATGCCAACATCATGGTCGACGAAGCGCATGGCTTCGGGGTGCTGGGTCCCGGCGGCCGCGGCACCTGCCATCACTTCGGTGTGGCCGACGAGGTGGACCTCCTCATGGGCACCTTCAGTAAGTCGTTTGCCTCTATCGGTGGCTTCATCGCCTCCGACCGCGACACCATCAACTACCTGCGCCACAACTCGCGCTCCTACATCTTCAGCGCATCGCTCACCCCGGCCGCCACGGCGGCAGCATTGGAGTCGCTCCACATCATACAGGAAGAGCCCGAGCGCATCGGACACCTGTGGGAGGTGACCCGCTATGCCCTCAACGGATTCCGTGCACTGGGCTTCGAGATCGGCGCGACCGAGACCCCTATCATACCGCTCTACGTACGCGACATGGACAAGACCTTCCTCGTCACACGCCTGCTCTTCGACGAAGGCATCTTCGTCAATCCCGTAGTGCCACCCGCCTGCGCATCGAACGACACCCTCATCCGCTTCTCGCTCATGGCTACCCACACCAAAGAGCAGGTAGACTATGCCCTGGAGAAGATGACAAAGTGCTTCAAGAAACTTGATATACTAAGATAAGGGATATAAGGCAACCGCGAGAGCGGAGCACTACTTCCCCATCAGCCTCATCTGTCTCAGGATATCATTCTGGCGACGGCGCATATAGTCCGAGGGAACCTTCGAGCTGTAGCGCTTAGGGTTGGGCAAGGTGGCGGCAATAAGTGCGCAATCAGAGCGAGTGAGCCCATCGGCCGACTTCCCGAAATGGTGCCGCGCCACAGCCTCGGCGCCATAGATGCGCGGGCCCATCTCTATACTGTTGAGATACACTTCCAAGATACGCTCCTTGGGCCACAGCCACTCTATCAGCACCGTGTAGTAAGCCTCCACGGCCTTGCGTGCCCAGGTAGAGGTGCAGAAGGTAAACACATTCTTGGCCGTCTGCTGACTGATGGTGCTGCCGCCACGCTTGCGCTTGCCCGCCTTGCGCTCCTCGATAGCATTGCCAATCTCCTTCCAGTCGAACCCACTATGCTGGTAAAACCGCTGGTCCTCAGAGGCCACCACAGCATCGGCCAGATGAGGCGATATTTCCTCCATCGGCACCCAATCGTGATGAAACGTCGTAGGCTCGCCCTTGAACGCCGCACCCAAAGCATTGCGCACCATCAATGGAGTCACTGGCACTGGCACAAAACGATACAGTAATACGCTGCCTACGCTCCATAAGAATAGGATAAGGATAAGTCGGAGGGTGAAGCGGATGAGGCGACGCATAGTATAACGGTTAAGGATTCATATCTCTGCAAAGTTACACTTAATTTGCATAAAACACAAAACCGAGGGCTCAAACTGCATAATGACACATACGATTATCAAGAACTTCACAAAGAAACAACCATAGAACCTTCGACAACGAGGCTCTATGGTTGTAGTTGTTGTCTTTGCATATAAAGAGATTACATCACTACGAATTTCTTACCGTCCTGGATGTATATGCCTGTTGGTAGGTTCTCCGTATTAGTGATACGACGACCGTTGAGGTCGTAGACGTCAGCTTCTGAATCTCCATGCTTAAGTTCCGGGGTCTCAATCTGTGTTTCCATACCGATGATGTTGGTAAAGTCCTTCCAGATACGGGCTGTTCGATACGCCTCCACGGCACTGGAAGGTACATATACGGGGATGGAGGTGTCGACGCCACCGAATGATCCGCTACGACCCATTGAGGGGGGAGTTACTGCTTCGCAAGTGATTGAGGTAAGGCCGCTGCAACCAGAGAAAGCACCGTCCCCAATACTCGTCACACCTTCAGGTATGTTGATTGAGGCGAGACTACTGCAACCAGAGAAAGTCCTAATTCCAATACTCGTCACACCTTCAGGTATGTTGATTGAGGTGAGGCTACTGCATCCAGAGAAAGCACCGAGCCCAATGCTTGTCACACCCTCAGGTATGGTAATGGAGGTGAGGCTGCTGCAACCAGAGAAAGCACCGTCCCCAATACTCGTCACACCTTCAGGGATGTTGATTGAGGTGAGACTACTGCATCCAGAGAAAGCAGAGTTCCCAATGCTCGTCACGCCCTCGCCTATAGTCACTTTGGCGAATTTGCTATTCTTGAATGCTTCATTAGGAATATTACAATTTACGAAAAGTTCACCAGTGCAACCCTCAAAAGCTTTCTCTCCGATACTCGCTACAGTCTCTGGAATGTTGATTGAGGTGAGGCTGCTGCAACCTTGGAAAGCATTGTTCCCAATGCTCGTCACTTTCTCTGGGATGTTGATTGAGGCGAGGCTGCTGCAATTCGAGAAAGCATAGTTCCCAATGCTTGTCACACTTTCTGGCAGTGTGATGGAGGTTAGGTTGTCACAGTTTCTGAATGCATCAATATTAATGCTTGCCGTCCCCTCTTTTACTTCGATAGAAGTACCTTTAGACATCATTCCTTTATATTTATAAAGGATATTGTTTATGTAAATCACGCCATCAGCCAAACTGTTGTACCAAGCGGTTCCCGATAAAGCATCTCTTCCAATACTCGTTACCCCCTTTGGAATGTTGATGGTGGAAAGGCTACTACAGTCGTAGAAAGCACCGTGCCCAATGCTTGTCACACTCTCGCCTATAGACACTTTGGTGAATTTGCTATTCATGAATGCCTCATTAGAAATATTGCAATTTACGAAAAGTTCACCTGTGCAACCCTCAAAAGCATTCTTTCCGATACTCGCTACAGTCTCTGGAATGTTGATTGAGGTGAGGCTGCTGCAACCTTGGAAAGCATAGTCCCCAATGCTCGTCACACCCTCGGGTATGGTAATGGAGGTGAGGCTGCTGCAACGCTGGAAAGCATAGTCCCCAATGCTCGTCACACCCTCGGGTATGGTGATTGAGGTAAGGCTGCTGCATTGCGAGAAAACACCGGTCCCAATATTCGTCACACCTTCAGGTATGGTGATTGAGGCGAGGCTGCTGCAACCTTGGAAAGCATTGTTCCCAATGCTCGTCACTTTCTCAGGGATGGTGATTGAGGCGAGGCTGCTGCAATTCGAGAAAGCATAGTCCCCAATGCTCGTCACACCCTCGGGTATGGTGATTGAGGTAAGGCTGCTGCATTGCGAGAAAACACCGGTCCCAATATTCGTCACACCTTCAGGTATGGTAATGGAGGTGAGGCTGCTGCAACGAAGGAAAGCATCCTCCCCAATGCTTGTCACACTCTCAGGGATGGTGATAGAAATGAGGTCGCTGCATTCATAGAACGCATATTTCCCAATGCTCGTCACACCCTCACCTATAGTCACTTTGGCGAATTTGCTATTCGCGAATGCGCCTCTATCCCCAGAGACATGGCTCGGAGCCGAAGGGATGTCGCAATTTATGGTTAGTTCACCTGTGCAACCCGCAAAAGCTCGCACTCCGATACTCGTTACAGTCTTTGGTATAGTAGTAGAGGTAAGGCTACTGCAATCATAGAAAGCACCGTCCCCAATGCTTGTCACACTTTCGCCTATAGACACTTTGGCGAATTTGCTATTCATGAATGCTTCTTTAGGAATATTGCAATTTACGAAAAGTTCGCCCGTGCAACCCGCAAAAGCGTTCTCCCCGATACTCGCTACTGTCTTTGGTATAGTGGTAGAGGTGAGGTTGCTGCACCCGGAGAAAGCCTCCTCCCCAATACTCATCACACCTTCGGGTATGGTAATGGAGGTTAGGCTACTACAGCCAAAGAAAGCAGAGCGTTCAATACTCGTCACACCCTCGGGAATGGTAATGGAGGTAAGACTGCTGCACTCAGCGAAAGCACCGTACCCAATGCTTGTCACACCTTCGGGAATGGTGATGGCGGTGAGGCTGCTACAACCCGCGAAAACGCTCTCTCCTATGCAAGTTATACTGTTCGGTATAGTAATGGAAGCGAGGTTATTGCAAGCCAAGAAGGCATAGCCCCCAATGCTCGTCACGCATTCCCCGATAGACACTTTTGTAAATTTGCCGGCCCAGAACGCTCCCCCATCATCTGTCGCTGACGGGATGTTACAGTTAACGAAAAGTTCACCCGTACAACTTGCAAAAGCAAACATTCCTATACTCGTCACAGTCTCGGGTATAGTCGTTGTGATAAGGCTGCTGCAACCGCAGAAAGCAAACGCACCAATACTTGCCACACTTCCAGGGATACTGATGGCGGCGAGGCTACTACAATTATAGAAAGCTGCGTCGTCTATGATAGTTACACTTTCAGGGATGTTGACACCAGAAAGGCTGCTGCAACCGAAGAAAGCCCCCGCGCCAATACTTGTCACACTATATACAGTGTCATTATAAGTGGTTGTAGACGGAATTGTTACCACCCCACTGTACTCTTCAGGATATTCGAGAGGAACATCCCCTTTGCACGTCACCTCGACCGCAAGATTCTCCTTATCGACAATCCTGTAATAAATTCCATCCACCTCAAAGTCGTGGCAAATCCCATCTGCCGGAACTTCAACGTTGGGAACGTCTACACTTACATCTGCACTGGCCAACAAGGGCATTAGCATTGCAAAGCACAATAGGAACAGGTGCTTCGCTTGTTTTCTGTTTCTTTTCATCTTGATTCTCATTTATGTTACATAATATATATCCATCTCGTTTGGCATACCCCTGCGCCATAAAAGAAAGCGCAGACTTACTGCCATATTCCACTCAGGCTCACCACAAGCCCCTAAGTACTATGGGGAAGTCTACGCTAAAGCGTAACTTCACCGTACTTAGGTTGTTCATGCTCGTCTTCTTCTTTCGAGGTGGTGATTCGAGTGGAAAATGAGCAATCAAAATGTCGTATGCCCGAAAGCACAAGTACAAAAGTAGTAAATAATTAGGAATATCCGTGCAAACGGGCAAAATAAATGCAATTTATGGTAATTTTGCAGTAAACGATAACCGTTGCCGAGCCTAAGAGACCTTTCGTCGGAATTGGAGTCCGATATCTCGGCATCATAATAACACAACAATCAAAAGGCTCCAATAAAAATATCAGACAAAGAGATTCTTTCAAACGGAAGGCTCTAGCAGTTTTATTGCAAGGCTCTGTTAGAATTGCCGGAGCCTTTCTGTGTCACGGTATATGCATATATCTCCGGCATTGCATCTATGTAGTAGAATTAGTATATGTATACAACTTTAGAACTATATAGGAATTTTTCATTTACCCCTTGGCAAGAATCCTGATTGACAATGGATGATTGAGGGATGACGGCTGTCAATCAGCAGCTTATAGTATTGTATGTGTACGGCAATCCACTGCCAGAGCCTAGCATTAGCCCTTGGCAAACTGGGTATACCCCTTTGGCAGAGGTGTTGGGAATTGACCATTATGATGTTGAAGCCGCACATTCCCTTGCCAAGGGTATGATGAAGTGGCTGGAAAGCATATAATGATTTGAAAAAACAATATATTGAGCCCATTATTTGCCTGCCAATGCCAGGGGACAAATGCAAATCATTATATCGCGTATGGGACGATAAGGAATGTCGAAGGATTAACTCTTCCCTCAAATAATTCCTTGATTGGCCAGTTCCTCTGCCACAAGCTCCAGCTCGGCATACCAGTCCTCGCCGAAGCGACGGATGAGGGGTTCCTTGAGGAACTTATAAAGTGGAAGGTTCTCCTTCTGGCCTTTGAGGACAGCCACCTTGCACACATCCCAACGGTCGTAGTTGAGGGCGCGGTAGGGACCATACTCGCCTACACGGATGGGGTAGAGGTGACACGATACGGGTTTGTAGAAGGGTACACGCCCTTGGCGATAGGCCCGCTCGATGGCACAGTAGCAGCAGCCACGCTCGTCGTAGCAGGTAAACACGCAGTCCTTGCCATTCACAATGGAGGTGACGAGTTCGCCACTGGGGTCATAGTACGAAATACCCTGGCGGTTAATCACTTCGCGTGCCTCGGGCAGCAGCTCGTCCCATATCTCGGGCAGCAGCGCCTCCACCTCCTTCACCTCGTCGGGCGTGATGGGCGCACCTGCATCGCCCTCGATACAGCAGGCACCGTTGCAACCCTCAAGGTCGCACAGAAACTTCTCTTTGAATACGTCGAATGATACGACTACACCGTTTACTTCTACCATTTTAAGAGGGAAGAGGGAAGAGGGAAGAGGGAAAGAGGAAAAGGCCAGGTGGCAACTCTTCCTTCTTCACTCTTCACTCTTCACTTTTCCCTCTTTAGATGTTTTTAATATTGTTATCAATAATTTCTTCAACTCCACACAATCTGCGTACATTGACTCAAACTGTTCTTTAGTCAGAATATCGGTTTCGTGTAAAATTTCCAGCCAATATAGACTCTCGGCGCATTCTTTCAATGCTATCTGTTGTTTGGCTATAAAGTCTGGCTTGCTTATTGCATATTGGGCTTCGGCAATATTGGCGCCAATACTTGTTCCTGACCGCAGCAGTTGCTTAGACATGACATGCTCGCCCTTTGTCTTCGTGAGATAAGAGTAGAGGTTTACTATGCGAACGGCAAAAGCTTTGCTTTTAGGAAACGCGATGTCCATAATAGTGAAGAGGGAAAAGGGAAGAGGGAAGAGTTAGGAGGGAAAAGGGAAGAGGGAGAAAGTAAAAGGCCGGATGGCAACTCTTCACTCTTCCCTCTTCACTTTTCACTTAAATCAGCTGCTTGCCTGTCATCTCGGCCGGTACAGGCAGACCCATAATCTTCAGTACCGAGGGAGCCACGTCGGCGAGGATGCCGTCGGCAGGCTGTACGTCCTTGTTCTCGGTGACGTAGATGAAGGGTACGGGATTGAGCGAGTGGGCGGTGTTGGGCGAACCATCGGCATTCACGGCATTGTCGGCATTGCCGTGGTCGGCGATGATGATAGCCTCGTAGCCGGTCTCCTTGGCAGCCTCGATAACGTCCTTCACGCACTCGTCGACAGCCTTCACGGCAGCCTCGATGGCGCTGTATACGCCAGTGTGGCCCACCATATCGCCATTGGCAAAGTTCACGACGATGAGGTCGTACTTGTCTTCTCGGATAGCCTCCACGAGCTTGGTGCGCACCTCGTAGGCACTCATCTCGGGCTGCAGGTCATAGGTAGCCACCTTGGGTGAGGGCACCAGGATGCGGTCCTCGCCGTCGAACGGAGTTTCGCGGCCACCGTTGAGGAAGAAGGTTACGTGGGCATACTTCTCTGTCTCGGCAATGTGGAGCTGCTTGAGGCCCTTCGATGCCACATACTCGCCGAGGGTGTTCTCCACGTTCTCCTTGTCGAAGAGGATGTGTACGCCCTTGAACGATGCGTCGTACGGAGTCATGCAGTAGTACTGCAATCCAGGGATGGTGTGCATGCCAGCCTCGGGCATATCCTGCTGTGTGAGCACTACGGTGAGCTCCTTGGCGCGGTCGTTGCGGTAGTTGAAGAAGATGACTACGTCGCCCTCCTTGATGGTGCCGTCATAGTTGCTGTTCACGATGGGGAGGATAAACTCGTCGGTCACGCCCTCAGCGTACGACTCCTCTACGGCCTTCACCATGTCGCTGGCCTTCTTGCCCTCGCCACTTACGAGCAGGTCATAGGCCACCTTCACGCGCTCCCAGCGCTTGTCGCGGTCCATCGCGTAGTAACGGCCGATGATAGAGGCAATCTTGGCATTGTGCTCTACGAGCTGGCCGATGAATCCTGCGCCGCTCTTGGGGTCGGTGTCGCGTCCGTCCATGAAACAGTGCACGTAAGTGTTGTCGATGCCATACTCACCGGCGATGTCGATGAGTTTGAAGAGGTGGTCGAGTGAGCTGTGCACACCACCATCAGAGGTGAGGCCCATGAGGTGGAGGTTCTTGCCGTTCTCCTTGGCGTAGCTGTAGGCAGCCACAATCTCCTTGTTCTGCAGGATGCTGTTGTCGGCACAGGCACGGTTGATCTTCACGAGGTCCTGGTATACCACGCGGCCGGCACCGATGTTGAGGTGGCCCACCTCGGAGTTACCCATCTGTCCGTCGGGCAAACCCACGTTCTCGCCGCTGGCCTGCAGCTGAGAGTGAGGATAAGTACTCATCAGGTAGTCCCAATAGGGAGTGGGAGTGTTGAAGATAACGTCACCCTTACCGTGGTTGCCGAAGCCCCAACCGTCCAAAATCATCAATAATGCTTTCTTTGACATACGATCTGTGTATTAATTGGTTTATATAGTTTTTAGTCTCACTTAATCTCACCGCAGTGAGACTCGAGTATCGCAGTAGTGAGACTACAGTTTCACCGCACTGAGACTCGAGTATCACTATAGTGATACTGCCATAATTGAATAATTAACGTACAAAGATAATGCAAAGGAGCGAATAAATCCAACTTTATCGCCAACAAGTGCAACTAATCTTCGCTAATCAATGCAAAAATAGACAAAATCGGCGACATCGTCCAGATCGAAAGTTCGATTTGCACCGCAGGCTCAGCAAAACACCCCACATAAGGATTTCTGCTTACTCCTTGACTACAATCAGAACCTTGCAATAAATCTATCAGAGCCTTGCAATAAAAAAATCGGAGCCGTTTGGCAAAATTATCAGAAGGCTTTGATTCGGATAAAACTATCTATAGGTTCTTGAGTTGTGTTCTGTCAAAACCGAAATCACCGTAATACTCATATTCAAACACTTTCTTTCGTGCATATTCGTAGCCTTTTTCTCCCAATTGTTTGTAATACTCATAGGCCTTTCCCGCATTCCTTTTTATGCCAATTCCAAGTTCAAGACAACGTGCTAAACGCAGTAATGACTGTTCGTCACCTTGTTGTGCACAGATTGCGATGTATTCTGCCATGCGTTTCTTGCTTTTCCTTACATAGTGTCCGTCACGATAGCAATCGGCAAGATATTTTTGTGCAGCGAGCAGACCTTGCTGAGCAGCATGCTCTATCAAGCTAATCGTTTGTGATTTTCTCAATATCTTTTCCGATAGCCCCAATATGCTGTCACGTGAGGCAAGTATCAGGGCTGCAGAAAAGGCTGCTTCGGGGTATCTCTCCGCAGCGGGGAGGTAATATGTGAGAGCTATGCTGTCGCTCTGCTGTACCGGATGTAAGCCCATTTCATAAAACTTGCCCAACATGACTTGAGATTGTGCATATCCTTTCTCGGCTGCACGCTGATACCACACGAAGGCCAGTGAATCATTGCATGGTACAGCCTCACCATTGAGATAGCATCCTCCTAAGTTGTGACAGGCTGAAGCATCGCCACGTTCTGCAGCTAGTAGATAGTACTTGTATGCCATATCAACATCTTTATCCACTCCCCAACCACGATGATAGCATATTCCCAGGTTGGCCATGGCGGGCGGATACATCATCATCGCACTTTTCTTAAACAACATGACCGCATCGTCCACTTGCTGCTCATGCAACTTACGAATCCCCTCCACATTGTTCTGATGCATGGCTATCAACTCGGAAGGAGAAGGTTGCAATGTATCAACGACACTTCTCCAGATTCGCAAATCGTTGTGGATAGAGGGCAATATGGCATGTTGTGTATTCTGGATGTGAACTGTTTCGTTACTGAAAATGAACCGTGCATCCATACCCTCTATAGAAACAGCGATGTTACACACCTGAGGAGATTTACAGAAAGAAGTTGTAAGTACGCCTGTACTATCCTGAAGAAAATCGGTGCTCCACAACAACGTACGGCGACTTTCTGTTCTGTCATGCCGCAACCTGCACTTGCTGTAATCTGGGGCATAGAACTGTTTGCTTTGAGAGTATCCTTGAAGATGAGTAAAACGATGATTCCAACCATTATCGCCATTAGGAATATAGAGGCTATCTCGCTCCTCATCTGTATAGGGCACCAAACAGGCTACATAATTAGGAACATCCATAGGTAAAGTTCCTCGCGCAAAATATCTGCCAGTATTTGTATTGACAATCCATTGCGATGCGCCAGTAGCCTGAACAAGAAAGCGTTCACATGAAGCATAATCTTTTGCCAACACCGCGGGAGGGAGTATCTGGTTGGCATAGAATCCATGATAATAGTCAAGTCCCCACTTAGGCTGATGGTAGGTTCCTGATGTACCAGTAAAAGACCTTATATTCTTTTTCGATATTGCGGAATACTTTTCTGCCCAAAAGCCTGAATCATTAGGAAACTTTCGACGGACAGCCCAATCACTACTGATAAAGAATTCCTTGAAGTTGAATGGATTCAGGAAATCCATTTGCTTCAAGTATTCGTCATTAATAAATAAGCTGTCCGACAAGCAATCACTATCCGCCACCAGATAGTGCAACCAGTAACATCCGATAAAATTACGTAAAAACGCAGCACCTACCACTTTGTAGGGAGCAGTTCCTTCATCGGCAATGAACACATTGCCAAATCGGTCTTTATAGCATCGGATAGGGGCCATGTACCAAGGCCCATTATAGTTGGTCAGGATACTGTCTTCGGCAATATCACCACCCTCTTCATTGTCAAGAAGCGCTTTTCTCATCCTCCAGTAGTCATCATAGTTACGCTCCCATTCGTCCAAATAGTTAAAACGTACTTTACTCACAGGAGGAAGATGGTATCGATTTTCCCTCCGTTCTTTATCAATTTCGACATCAGGAAGTAGATATTCAAGGTTGCCAACTTTAATCATCTCAGCCTGTAATGATTCGGAGAAACTAAACCGCATATATTGCTCTGGAAGAGTCTTGGGAGAGAAATGCTTATCGATGACGACTATAGGTCTTCGATGGCGAGTCGCTTTTTGCCTTGATGACAACGAAACGATACGGTTCCCATTAAAATCCTCTGTATGAATACAAAAACTACCATCAATATCCGTAGTGAAGTCATACTCCTGTAGAATAGAATCTTTCTGCATGGAGAATACCATAGTGTGAAAAGTCTGCGGCTCATACGAAACGGGAATCTCCTCTTTTTGATGGCGTTTGCTCTTGCTATAGGCAAATTCTAGCAATTCGCCTTTGACGGTTATTCCCCTCTCTATAGGATGCTTCAGGTCGAAAAACCTACTTGATAGCACTGACCAGTCATACGAGGTCCAACCATGAGTAAGCATCACCAAATCCAACTCGCGTGAGCGATTGACATTCTTCGGGTCAAAATAGCGAAATGCATCGGGAATATACCCTCGCAGTTCGCTACCCAGCAACAAGTGGGTATAAAGGTTACCGCCCGTAGCAATATCCTCACGGCTGTCGGCATCCGTCACCGAAAGCGAGAGTGAGGCTTCGGGAGAAATCGGTTTGCCATCCTCACGCGCAATCCTCAATGTCACCTTCTCGTAAGGTTCCAACTCGGCATCCTCTATGGGGACACCTTCGGATGTCGTGACATTCAGGCGAACGCAATGTAGGTCATCGGAATGTACGCGGTCGTGCCTGACGAAAAACTGGCGTTCGGCAAGTGGTGTACCATGACCGGCAAAGACCACGAGACGGTTTACCCCCTCGGGCAGACTGTCCTGATGCAGGGTAACGGTCTTGTGCCTCACGCTACTGTTGAATGGTTCGTACAGTTGCATGCGTCCCTTGTTGAGTATGGCACAGCCCAAGGGGACATCGCCCTCGAGGTTGTTTCTGATGTCAAGGATGAAGGAGTCAGCCTCCTCACGTACGGCGATGGATACGCCCTCTCTTTCCACCGCAGGCAATGCGAATTCGGATTTATGCTCCTTCGTGCGTCCCCGGCTATTATCCGCTTCATACTTGACCTCGACATGATACTGCATTCCTTTACGGGGAGTGAGCTGAAATGCCCCCTTCCCGTTGTGTTCGGGAGCCGTACGGAGCAACTGGCGCTTCTCTTCATAGACGGTGATGGTATCCTTCATAGGCTTGCCATCATATCGAAGCAGTTCGTAGGCCACCACGCACGGCATGCCGTCAACCAGATGCCCGCCTTCGGGATAGAAGTCAAGACGGAATCTTTTCGCACCGGATTGACGCTTCTCCTTAGGAAGGAGCGGATTCTGTCTACGGTCAAGCATATCCTTAATCTCATAATGACCACTGGCAACGGCATCGTATACGGGGAAAGTACGGGAGAATATGGCTTCATCACCCCAATTGAGCATATAGCGCGTATAGGCCCGTACCGTGTAGTAGCCCGACAAGATGGACTCTCTCAGCTCAAACTCACCGCTGCAGCAACCTTTATCATCAAGTTTATACTTCTTCGTCTCCACGACATACCCTTCGGGAGCCACAAGCTCCACATACAGCACTTTACTTTGGGGGTACAGCGTATGGTCGCCTGTCCCTACCACGTACGCCTTGAACCACATCGTTTCGCCAAGGTAGTAGCTCGTGTTGTCGAAATGTAGATATACCTTCTCCTGAGGAAACAGTTGGTTGGCCATAATGGCACGCATGACCAGCGTGTCCAATGGCGATTGCGAACGAACAACCATGGGGAACAACAGCAGCAGGTGAGAAAGGATACAAAGTACGGATTTCATCAGCCGACTATACCATATTGGTATGAATCGTGAGATGAACTCTTCACCAATGACAAATGGCTGTTTCTCCTGGTCCTTAGTGAGGTTGTGTAACTTCATGCCACGAAGATAGGGATTAATCATGAGACAGCAAAGGACAACCTCGAAAAAGAGGGTGCTGTAGTTTTGCTATCCTTGACGAAATCATGAAGACGCTCGCGCACGCTGCAAAAAGAATTAGTAAACTTGCTTTTTCGCTCACCTGAACTAAATTTATCTGGCGATGAAGTCCGAGTCGTTCGCTGATAAATTATAAGCAACCATACATTTAGCTCACTAAATTCGGACTTTCTCTCGCTCAACAATACAAGTAAACTTGCATTGTCTTCGCTAAATCGAAATTTTGCACTAATTTTGCACCGAGTTTAAGGTATTAGTTTAACAATCACTTAATTTGAAATACAGATGAAGAAACATTTTTACACCCTGCTGATGCTGCTCGTGGGATTCACCACCATGGGCGTTGCCCAGGAGGAGGCATCGAGCATTACCGAATGGAACGGAAAGAACAAACGACTGATGATGAAGCCCGACTCGCTCATCACATTCAGCTACAAGGCTACCGAGAACGGCACGCTCTATGTATACTCTGACGATCAGAGCGTATACGACAATGTACCCGTAAGCATCTGGGGAGGATGGTATCACGACGGTGCCTACGACCCCGACTCACCCCTGCAGGAGACCGGTTCCTACGAGAATGGCGTGGGCGTATATGGGTGGATAAAGGTATTCGCCGGCGACGAGATACGCTTCACCCTCTCTACCTCCAAGGAGGCCGAGGGCGCCATGGCGGTGTTCTCCATCAAGAGCGCCTTCTTCGGCGAAAGCACCAAGGGCGACTCGTGGGAGCAGCCCATAGCATTGGTCCAGGGCACCAAGACCGCACTGCCTGTGTACAAGAACTACGATGTGGACTACCTGGACGAGCTAAGCTATGCCACCTTCTGCCGATTCGTGGCACCTACAGACGGCGTGGCCAGCATATTCACCAGCGAATACCTCATATACTATATAGAGGAGGAGCTGTATGGCAGCATCGAGGAGCCACTGAAATATGTGTCACAGGACATCGCTACCGATGACCATGAGTTTGTGGTGGAGAAGGACAAGGCATACATCGTGATCGTGCCCAACAGCCGCCCCACAGGTGTGACCTTCAAGATGGTGAGCGACCGCTTGGGCGATAACTGCAAGGCACCCATCGAACTGACGGAGTTTCCCGCGACGCTTGGCCTCGTAGACGGCAACAACTATTACCGCATAGACCTGAGCACCATAGGCGACAAGTATATGATGGATGTACATGTGGCTTCGGGATGGAAGGGTACCATCACCTACCTTGACAACTGCGACTACGAGTCAGAAGAGCTGCTGCCCGCCGACATCAACGGCACCGCCGCCAACTATACCCACAACCTCGACCCGCTGTATATGGGCAGCGAGCTCATCATCAACTTCAACGTGACCAACCTGAGCATGACTGCCGATGCACAGGCACCGGCCACCATCACACTGCGCGAGGCAAAGGAGGGCGAGTGCTTCGACAAGGCACAGCAGATAGGACTGGGCGAGACAGCCTTCGGCACTGCGGCACGCGACTATTGGTTTGTATATACATCTGACAAGGATGCCGAGCTCTCGGTAGCATCGACCGGCACCATCAAGCATATCCTCTACTCACGCGGCAGCGGCAACATGAAGAACGAGTTCAACAAATACCGCGTATACGAAGGACAGAACGTATATGTATGCATCACTGCCGCCTCGGAGGGAAGCCACACCATCACGCTCACGGAGAAGGCCATCGAGGCAGGCGACTACTGCGACATGCCTATCGAGTTTGAACTGGGCGATGACATCATCATCAATGGCAAGGAGGATAACGCCAAGGACAACTTCCACACATTCGTGGCCGAGGACAACGGATTTGCCATCTTCACCTCTACCAACTGGACCGTGCACTTCCGCGAGGAGTGTGGCGGCCGACGCCTCAACCCCGAGCAGACCATAACCGAGGAGGGCAGCAATATCAAGTACACCTACAAGTTGCCCATCATAGAGGGACAGAGCTATATCGTGGAGGTGGAGGCCGTAAGCGAAAGCATCACCATAACCACACGATTTGAAGCCGCCAACGCAGGAGAGGTGTGCGCCACAGCCATCGCCATAACGGCAGCTGACACCATAGACATCGACTACAAATTCGGCGTGGAGAAATGGTACAAGATCACTGCCGACAAGAGCGGATTCTACACCATCAACGCCAAACTGGGATATGCCGCCAACATGAAAACCAAGGTGGGCGACTGCGACGCCGACGAGAGCAATGCCGGAAGCGACGACAGCAAGCCTAACGCATATATGGGCGGATACAAGATGACCAAGGTGTATGTAGAGGAGGGGCAGACCCTATACATCTATACCAAGACGGGAGACAGCAACGACGAGGCCGAGTTCGGTGCCAACTTCTACCTCACACTCCGCTTTGCCGAGCCTCGACCGGGCGAACGCTTTGCCGATGCCATCAAGGCCGAGCCGGGCGTAGAATACACGCTGACCACCGGCGCCGACGGCTACGACACATGGTACACCTATACCCTACCCGCTGCCAAGGAAACCACCATCACCATAGGCAGCACCATAAAGAACTACAGCAGCCTCGTGTTCTACATGGATGAGAAGACATCGCTCTCGGCATACAAGAAGGACTTCACACAAACCAACATCTATAACAACGAGGAGGTGATGACGGGCAAGAGCTACCTGTTCCCTGCACTGGAGGCCGAGCGCACCATCTACATCAAGGCGCCTATAGCCACCATCGCCGAGCCTGTGGTATGGAAGATTGAGGGAGACGGAGCGGACATCGAGGACATCGCCGCCCCCCAGACGGAGAGCACTGTAATCTACGACCTTATGGGACGCCGTGTAACATCGCCCAGCAAGGGTATCTACATCATCAACGGCAAAAAGGTGGTGATCAAGTAATATCCAGCGCTTTTCACCAAGAGACAAAGAGGGTGTGCCTGCTTAGGGCACACCCTCTTTCTATTCACTCGAACGACAAATAGGGAGTAAGCCGCTCAATGTCGGACTCGGAGAACTCGTCGAGGAAGAGGAGCTGGCGTGCCGAGCGGATATTGCCCTCGCGCTTGCGCAAGTCTACAATGGCTCGCGCCTGATAGAAGGTGAGGTAAGGATGCGAGCGCAGTTGGGTGACAGAAAGCTTGTTCACACGCAACTTATCAGTGGCAGGTGTGCCCACATGCACCCAGTCGCCCAGGTCGTTGGGCAAGGAGGCATCGAGCTCACGCAGCTGGGCCACGCTATGGAAGCCACCCAGGCGTTGGCGATACTCCACAATCATACGTGCATACACAGGACCGATGCCCGGTATCTTCATCAGTTCGGCAGTGTCGGCCCTGTTGAGGTCAACAAACTCGCCCGGCTTGTGCTTGGCACGCATATACTCGGCATAGGGATGTTCGCGGCGTGGAGTATCAAGGGGCTCGGTGATGACTGTAGGCTGCTCATCGGGCTCGGTGTGCACACGAGGTGCATCGTACTTTCGCTCCATAGGCCGCTCTGAAGGAATCTCTATATAGGGCCGCACGCGGGCAAACGTCGTATCATGCAAGCCATATATGCGGGCAAGGTCATCGGGCCGACGGAAGGAGCCCCCTGCCTTGCGGTAGCGAAGGATATTCCTTGCCACATAGGGAGGAAGCCCCACGGAGAGCAGTTCCAGCGAATCGGCAGTGTTGGGGTTGAAGGGGTGCAAGGCAATCTGCACAATGGGCTGCGAGGCCTCAGGCTGCAAGCGAGCAACCATCACAGAATCGGTCGAAGAGAAAGAGACCGTATGGGTACCATGCCACAGAGGCTTGGTACAGAGCACAGCCATCACAAGCACTATCAGCACCGTCAGCAGGAAGATAGCCTTACGGTCTTGCCGAGAAAAGGTGAACCAATCGCGCCACATAAAAGTTATGATATCAAATAGGACAAATATTAGAGATTCTTCCTACCTTTGTAACGTATTTCATTACTTTTCCAGAATGAGTTATCTAAAGAAATATCCGCTCTCGATCATCATCATCGGTATCATCCTGTTTCTGTCGTTCTTCAATCCGCCCGAGACACCGCTCAACGAGGTGACCAACATCGATAAGGTGTTGCACTTCATCATGTACTTCGGCTTCTGCACGGTGCTGTGGTTCGAGTACTTCAAGAGCCACGAGCGTCCCCAAGCATCGCGCCTCATCCCATGGGCTATCATAGCGCCTATCCTCTTCAGCGGACTCATCGAGATAGGGCAGCAAACGCTCACCCCTACCCGTTCGGCCGATTGGTGGGACTTCCTCTTCAACACGCTCGGCTGTCTCGCTGCGGCTGTGTTTAGCCAGCTCGTCACACGCCACGTGGTGAAGCGCTGGAAGGAGGCACGCGAGTAATCACATGGGCTACTTGATTGCCTTGTCTATCTGTTCGGCAATCTGGCGCATGCCCTCCACGTTGGGGTGACCCGAGGTCTTGCTGATGCCCTGAAGCTGTATCAACGGCACATTGTAATGCTTGCAGATCTCTTCCATCGAACCGGTAATCTCGGGCTTCAGTCCGTCATTGGAGATGAAGTAGACATCGGCCGTGGGGTAGCGCTCCTGAATGCGCGAGAGCATGCAGGCCATGGCGGGGCGGAAGGTGTAGAGGTCGGCACGGCGCCAGCCCTCATATTTGTACTCGCCGATGGGCGAACCTGCCCATGAGTCATTCGTTCCGCCGAAGATAAGAATAATGTCGGGGCTGCCGAGGGCGGCAGTGCGCAACACGAAGGAGCGGTTGCTGTAGTCCTCGTCGCGGTAGCCGGTGTAGCAGATGGTAGAGCCCGACCACGAGTTGTTGACTTCGAGCTTCCAGTCGCGTTTCTTGATGAGTTGCATCCACCAGGTCTCGCCCACCTTGGTCACATCGGTGCGGCGGGCATCCTGCGGACCGGCAAAGTACCATATATCCATCGTGTCGGGCGTGAGGTAGCCCTCAAAAGTAGAATACGAGTCGCCCAGGATACTTACTGTGGGACGTTGCGCCATGCCTGCCAAGGAGCAGAGCAGCACTGCGAGTGTGAGAAATGTCTTTTTCATAATATTCATTTTTAATAATTACACACTATTTAATTCTCCTCACACAGATCTCACAAATCTCACAAAACGGCGCGTCGCTTCGCCCGCGCTTGTCGGCATCCCGCCGAGTGTATACACGCCGGATGGCAAACGCGAGTGCACCGATGCGTTATCTGTGAGATTCGCGAGATCTGTGTGAGGCAAAAAACTATTTCGTGAGGCAACATTCATATTATTAATTTTAGGATTTAGGGGGAAGCCTCATCCGAAGTCGAGCGACAGCTGTCCGTCGCCCAAGAGGTTGTAGCTCATGCGGTGATAGGGCGTGAGGCCATGCTCCTTGATGCCCGCACGGTGTTTGGCAGTGGGGTATCCCTTGTTGTGGTTCCAGTCGTAGTGGGGGTACTCCTCGTGCAGACGGTTCATGTAGTCGTCGCGGTAGGTCTTGGCAAGGATCGAGGCTGCCGCAATGTTCATCAGCTTGCCGTCGCCCTTGACCACCGTCTCGTAGGGGGTGTCGCCATAGGGCTTGAACTTATTGCCGTCGACGACGATATACTGAGGGCGCAGGGTGAGCGCATCCAAGGCACGGTGCATGGCGAGGATAGAGGCATTGAGGATGTTGATCTCGTCAATCTCCTTGGCGGTGACAATGCCCAGCGCCCAAGCCAGCGCATCGCGCTCCACATCTTTGCGCAGGGCATAACGCTGCCGCTCGGTGAGCTGCTTAGAGTCGTTGAGCAGGGGGTGCGTATAGTCGGGCGGCAGTATCACCGCAGCAGCATACACATCACCTGCCAAGCAGCCACGACCAGCCTCGTCGCAGCCAGCCTCAATAAGTTCGGGATGTAGGCAAGGCAAAAGCATACTTATATTCTTTGGATGCAAAGATACAATAAGCCGAGAGGAGAACAAAAATAAAACTGTTTTTTTTATCCCGAGGCACCGTGTATCTTCATGGCGAGCCATAAATTTATATAAAAATAAACTTCCGCAAGCTTCCCTAGCATCCTGAGAATCGAAACGCAAGCAAATTCCATACAAAAAATCTGTAGCATAATGTAAGCAATTTCTTCGATTTGCTTACACGCCACAGGAATCGGAAGTATAGACTTGTCAAACTCGACAACTCCGCAGCGTAGCGAGAGCAATGAGAAGCCCGCTTTATCATTGCCGAGCAAGCAAGGAGTCATAAATGTAAAGCATTTATAACTTATAGACTCAAAAACT
>JAZPZS010000059.1:0-4174 GCA_045544835.1 Bacteroidaceae bacterium | reverse complement strand
TCGTCTTGGCAAGTTCTTGAAGGAGGTTTGCTTGCTCAACCAGGAGGACATCATGGAGGCTAAGAAGACCGTACGCGATGTATTGAAGGAGACAGATGCCGACCTCAAGGTTGTTGCCTTCAAGCGTTTCACACTCCGCGCAGAGTAATCTATTGATTTAGATAGGGCAAAGGGACTGTACCGATGGTATGGTCCCTTTTGTTTTGTAGCTGAATTTTGTTGGTCGATGTCCATTTGTACGCTAAAAAGTTATATCTTTGTAAAGTAAACCATAAAATAACCTGTTAATGAAAGGCTTGAAATCTTCTGTCAGACTACTGACGATTGTGGTGTTATCCCTGTTTGCCAATGTGCTTGTGGCTGAGAATGTCATATGGTATGATGGGCAAAATGCCGTGACATATGCCGTACAGAAAAAGGTGGACCCTGTAGTCGAAGTGGCGCTCGACATGTTTGCAAGCGACATGGAAGCTGTTACAGATAAGCGCGCAATGCAGGTAAGTGAGAAGTCTGCAGCCATACGTGTAGTACAGCTTGATAGGGCATCGGCCAGTATCGTACGCTCTCTTGCCAAAATGGGAGTGCCTGTCGAAGAGTTGAAGGCGCGTACCGATGCTTTTCATATCGAGGTCATTGGCGGACAGATAACAGTGGTGGGAGCAAATGGTCGGGGTGCGGCATATGGTGTGTTGGAACTGTCACGTATGGCTGGTGTAAGCCCTTGGATTTGGTGGGGCGACCTTGTTCCTGAGAAACGCGATAGACTCACCATTGACAGCAACTTCAAAACGACTCAAGGAGCATCGGTTGAGTATCGCGGCATATTCCTGAATGATGAGGATTGGACTACACGTCCTTGGAGCTATGGCAACTATGAACCGAGTGGCTTCGGTTATATAGGTGCCAAGACCTATAAGCGGATATTCCAGTTGCTCATGCGTCTGCGTGCCAATGCCATTTGGCCAGCTATGCATGAGGGAACGGTAGCGTTCTTCAATGTCGAAGGTGCCAAGGCGGTGGCCGATAGCTGCGGTATTGTTATCGGTACGAGTCATTGTGAGCCGCTCCTGCGCAACAATGTGGGAGAATGGGATGTGAAGAAACGTGGACGTTTCAACTATATAACCAACGAAGGAGGAGTGCAGGCTTATTGGACAGAACGCCTGCGTGAAGTCAGCAAGTCGGGGAACAACATGTTTACCATAGGTATGCGAGGTATCCATGATGGCTCCATGGAGGGCGTAAAGACCATGGATGAGAAATTCGAGGCCTTGCAGCAAGTGATTGATGACCAGCAGGTGTTGCTTAAGAAGTATGTGGGAGACCCTGCTGAGCAGACTCAGGTGTTTGTTCCTTACAAGGAGGTGCTGGAGATTTATGAGCGAGGTCTGAAGGTGCCCGAGTATGTTACGTTAATGTGGTGCGATGATAACTATGGCTATCTGACTCGCCTCTCCAAGGCCAATGAACAGCAAAGGATAGGTGGTGGTGGAGTATACTACCATTTGAGCTATTGGGGACGTCCTCACGATCATTTATGGCTGACAACTACTCAGCCTGGTCTCATATATAATGAAATGCGTGCTGCCTATGACCATAATGTGCGGAAGATATGGATTGCTAACGTACATGATCCGAAGGTTGCAGGTTATGATTTGGAACTCTTCCTTGATATGGCATGGAATATTGATTGCGTGTCTGCGCAGACGATAAACGATCACTATAAGGCATGGCTCTGTCGTCAGTTTGGTCAAGAGGTGGGTGAGCAGCTCTTCCCTGCGATGCATGAGTTTTTCCGTCTTTGTGGGCAGCGGCGCCCTGAGTTTATGGGATGGACTCAGGTGGAACTCAATAAGGCTACGTATGACAGAGGGTTGAGCCCAGTGCGCAACACCAGTTTCAGTACGCAGGCCTTCGGTAATGAGCTTGACCGCTATCTTGACCGCTATGAGGCGGTATCTCAAGTCGTGATGGAGCAAGAACGATATATACGCCCGGAACTGAAGGATGCCTACTATGCTGCCATTAAGTACCCCGTGCTAGCATCTGCAGCCCACGCCACCAAACTGCTCGAAGCTCAGCGTGCCCGGCAATATGCCACTGGTAGTACGGAGGGTAATGTGGCAGATCGCCAGGAACGTCTCCGTATGGCTGCAGCCAAGAGCCAGAAGGCTTATCAGGATATCCGTTCGATGACTGAATACTATAATCAGACTATGGCTAATGGGAAGTGGAACCGCTCCATGAGCATGTGCCCGCGCGACTTGCCGGTATATGGTGCTCCCGTATTGCCTGTCCTGTTGACCGACCAGGAGGTCAGCCAGTATCTACAGGAGGCTGAGCCACGCGGCACTCATCCCGTCAAGCTTGATGGCGCTATCGTGCGCAATGCCTGTGAGTATGAACGTGCAAGCGACGGTGCTGAAGTTGTCCAGATGTTGGGGCATAGTATGAATGCTGTAGCCTTGCCAAAGGATGGCGAGTTGTCCTATACTTTCGCCACTGACAAGGATGGTGAAGCCATGTTGCGTGTCGCTTTGATACCTACCCAGCCCAATGATGGTGGTGATCTGCGTTTCAGTGTCTGTGTTGATGATGCCGAGCCTAAAGTGTATACGTTGAAGGAGCCCTTCCGCTCTGAAGGATGGAAGCAGAATGTATTGCGCGGACAGACTGTGCGTGAGCTGAAACTCAATCTTCGCAGCGGTAGCCATACTCTCAAGATTAAGGCACTCGATGCGCATATCATTGTTGACCAATGGATGGTAGATCCCAATGTCTCTCGTAAGTTCTATCTCTTTCCCACCGACTAATATTTTGATTGTAGGGTAGGGGATAGGACTCTGTTTTGTATTGATATAGCCGTTATGTTTGCTTTCAAACGTTTTACCATCCATCAGGACCGTTGCGCCATGAAGGTAGGCACCGATGGTGTCCTGCTAGGTGCCTGGGCTCATGTGGAGCATTGCCAGCGCATTCTTGATGTGGGTACAGGTACTGGGCTTATCGCTCTGATGGCTGCGCAACGTAGTGAGGCATCTATTGTGGGTATTGACCTTGATGCTGATGCCGTAGCACAAGCGGCCGAGAATGCCGCTTCTTCTCCGTGGGGCCACCGTATAAAGATGTTGGAGGTCGATGTGAAAAGCTTTCTTCACGAGCAAAGTCCGGGGATGGACAAGGTCGGGGATGATTCTCCTTGTCTTGGCTCTCTCATGCTATCCCCTCGGTCATTTGATGCTATCCTGTGCAATCCACCCTATTTTGACAATTCGTTGAAAAGTCCTGATGCAGCACGCACTATGGCGCGCCATACCGATACCCTCTCTTTTGATGAGTTGGCGCGTAGTGCCTCCCGTCTGCTGAGTGCTGAGGGGGAACTATCCGTGGTTATCCCTTACGAGCGCGCTGCTGATATGACGGTGAGTGCCGCTTGTCATGGACTTTTTGCTACGCGCCAGACGGTAGTATATCCTGTACAGGGAGGGCGTGCCAAGCGCATACTGATGGCCTTCACGCGCCAGGGAGCGCCTCATGAGCTTGATACGCTTTGCCTACAGGATGCTCAGCGCCAATACACACCTGAGTATATTCGCCTGGTCGAGGCGTTCTATTTGAAGATGTAGTCCTCCTACTTCAAGTAATCCTCAAAGTACTGTGTGATGCGCTCGTGCAGATGCACGCTCTTGTGGCCCATCATGTTGTGGCCCTCGCCGGGATAGGCAAAGAAGTCGGGCTGGGTACCTGCCTTGATGCACTCCTCGATGAACATGAGGCAGTGCTGCGGCACTACGGTGGGGTCGTTGTATCCGGTGATGATCTGCAGCTTGCCCTTGAGGTTCTTGGCCTTGGGCAGCAATGAGCATTGGGCATAGCCCTCGGGATTGCTCTGCGGAGTGTCCATATAGCGCTCGCCATACATCACCTCGTACCACTTCCAGTCGATGACAGGGCCACCGGCTACGCCCACCTTGAACACGTCGGGGTAGTTGGTCATGAGCGAGATGGTCATGAAGCCACCGTAGCTCCAGCCGTGCACGCCGATGCGGTCGGCATCCACGTAGGGCAGACTCTTGAGGTACTCCACGCCACACATCTGGTCGCGCATCTCCTCCTGGCCGAGGTGGCGGAAGGTGGCTTGCTCGAATGCCTTACCACGGTTCTCGCTACCGCG
>JAZPZS010000058.1:0-2153 GCA_045544835.1 Bacteroidaceae bacterium | reverse complement strand
CCAACGGTAACGCCGAGGTAGGGGGCAAAGCGTCCCCAGGTCCAGGTGTAGTCGGCCAGGAGGCCTGCCCAGAAGGTCTTCACGTAGCTGCCGTTGTCAAGCTGGCCCATAGAGGAAGTGTAACCCTCGGTACCTACGCGCCAATGGTCGCCCAAGCGCAAGCGGATGACTCCACCTATGCCTTTTGTCACTCCAGTGGCTTGGTGGGCGAGGGGAGCGATGTTGCCACAGAGGTAGCCGGTGTGAAGCATCATGCCACCGTCGTAGCCGCGGATGAGGCGTTTGTCGTTACTGTCGGTTGCCATGGCTTGGCTGCCTGCCAAGAGCAGGGCGATGAGAGTGAGCATTCTGCTCAGTCTGTAGATTTTTTTCATAGTTGGTGGTTGTTGATTATTAAGAAAGCCTCAGAGCACTCAGCGTGCTCTGAGGTTGTATTTAAGGAATCAGGGGAGTGGTATTATTTCTTCTTCTCCTGCTCTTTCTTCTCCTGCTCTACGGTAGGTGCCGAATCTTTGTACTTGAAGCGGCGTATCTTCTGTGTGGCGGTCTTCTCGAAAGGCTCTTTCATCACCTCTACGGAGCTTACTTGTGATGACTTGTTGACGCTCTTGTTCACGTCGCCAAGGAGCTTGGCCTTCCAGGAGTCGAGTTTCTCGTAGAACTTGTCTTCAAACTCGCTGTCCCAGTCGATGTAGTTCTCCATCGGCTGCACCAGTGCTACGAGGCGTCCGTCACGCTCTACGACGATAGATTCGCTCACCCCCTCCACGTTGTTGATGACGTTCTCAATCTCTTCGGGGTAGATGTTCTCGCCCGAGGGGCCGAGTATCATGTTGCTGTTGCGTCCCTTGATGTAGAAGCGGCCCTTCTCGTCCTGCACGGCGATGTCGCTGGTACGGAACCATCCGTCTTCGGTGAACACGCTCTTCGTGCGCACGGGATCCTTATAATAGCCGAGCATCACGTTGGGACCCTTGGCTACCACTTCGCCTTCGCCTGTTTGCGGATCTACGTTGTGGAGCTTCAGCTTGACGTTGTATACGGGGTAGCCGAACGAACCCACTGCACGCCAGCGGTTCATTGAGTAGCCCAGCAGCGGAGAGGTCTCGGTGAGTCCGTAGCCGATGGCATAGGGGAACTTGGCTTTGAGGAGGAAGCGCTCTACCTCGGGGTCGAGCTTGGCGCCGCCAATGCCGTAGAATGTCATGTGCCCGCCGAAGGTCTTCTTCAGCTTCATGCCGATAATCTTGCACATCAGGCCGTTCATGTGCTCGTTCATCCAGGTGAGCGTGCGGCTCTTCTGTATGGTGGGGAGCACACTGCCCTTGTATACCTTCTCTATGATCATGGGTACGGTGAGCATCGTGGTGGGCTTCACGATTTTGATGGCCTTGAGCAGCAGTGAGGCTACGGGGGGCTTGGGCAGATAGTATACCGTGGCACCGCAATACATGGGGTAGAGCATGCCAAGGGTCATCTCCAGTGTGTGCGCCATGGGGAGCACGCTGAGCCAACGGTCCTTCTCGGTGCGCTTGCATGAGTGATAGCAGGTGATGACGTTCGATGTCAGGTTACGGTGGCTCAGTACTACGCCCTTGGCGCTGCCTGTGGTCCCCGAGGTATAGATGATGGTAGCTATGTCGTCGGGTGTGGGCACGCTGGTGCGGCCGTCGCAAGTGAACTTCTCTTCGTCGGCCTTGAGCATCTCGAAGGTGTCGAGGTCAAAGATGAGTGTCATCTTGTCTTTTACCTCCTGACTCACCTTGCCGATGAGGCGCTGCGATACGAACAATACCTTGCTCTCTGAGTGGTTGATGATGTTGGTCACCTCGTTCTCTGAACTGTCGGGCAGGATAGGGATAGAAATGCGTCCGAAGGGGGCGGTAGCGTAGAAGGCTACCGACCAGTTGGGCATGCTCTGCGACAGGATGGCTACCTTGTCGCCGGCACCGATGCCATATTGGGTGAGCTTCTTGGAAAGGCTGTCGCACTTGTCCTTGAACGATTTGTAGGTGTAACCGCCCTCCTTGGTGTTGTACCATTGGGTGTATTGGTTCTTGGCGTATGCCGTAGTAGCGTATTCGTACAGTTTGGCAATCGTGTCAACGTAATTTTCTCGCATACGCTGCATGCGCTTGTAGAGTTGGATCATA
>JAZPZS010000057.1:0-8926 GCA_045544835.1 Bacteroidaceae bacterium | reverse complement strand
CTTACCGCAAGAGTACTCCTGCTGATAGATTTTCCCATCACGGAATACCTGGGTCATCATGTGTGTTGACAGAGCGTTCACACACGATACACCTACACCATGCAGACCGCCTGATACCTTGTATGAGCCTTTGTCGAACTTACCACCGGCGTGCAGCACGGTCATTACCACCTCGAGTGCCGAGCGCTGCTCTTTCTCGTGCCAGTCTACGGGAATACCGCGGCCGTTATCCTGTACGGTGATGGAGTTGTCTTCGTTGATATATACCTCGATGTGGCTGCAATAGCCTGCCAGTGCTTCGTCGATAGAGTTGTCCACCACCTCATATACCAGGTGGTGCAGACCCTTGGCTGAGATGTCGCCAATGTACATCGCAGGGCGCTTGCGCACGGCCTCCAGACCTTCGAGTACTTGGATATTTTCCGCCGAGTAATTGCTCGCTGCGTTTGCTTTGATTTCTTCGTTTATTTCCATGTTTTTTTTCGTGTAATTTCTGCCAATTTGTCCTTCATGAAAGTTGGGACTAAAACTGAACAAAATTAGTGCAAGTTAAGCGAAAAACCAAATTTCAACGAGCCAAAGTAGAAAAAACGCCTGCTTTTTTTACTGAGCGCCAAAGCGAAAATAGCACCAAACGCAACGCCCTCAGGATTATCGACATCAGATATCCTTATCGCTCACTTGGCGTATAAGATAGAGTTTGTCGCCCGGGCGTATACGATCGGGAACCTTGAACGAGACATGCACGCCTTTCTTTACGGTATCTACCGGCTTGAGATTGACACGAGCCTCATCAAGCGTAAGATACATAGCCCCTGTGGTATGTCCTGTGATAAGCAGTTTGTCGCCCACATGCAACTCGGTAGCTTCAATAAGGAACTCTGCCACCCCAATATTGGTAAAATAACGTATGCCCTTACCTGCGTACACCTTGCGCTCGGTAGCTGCAGAGCCGTAGTTACGGGTCCACTCACCAAGACGTTGTCCTAAGTAATAGCCGTTCCAAAAACCGCGATTGAAGACTGTGCGCAGGCGTTCGTCCCACTCGTCCTTCTTCTCTTCAGTAAGCGTTCCGCTCAAGTAGCTATCGATAGCCTCACTATAACACTCGACTACGGTCTTCACATATTCAGGGCCACGGGCACGCCCCTCAATCTTGAACACGCGTACTCCAGCCTCCATCATCTCGTCCATGAAACGGATCGTCTTTAGGTCTTTGGGCGACATGACATACTTGTTGTCTACCTCCAATTCGATGTCCCCGTCAGTCTCGCTTAGAAGATAGGGGGTGTAGCCTCTGCGACATACCTGCATGCAAGCGCCACGGTTGGCCGATGCATTCAGTTCATGCAGACTCAGATAACATTTACCCGACACGGCCATACAGAGTGCTCCGTGGCAGAACATCTCGATGCGGATGAGTTCGCCTTTGGGCCCCTTTATTTGCTCCTCCTGAATCGTCTTGTAAATGGCTGCTACCTGCTTCAGATTGAGTTCGCGGGCAAGCACCACCACATCGGCAAAGCGGGCATAAAACTTGAGGGCCTCGGCATTACTGATATTAAGTTGGGTACTGAGGTGCACCTCCTGCCCTATGCTGTTGCAGTAGTTCATCACTGCCACGTCGGCTGCAATGACGGCAGAGATACCAGCCTCATGAGCTGCATCCACGATGGTGCGCATCAGTGCGATGTCCTCATCATAGATAATGGTATTGACAGTAAGGTAGCTCTTGACGCCATGTTCATCACATGTGGAAGCAATCTCACGCAAATCATCTATGCTGAACGTATTGGCCGAACGGGCACGCATATTCAAGTTCTCTATACCGAAATATATGCTGTCGGCACCAGCATGAATAGCTGCCGCCAAAGACTCGCGCGAACCCACGGGAGCCATAATCTCAAAGTCTTTCCTGTTCATGGAGGACAAAGATACAAACAAACGGGCGAGAAATATGAAGTTTACTACAATATTTTTTCACAGCGGGTGCAAATATCTCGAGGTTCACCTCAAAGGACACGAACAAGTGAGCGAAACTTGAAACTTATTGTGGCATTTCTCAACGCCGACTGAGCCTGTAGGCCACAAGGGGCAGATAATTTCAAGCAAAAAAAAATAACGCACCTGAGACAAAAGACGAACGCACCGACGACAAAATCGGCTTACACCTACGATAAAATCCGCTTACACCAGCGACAAGACACCCCCACCGATAGTCGCACAAAGCCAAGCCGTATGAAAGATTTTTTAAGTATTGTTACATATTATTCGTGAAAACATCGTAATTTTGCATTTTCAAACTTCGTTTGCATTTGACTCGCTTAACAATATATATAAAGCACAATATAGATAGACATTTTTCCCTATGAAATTGTTTGAATTCCAACCCAAGTTGTTCTCTTGCTTAAAAGGATACAACAAGAGTACATTTATGGCCGACCTCATGGCCGGTATCATCGTAGGCATCGTGGCCTTACCACTGGCTATTGCTTTTGGTATTGCTTCGGGTGTAACTCCCGAGAAGGGTATCATTACAGCTATCATCGCTGGCTTGCTCATCTCCGTGTTTGGCGGTAGCAAAGTGCAGATTGGCGGCCCCACAGGAGCCTTTATCGTCATCGTCTTCGGCATCATTGCCGACTATGGTATGAACGGACTCATCATCGCCACCTTCATGGCAGGTATCTTTCTCATCCTGATGGGTGTACTGCGCGTGGGAACCATCATCAAGTATATCCCCTACCCCATCATCGTGGGATTCACAAGCGGTATCGCACTCACCATCTTCACCACACAAATCAAGGACCTCTTTGGCATGCAGATAGCCGATGTGCCGGCCGACTTTATCAGCAAATGGGTTATATACTTCCAGCACATCGGCACCATAAACTTTTGGCCTCTGCTCATAGGTGTCGGTAGCATACTGATTATCGTATATACCCCCAAAATCAGCAAGAAGTTGCCAGGTTCGCTACTCGCCATCATCATAATGACTATAGTGGCCCTACTCCTGAAGAACTATGCAGGAGTAACGACCATCGAGACCATCGGCGACCGCTTCACCATCAACCCGAACATGCCTACACCCGAGGTGCCCAAGATTACATGGGAAGTGTTCACCAAACTTATGTCGCCCGCCATGGTGATCGCCATGCTGGGAGCCATTGAGTCATTGCTTTCGGCAGCTGTTGCCGACGGCGTGATAGGCGACAAGCACGACAGCAACCAGGAACTCGTAGGCCAAGGTATCGCCAATATGGCCTGCTCGCTCTTTGGAGGTATACCCGCAACAGGAGCCATCGCCCGTACAATGACCAACATCAACAATGGCGGCCGCACCCCCATCGCCGGCATCATCCATGCTTTGGTGCTGCTGCTCATCTACTTCTTCCTCATGCCGCTGGCCAAGTATATTCCCATGTCGTGTCTGGCAGGTATCCTCGTGGTGGTATCTTACAATATGAGCGAATGGCGCAGTTTCAAGGCCATACTAAAGAACCCCAAGAGCGACATCACCGTACTGCTTGTGACCTTCTTCCTCACCGTCATCTTCGACCTTACCGTAGCCATCGAAGTGGGCATACTCATTGCCTGTCTGCTCTTCATGCGCCGCATGTCTGAAGTGACCAAGGTATCAGTTGAGACTCAAGAAATCGACCTCAGTGCCGACAGTGACCTGCCAGACAATAATGAACACCTTATCATCCCTGAGCGCGTGGAGGTGTATGAGATCAACGGCCCCTACTTCTTCGGCATCGCCAACCGATTCGAAGAGGTCATGAATGACGTGGGCAATCATCCTGCCGTACGCATCATCCGTATGCGCAAGGTACCTTTCATTGACTCCACAGGCGTACACAACCTCACTAACCTTTGCAAAAAATGTCTGAAAAAGAATGTACACATCGTTCTCTCCGGTGTGAACGAGAAGGTACTAGAGGTGCTCACCAAGGCAGAATTTGACAAGCTAATCGGCAAAGAGAACATCTGTAGCCACATCACCATCGCCCTGGAGCGTGCCCGCGTACTGGCCGAAGGCTTGGAAAAGGAATAGACAATCTTGCATGTAGCATTATAAGAAGGTTACGACCTTAAATAGCAGCAGTTAGGTCTATTTCGTAGCGAAGTCCTTTTCTGAACACCAATGATCAGAAAAGGACTTTTTATTCCACAAGTCACTCCCATCTTTTTCTTTTTCCTATATTTGCAGTCTTTTTCACATGAAACGATACAAGCATATACTTATCTTCTGGGCCATATCCTTGAGTATGGCAGCCCAAGGCATTCATGAGCGCATTGGCCCCTTGTTGGACGATGCCCTATTGACAACTACCGATGCATCAATAGCGGTATATGACCTTACCGATGACACACTGCTGTTCAGCCACCGAGCCGACAAGCTATGCCGCCCAGCCTCGACCTTAAAGCTTGTCACCGCCATCTCGGCACTTCGCCATCTCGGGACGGAGTATACCATCAATACAGAACTTCGATACACCGGTACAATAACTCCAGACAGCATACTCTGCGGAGACCTCTACATCGTAGGAGGGTTCGATTCCGAGTTCACATCGGAGAACATGGACACCCTTATCGCTGCCATACCCCAAGCGGGAATACGCTATATCACAGGGCATGTATTTGCAGATGTCAGTATGACAGACTCCATCTATTGGGGGCAGGGGTGGTGCTGGGACGACGCTCCAGCCTCATTCCAGGCATACTACTCACCATTGATACTCGAAAAGGGATGCGTAGAAGTCTGCGTAACCCCCACTAAAGCAGACAGTACAGCAACCGTGGTATGCCTCCCTCACTCCACCTGGTACGACGTGAGCAACCACACCACATGCTACAACGACTCGGCAGGTCCCCTACGCATCACACGCGACTGGTTGCATGGCAAGAACACGATTACCATAACTGGCAACGTGGCAGAGCCATCCACTGAGAAACTGAGTATACACACATCCGATACGCACTTCAGTGCACTGTTCAACGAACGGCTCCTGCGTTCAGGAGTAGGAGCTTGTGCTTTCAGTTACGGAACATGTCCCGACTCATCCACCCTCATTGCTGCCATTCAACGCCCCATAAGCCAAGTGGTAGGCCAGGCACTCAAGGAGAGCGACAATCTTAGTGCCGAGGCACTTTTCTTCCACATACCAACAAGAAACAAGAGAACATCCATATCAGCCTACGATGCCAGTCAACAGATCGACTCACTCACACGGATCATCAGCACAGACACACGCAAACTACCTCATAAAATCGTTGACGGCAGTGGACTCTCCAACTATAATATGGTGAGTGCGCATCTGCTGCTCGAGTATCTCTGCTATGCATATAGCCAACCAGCCATCTATCAGATGCTAAGAGAAGCCCTCCCCCACAGCGGAACAGACGGAACACTAAAATACCGCATGGCCCGAAAAGACATGCGTGGCCGTATCGTTGCAAAAACAGGAAGCATGACCGGAGTAAGCACATTAGCTGGGTATGCTACCAAAAAGAATGGGCATGTACTGGCCTTTGTTATCATGAACCAGAATGTCGTAAAGCTGTCACAAGCCCGCACATGGCAAGACAAACTATGCAAAATACTTTGCGAGTAAAAAAATCACCCCTATACAAAAAGTTGTCTATTTGCCTCATATCCGCAAAAAATAGATATCTTTGCAAGCAAGAAACATAATCACATTTATTTATATTTAATCATTATTGGTATGAAAAAGTTTTTATTTTCTATGCTGTCCGTAGTGGCCGCCACGCTGATGCTCTCATCATGTGCCGGCAAGCGCAGCTACGAGACTGTCGACGGCGACCCCATGCAGAGCCGTATCTACACATTGGACAATGGATTGAAGGTGTACCTCACCGTAAATAAGGAGACTCCGCGCATACAGACCTACATCCCCGTGCGTGTGGGTGGCAAGAACGACCCCGCCGAGACTACCGGCCTTGCCCACTACTTCGAGCACCTGATGTTCAAGGGCACCGAGAACTTCGGCACACAGAACTACGCCGAGGAGAAGCCCCTGCTCGACCAGATTGAGGCACTCTTCGAGGTGTACCGCACCAAGACCGACGAGGCCGAGCGCACCGCCATCTACCGCCAGATCGACAGCCTCTCCTACGAGGCATCCAAGCTCTCCATCCCCAACGAGTATGACAAGCTGATGGCTGCCATCGGTGCCGACGGCACCAACGCCTACACCAGCTTCGATGTCACCTGCTACATCGAGGATATCCCCTCCAACCAGCTGGAAAACTGGGCAAAGATTCAGGCCGACCGCTTCAAGCACAACGTCATCCGTGGTTTCCACACCGAGCTGGAGACCGTATATGAGGAGAAGAACATGAGCCTCACCCGCGATAGCCGCAAGCTCACCGAGGCTATGTTCTCGGCACTGTTTACCCACCATCCCTACGGCACACAGACCGTGCTGGGCACACAGGAGCACCTCAAGAACCCCTCCATCACCAACATCAAAAACTATTATAAGAAATGGTATGTGCCCAACAATATGGCGATCTGTATGTCGGGCGACTTCGACTTCGATGAGGCGATGGACATCATCGAGAAGTACTTCGGCGACATGCAGCCCAACCCCGAGCTGCAGATGATGAACTTCGAGCCCGAGGCCGAGATCACCGAGCCCATCGTGCGCGAAGTGTGGGGCCTGGAGTCAGAGCGCGTAGCCCTCGCATGGCGCTTCCCCGGTGCTGCTTCCGACGAGGCACTCATGCTGAGCGTCATCAGCTCCATCATGAGCAACGGCCAGGCAGGTCTCATCGACCTCAACCTCATGCAGGAGCAGAAGCTGCTCTCGGCCTATGCCTTCCCCTACGACCAGACCGACTACACGGCCTACTTCATGCAGGGCTCTCCCAAGCAGGGACAGTCGCTCGATGAGGTGAAGGAGCTGCTGCTCGCTCAGATCGACGCCCTGCGCCGTGGCGATTGGGATGAGTCGCTGCTCGCTGCCGGCATCGCCAACTACAAGCTACAGGTGCAGCAGATGCTCGAGGACAACAGCTCGCGTGCCGACCTCTTCGTCACCAGCTTCGTCAACGGACAGCCCTGGGCCGATATGGTACACCGCGTAGAGCGCATGGAGCAGATCACCAAGGCCGATGTCGTGGCCTTTGCCAATGCCCACCTCAAGGACAACAACTACGCCATCGTCTACAAGCGTCAGGGGCAGGATCCTGGCGTGAAGAAGATTGCCAAGCCCGCCATCACACCTATCTTCATGAACCGCGACACCACCAGCGCCTTCCTCCGCGAGGTGCAGGCATCGGTAGTGGCTCCCATCGAGCCCGTCTTCGTGGACTTCGAGAAAGACATGAACAAGGGCACCATCGGCAACCTTCCTTTATTATATAAGAAGAACGAGATGAACGACATCTTCTCTCTCCAGTACATCTTCGACTTCGGTGCCAACGAGATGAAGGCACTCTCTACCGCCCGCGACTACCTCGACTATCTGGGCACATCAGACATGACAGCCGCCCAGATCAAGCAGGCCTTCTACAACCTCGCCTGCAGCTACTATATCAGTGTAGGCAATACACAGACCACCATCAGTCTCAGCGGTCTGTCTGAGAATATGGCCGAAGCCATCGCCCTGCTCGAGAAGGTCATCGCCGACGCACAGCCCAACCAAGCTGCTTACGACAACCTCGTGGCCGACATCCTCAAGTCACGTGCCAATGGCAAGGCCAACCAGAACACCAACTTCACCCGCCTGCGCCAGTACGGCATCTACGGTCCCGTCAATCCCTCGAAGAACATCCTCAGCGAGAGCGAGCTCCGCAGCATGAAGCCCGAGGCACTCATCGCCACCATCGCCCAGCTCCCCACCTATGAGCACCGCGTGCTCTACTACGGCCCCATGGCCATGGAAGAGGTGTCGGCTACCGTGGCCGACTTGCACAAGGTACCCGCTGAGCTGAAGGCTATGGCAAAGAACGAGGCCTTCCAGTACCAGCGTGCCGATGAGAACATCGTCTACATAGCCCCCTACGACGCCAACCAGATATACATGTCGGCCGTGTCAAACCAGGGCGAGCAGTATGATGTGTCAAAGACACCCATCATCACCCTCTACAACGAGTACTTCGGTGGTGGCATGAACAGCATCGTGTTCCAGGAGATGCGCGAGGCCCGCGGCCTCGCCTACAGCGCTTCGGCCCGCATGATAGAGCCTTGGCGCACTGAGGATCCCGCCTACTACTGGACCTACATCGCCACGCAGAACGACAAGATGATCGATGCGCTCACAGCCTTCGACGAAATCATCAACAATATGCCCGTGAGCGAGAAAGCCTTCGACATTGCCAAGGAGGCCCTCATCAGCCGCCTGCGCACCGAGCGCATCACACGCGACCGCGTGCTCACCTACTACCTCGACCAGGAGGAGCTGGGCCTCACTGAGGACACCCGCCGCCAGCTCTACGAAGCCGTGCAGGGCATGACCCTCGCCGATGTGGTAGCCTACCAGCAGGCCAATGTCAAGGACCGCAAGTACATCACCTGCATCCTCGGCCGCGAAGCCGACCTCGACATGAAGTCATTGGAGAAGTGGGGCAAGATCATCCGTCTCACCCCCGAAGACATCTTCGGGTATTGATAAAGACACGAAGATGGAATAAAACAAAAATAGAGGTTGCTGGCAACCTCTATTTTTGTATATCTTTATATTGCTGTCCGATAAAACTCGTATCGTTCCACAGATATGCGCTCGGCTATCGTTCTGTCGATAGCCGAGTTCCTTTTTTCATATCCAAGCCCCTCTATCCAAACAATAATAGCTGCTCCATGAACCTTTGTTCAGTTTTGGCTAGTATATCTTCCCAATCCTTCTCGGGGAAATTGAACAGGCTATAGAAATCAACATAATCCATTAACGTGATTCTG
>JAZPZS010000056.1:0-29006 GCA_045544835.1 Bacteroidaceae bacterium | reverse complement strand
AGGTTCCAAAGGTTGGTTGTGCGCACTGTGGGGCCTTGCAAGAATGAGGCGTCACCTGTGTAAGGGGCAATGTTGGTACTTACGAAATCACTTACGTTGATTTCTTTGTTCCAAAGTCCTGGGATAAAGTTTTGTTCCATTTCTGAATAGATTTTTATATGGTGTTATTACTTATTTTAATACACTGTGTTTTTCTCTTATGGTTTCGACTGCAAAAGTACGACATTTTTTCGGCATATTCCATAAACGCGCTACGTATTTCCTCTTTTTTGACCACTTTTCCCATCTATTGACATATAGTTCGCACCTATTGCAGATTTTCCGCTTACTCCATGTTACATATTCGACTTTTTTTGTATTTTTGCAAATTGTATACTAAAACATTATTCATGGAGACCATACTAAAGTATTTCCCCAATCTGACAGAGCAGCAGCAGACACAATATGCTCAGCTATATGACCTCTACACAGACTGGAATGCCAAGATTAACGTCATCTCGCGCAAAGATATAGAGAACCTCTACGAGCACCACGTGCTCCACTCGCTTGGCATAGCCAAGGTCATACGCTTCACTTCAGGCACCCGCATCCTTGACATCGGCACAGGAGGCGGATTCCCCGGCATTCCTTTGGCCATCATGTTCCCTGAGGTTCATTTCCACCTCGTTGACAGTATCGGAAAGAAGATTCGCGTAGCTACGGAGATAGCACAGAGCATAGGCCTGACCAATGTCACATTCCGCCATTGCCGCTGCGAGGAGGAAAAAGGACTATTCGACTTTGCTGTAAGCCGAGCCGTCATGCCTTTGGAGGACCTGCTGAAGATTTGCCGGAAAAACATTTCCAAAGAGCAACAAAACAGTTATCCCAATGGGTTATTTTGCCTCAAGGGGGGTGAGCTACAACATGAGACTCGTGCCTACAAGCACATTGCAGAGATAACCCCTCTGAAGGATTATTTCCGTGAGCCCTATTTCCTGGAGAAGAAGATCGTATACGTAACTATCAAATAATCAAAAAAAAAGTCAGAGGAAAGCAATTACATAAAACAACAAACCACAAATACGAACTAAGATAATGGCAAAAACAAAAAAGCATCAATGGAACTATGAAAACATCGGTGGTTCCACCCGAGTAAAGATCACCACAGGAGCCGACATCGCACATCTTGATGAGTTGGATCCTAAGATGTGGACCGTGCTGTCATGTCCTTCAACAGGTCTTGAGATTGAGGATTCCAGCCTCAAGCACATCGACACGGACAATGACGGACGCATCAGAGTTAATGACATAGTGACCACAGCAAAATGGATAACAGCAGCCATCAAGAATGCCGACCTCCTGCTGCGCGGTGACGATCACATAGACCTCAAGGAATTCAATCAAGAAGACCCAGTAGGTCTGAGACTCCACAACTCAGCCAAGCAGATTCTTGCCAATCTAGGCAAAGAGGGTAATTCAATCAGCCTTGCCGATACATCAGATATTGCAGCTATTTTCACGAAGACACGTTTCAACGGCGACGGTATCATCACAGAACTGTCAACTGACGACCTAGACGAGAAAGCCGCCATAGCTGCAGCTATTTCCACTGTAGGCACTGTCGCTGACCGCAGCGGCGACAAGGGTGTCAACGCAGAACTCATTGAGAAGTTTTACCAAGCATTGACCGACTATATCGCATGGCAAGAATCGGCAGCAGAAGCGCCCTATGGAGCCGACACCGACAAAGCCATCGAACTGTACAATGCACTTGACGGCAAGGTAAAAGACTATTTCGTACGCACCAAACTCGCTTCGTTCTCTCCCGAGAGTGCCAACAAACTCGATGTACAGACAACACTCATCGAAACCATCAGCGCCGACAACCTCACTGGAAAGACCGAAGAGATTGCCGCATACCCTCTTGCTCGTATCACCGACAAGAGCGAACTCGACATCAACTCGCCCATCAACCCTGCTTGGGCATCACAATTCAATGCTCTCATGGCCATCATCAAGCCCGAAGGAAAAGTCATCACCGAAGCTTCATGGGCTAATATCGGAGCAACCTTCGCCGCATACAATGCATGGAAGGCCGCCAAGAAGGGCACCGAAGTGCAGCCTCTAGGTATCGATGCCATCAAAAAGTTCATAGCCGATGACAAGAAGCAGGCACTGCTCACACTTGTCGCACAAGACTTGGCATTGAAGGAGGAAGCAGAGAGCATCGAGATGGTAGGTAAATTCCTCTATATATATCGCGACTTTTATCGTCTACTCCGCAATTTCGTTACCCTCCACGACTTCTACGACAAGAGCAAGAAGGTCAACGCTGTATTCCAAAGTGGTAGACTCATCATCGACCAGCGCGAATGCCGCTTCTGTATGAAGGTTGCAGATATGGGTAAGCACACCTCCATGGCTCCCGCCAGCGGCATGTATCTAGTGTACTGCGATTGCACAACAAAGATACAACCTGGAAAACTCGCTATCGTAGCTGCAGTCACAGTAGGCGATATTGGCGACCTCTCCGTTGGTAAAAATGCCATCTACTACGACAATGCCGGAGTAGTATGGGACGCAGTCATCACTAAGATTATCGACAACCCCATCAGTGTAGGACAGGCATTCTGGTCACCCTATCGCCGCATGGCAAACACGATAGAGAACCTTATCAACAAGAATGCAGCCGATAAGGATGCAGCAATCATGAAGGACATGAATACCAAGATTACTGCAGCTCCCGCAGCTGCTGCAACCCCAGCAGGCGATGCAGCCAAGGCTCCAGCACAACCCTTCGACATTGGCAAGTTTGCAGGTATCTTTGCAGCCTTAGGCATGGCCGTAGGCATGATCGGTACCGCACTGACATCAATATTCAAGGGAATCTTCGCCCTTAAATTGTGGCAATTGATAGCAGCATTCGCAGGTATCATGCTGGTTATCTCCGGACCTGCTATGGTCATGGCCTGGATGAAGCTACGCCGTCGCAACATAGCTCCATTGCTCAACGCTAACGGTTGGGCTGTGAATGCAGCATCCAAAATCAGCATTCCTTTCGGCGAAACCCTCACCGATATCGCCAAGTTCCCGAAACTGAAACTCAAGGACCCCTACGCAAAGAAGGGACTTTCCACCTGGAAAAAGTGGCTCATATCACTGTCTTCCCTCGTTGTAGTCGTAGCAGCACTTTGGCTGACCAATCTTCTTTCATGGGCAAAACTGCCCTCTCCCCTGCCCTGTTTCAATAAGGATAAGGTAGAGGTTGTCGAGAGTACTGCAGCATGCGATGCCACTGAAATTGTCAGCGACAGCATCGCTGTAGAATAATCAAGCACCTCGCACGAGGGATAAATCAAAGAACAAGCCCCAGAAGTCACTTCCACTTCTGGGGCTCATTCTTACCATATATAATATATAAAGGAAAGCATCAGACTCACTCGTCTGAGTAGTCGAGCATAATCTTACGATACTCATTGAAAATCTTTGAACGGGAAGCGAAGCCGAGATAACGGCCATCCTCATCCTCTACAGGAAGGTTCCAAGCCTTCGTCTCATCAAACTTACGCATTACCACATCCATCGCATCTGTCACCGAGAGACGAGCTACAGGATCGCGCATAAACTTGTCTACCGTATAACGTCGATAAAGTTCACTCCGGAACATATAGTGACGAACATCATCGAGCTGCACAATACCCACGAGGCGATTATCCTTATTGAGTACGGGGAAGAGGTTACGGCGCGATTCCGAGATGATACCCGTTAGTTGTCCTAGCTCCATATCAGCAGTAGCAGGCTTGAAATCCTTCTCAATAACATTCTCCGTGCGCATCAAGGTCAGTATCGACTGGTCCTTGTCATGAGTGAGCAATTCGCCCTTCTTGGCCAAACGCATGGAGTAGATGCTGTGGGACTGGAACACACGAATGGTAAGATAAGAGAACACAGAGGTTATCATCAGAGGCAGGAAGAGATCATATCCTCCCGTAAGTTCGGCTATGAGGAAGATACCAGTAAGCGGAGCGTGCATGACGCCGCTCATAAGTCCCGCCATACCAAAAAGAGCAAAGTTGTTCTCCGGAAGATATACATTTATACCTATATTATTACAGAAATGCGAGTAGACGAACCCTGTGATACACCCAAGGAATAGACTGGGTGCAAATATGCCACCACATCCGCCCCCGCCATTCGTTGCCGTAGTGGCAAAAACCTTAAATAATACTACCAAAGCCAAATATATGAGCAACATGCGCGAGTGACCATAAAAGAAAGAGCCCTCCATCGCTGCACCCCACTCCATGGCATCGCGTCCGTTGAGCAATAGCTCTATCGTCTCGTATCCCTCTCCGTAGAGTGAGGGAAAAAGGAAGATGAGCAGACTCAAGGTAGCTCCACCCATGAGGAGTTTCACATAGGGGTTCTTGAATCGGCGAAAGACATCTTCCAACTTGTTCATTGTCTCAGAAAAATACAGTGAGACAAAGCCACACACGATACCCATCAATATTACATAAGGGATACGTTCCATGGCAAATGAATTGGCTAAGCTGAAACGGAACATAGCCTCTGGCCCTGTAGCGATATAAGACACTGTAGCTGCAGTCACACTCGATATGAGCAATGGCATAAGCGACGACATGGTGAGGTCGATAAGCAATACCTCAATAGTAAACACTAATCCAGCAATAGGCGCCTTGAAGATACCCGCCACAGCACCTGCAGCACCGCACCCAACAAGCAACATCATCGTACGCGCATCAACGCGGAACAGTTTACCAAGATTTGAACCGATTGCCGACCCCGTAAGCACGATAGGCGCCTCGGCACCCACAGACCCACCAAAGCCGATAGTGATAGACGACGCAACCACCGAAGAATACATATTATGCGGACGTATGCGAGCCTGCTTACGAGAAATAGCGTAAAGAATTTTCGTTACCCCGTGCCCTATATCGTCACGCACAATATAGCGTATAAAGAGCCCTGCCAAAAAGATACCAACTACAGGATAGAGCAAGTACAGGTAGTTGGCACCATCAACGGAGAAGTTCTCCGTTAGAAAGTGTTGTATCGAATGGATGAGGGACTTAAGAACAAGTGCGGCAAATGCAGCAAAGAGTCCTACGACAACAGCCAAGATGAGCGTAAAATTCTTAGCACTGATATGACGCTCGCGCCAATGGATGAAGCGTACAATCCAGGGGAGCCTCGATTCCCGTCCGGCCGAAAATGATGCGTTTAGATTCTTATCCATTATTTCCTTTTTTAATCCAAAGATATTTTCTCTACTACTCAACACTAAGGCCTAATCACTTTTACTAATCCCCCAGCACCAAGCTTGACGATGCTCGACGGAGTCGAACAGGGAGGTTCATTCTGCCTTACAGCCACGATATAGTCCACTGATTGTTTTATCTCTTCACTTATCTCTGCAAACGAACGAGGTGAGGGTTCGCCACTAATATTCGCCGAAGTAGACACTATTGGTTTACGGAATCGGAAACACAACTGTCTGGAGAATTCCTCGCGAGTCACCCTCATACCTACACTGCCATCGTCGGCCACAAGGTTGGCTGCCAAGTTACGTGCTCCGTCATAGATGATCGTGAGCGGTTTCTCAGCTAGCTCAATGAGGTCCCAAGCCACAGTTGGCACTTCACGGATGTAGCCTTGTACCTTCACATCACTATCCACAAGCACCAGCATTGCCTTACTGTCGGCTCTTCGCTTAATCTCATACACCCGACGCACAGCCTCTTCATTCGTTGCATCACACCCTATGCCCCACACCGTATCGGTAGGATAAAGGATAACCCCGCCTCGGTGCAATACGTCACATGCTCGTTTTATCTCTTCGCGATAATTCTCCTCCATAATAAATCCTAATATTTGACAAAATTAATGTATGGAGAGAGAAATGCCAAATTTCAACGAGCGAATGTCGAGAAAAGGCTTACATTTTCTCTACCGAGAGAGGCAGAAATTAAACAAAGTTAAATTTCAACGGGCGAATATGACGAAAAAGTTCTTATTTATTACCAATCATGCAGAGTATCAATACAGCATGCGTTCACAATTGGTTGATTTAAGAGATTCGTATGTCCAAAAGTAAAAAAAAACGGACGAAAACACTTTCGCCCGTCTATTACGCTTGTTATTTGCATCAACTATTCACGCAAACGGAAATTATTGGCTCGTGCAAGCAACTTTGCCTCCGTCAAACGTACAGAATAGAAAGTCATCGAAGAAAAGATGAGCGACACCAACGGCAAACAAAGCTGCCAACTGAGACTCACATATGAAGTATCGGCTCTCAGTATAAGTACGAATACTAGCATCACGATATAGTAGCCTGCTAAAACACAACAGTTGAATATCGCACTGCGTTTCTGCAATGAAAAGTTTTGAAACAGACTGACAAACATCGTAAACACCGACGCAATTATTGATACGATGAGCAGTACTCCCAATGCACTCGGTGAGACTGCCGACACAGCAACTTGACCGTCTAGCTCTACCATGCGCAAGCCAAAGTTTCCAAGTTGGGTTGTCGTTAAATCGGTATTACCAAAGGTTATAAGAGTGGGTTGGCACATGCATACGACAAGCGCCACTACCGAAAGTAACAAATACAGATGATGGATATAGAATTTCATATTGCTATCCTATGCATCAAGCATTCTCTCTTAATGGGTTACGATAGTACACTTCGTCCTCAAGAAACTCCTGGGCTGCAATCAGTGTAGGTTTGGGTAGACGCTCATAATAACGTGAAATCTCTATCTGCTCACGATTTTCGAATACCTCCTCAAGGTTATCTGATGACGAGCTGAACTCTTCCAATTTCTTCTTCAATTCCTCCTTCATCTCTACCGAGATTTGGTTGGCACGCTTGCCCATGATAGCAATCGATTCGTACACATTGCCAGTCTTCTCTCTGAAATCCGCCATATCGCGGGTAACCGTGTTAGTAGGAGCATTTGTCTTCTTGTAATCCATAATTCTTTTTTATTATATTTTGTTATATTACTCTAGTACGGCCGTTCATCTTTTCAAGGCCTTCTGTGCATCACGATATATCTTATCGGCCTCCTTGAGGTACTTACTTTCGGGGAATTCATTCTTGAAAGCATAATATTCATCCACCGTATCGCGATACCTGTCGAGCATTTTTTCCTGAACACTCTCCTTGGCCATGCTATACCGTGCACGTAAGATAAGCATGGAGAGATCTTCGCGCAGTTTTGTATAGGGATAGTCATTAAGCGCATTCTGTGCTGTTATGATGCAAGCTTGATAATTATTGCCCATATAATTTCCCAAGTCATAGTACAATTTAGCCGAACGATACTCCTTTTCCACAAGTCGATCGTGCAGTTCATAGAGCATATTATTGGCATAGGTCTTGTATTTTGAGTAGGGATAGTATTCCGTAAACACCTGTATCTCTCCAATTGCACGTATTGTGCTCGATTGGTCTAGACGAGGATCAGGAGTATCCTCATACAAAGCTTTGGCCGACATGAACCGTGCCGTCTCAGCATACACTCCTTTGGGGTAAGTATTAAAGTAAGTCGTCAAGTAGTGCGATGCAGTTACATAATCCTGCATATTATAGTAACACATAGAAAGCATATAGAGTGATTCCTCGGCATACATGGTACCTTTCATAAATGCCAGCACGTCTTCGAGCAACGAACTTGCTTGACTATATTCACCCTGTATATAATATGCCTTGGCCAGCTCGTACTTATAGTCGTAATCCATCGACTTCTGCACCTTGGCATACTGTGTACAGCCTGTCAGCAACATCAATGGGAATAAAAGTACTGCAAACCTTTTCATATCCATATTACACATTGTATTCTTTTAGCTTGCAAAATTAGCATAAATCCAAACAAAAAACAAATTAAAACCTATTTTTCTCAGACATGATAGCATAGAAGCCGGAAATAAAGAAAGCAGCCAAGTTCCATACCGTAGATTCAAGAATCAGGACTAGCATATGTAACAAGTATCCAATATAACAACATTAAAACTCTAACACACACAGGGAAAGACATGAGTAAACAAAAAAAAAAGGAAAGCACCACAGTGCTTTCCTTTTTGAATCCCAAAGCGCACGTAAATCGCCGGTGTTACTCTGCAGTCTCAGTTTCTGTTGCAGGAACCTCGAAGCCAGGCAATGTCTCGGGATTAGCAACGTTATCATTGATAGCATTCTCCATCAATACGCTATCATGGGTAATCTCTACACGAGAGGGCAAAGTGTAAGCTGAAATAACGCAAAGCAAGGCGATACAGCCTGCCAACACCCATGTGGTCTTCTCCAAAAAGTCGGTTGTCTTGCGGACACCCATAATTTGGTTAGATGAGGCAAAAGAAGAAGCCAAGCCACCACCCTTAGAATTCTGAATCAAAACAATGCCACACATCAACACTGAAACGATAACGATAAGTACAATACAAAGTAAATACATATTCTATTTTGAGTTATTATTAATAATCAATTTTTCCAAAAATCTGATTTGGTCTGCAAAGTAAACATTTTTTTCTGGATATTTCAAATATAAACTACGAATAATTTCAAGAGCACGCGAATATTTGCGTTGTTTGATATATATTTTGGCCAAAGTCTCGGTAAAGTAGGTTTCATCAAGCGATTCTTCAGCATCTACGTCGAATTGAGGCAAACCATCTGTTTCTGAGAGTAGCTGCAAGGTTCGGGAATCCACAACAGCACTATCGCCGCGAGCGACGCCAGAGGTCATAAACCGATCGATGAGCGTCATATCGGACGATGAATTGTGTTCTGGATTGGCTGACACATCGCCAAGGAGATATTGCGACACATAATCACCAGCAGGTTCAATATGTAGAGGAGTACTGGTATTCCATTCCTCGGGCAGCGTACTGAGAAAGGCATCTATAAGTCCAAGGGTACGGTCTGCAGTGGGCTGCTCAGCAGTAACACCCTCATCCAGAAGGAGCAAGTTAGTACTATGACCTTCAATAAGGCGATATAGGGCGCGACGGTCGTAGACGTAAAGAACTGAACGGCGCAGCTCGGCACCAAAGTCCGGGTCATGGAGAAGGTACATGTTATTGAGCATGAGCAAACGAGCAGTTTGAAAATAGGGGTAACGCGCCACAATAGTGCGGAGCTCGTAAAGAGTGTCTCGGTTGAGACGTTCAGGATGGTCAATAAGAGACTCTAATACCATACATCATCATTTTATGAGCGTCACCAGTTGGCCACCGTGGCATTGAAAATCTGTTCTACAATCTCATCAATAATCTGCGTCACGAGCTCCTCCTGCACATCGTTGAGTTGCTGCGAGGAGTCAAACTCACGACTTGCAGTAAATTGGCGATCGAAATCCTCGGAAGGATTCTTGGCATTGGAGAAACGAACCTTCACCGTCATCTTGAGCTGCATCATCGATGAATAGCCATCGGAAGAGATAGACTTATTGATCTGATCATAAGAGGTAATTTCACCTGAAAGCGTCAGGTCACCTCCGCGAGCCACCTGCTGCAACTTGGTCTGATTCACATAGATGTCACTCAAGGTATTGTTAAACATGCTCTCCATAGGCCCCCATTGATAGAGAGCACGATTGGGAAAGTTCTCTAAAGTGATGGTCTTGACGATGTCGTAATTGATAGATGCACCATTGAATTTATAGGAAACGGTACATCCTGCAAGTAGGGCCACCAGAAGATATGTAACGATGTATCGATACAGATGTCGCATAATCAATAGTTTTCCAAATTGTATTCTTTTATCTTGCGATAGAGGGTGCGTTCAGAAATCTTAAGTTCCTGTGCAGCGACCTTACGCTTGCCATGACTGCGTATCAAAGCTTTGCGTATCATCTCTTTTTCGGCATTTTCGAGTGACATGACCTCCTCGACGTAATCTTCTGTATCCATAATATCGTAGTGATCAGCTACACGTTCATGTGTGGAGGTGATGGATATGGTAGCAGGACGTTGCTGCAAAGGATGTTCAACGAGGGCAACATCAGCTGTACCAACATAGCCACTCACAGGGCGATGTATGGTGGCATCACTATCCATCAAGGAGTTGACTTGGCGCTTCAGTTCGGAAATATCCTGACGCATATCAAACAGTACTTGATAGAGAATATCACGCTCGCTCTCAAAGGTTTTTCCACCCGAAGAAGACTTGGAAATCATGGGAAGACTGCTTTTGATTTCGGGTAAATAGTTTCCTAAAAGCTCACCCGTAACCTCACGCTGCTCGGACAGGAGCGTTATCTGCTCTGTAACATTCTTGAGCTGACGTATATTGCCTGGCCACGGATAATTCATGAGCAACTGCTTGGCCGAATCAGTCAACTGAAGAGGGGGCATTGCATAACGCTCAGCCACATCAGAGGCAAACTTACGGAAGAGCAGAGGAATATCAGCCTGACGCTCACGCAGCGCAGGCACTTTAATGGGTATTGTATTAAGGCGATAGTACAGGTCTTCGCGAAAATTCCCCTTAGCGATAGCATCCACAAGGTTCACATTGGTAGCAGCCACAATACGCACATTCGTCTTTTCCACTTTTGAAGAACCGACCTTGATGAATTCGCCCGACTCCAATACACGGAGCAGACGTGCCTGAGTGGACAAAGGCAGTTCACCAATCTCATCAAGGAATATTGTACCTCCTGAAGCTTCAGCAAAATAGCCGTTGCGTTCCTCTATAGCGCCCGTGAAAGCTCCCCTCACATGCCCGAAAAGTTCGGAATCGATAGTTCCCTCAGGGATGGCACCACAGTTGACTGCTATGTATTTATTGTGTTTGCGAGCACTATTCTGATGGATAATCTGCGGGAAATGCTCCTTACCCACACCACTCTCACCAGTCACAAGCACCGAGAGATCGGTTGGAGCCACCTGCATGGCTACATCGATGGCACGGTGGAGTTCATCAGAGTTTCCGACGATGCCAAAACGAAGTTTTATCTTTTGTATTTCTTTGATGTCCATAATGCGATTTCACACTCGGTTTATTCAAGTAAGCAAAGGTACAACAAATCCGACGAATTGCGAAATTACAGCCCGAAAATATGGATGGTTCATCATGATTTCACCACTACGGAATGAAGTTTCTCAGGATTAAAGTAGCGCTGAGCAAGGTATTGCAAGACGCAAGCATCAGTAGTGCGTATGGCCTCTACCGTCTGTTCGATATGGTCGGGCGGCAATCCCAAATGTTCCATGAAGATGTAGGCATCCGTCAAGGCAAAGGCACCTTCGTAATTGCGGCATATCTCTCCCACCATATAATTACGCACCATGAGGAGTTCATCGGCAGATATAGGTTCTACTTGCAGGCGGCGCATTTCGCGGGACACCTCGTCAACCACCTCACCATCCCTATCTGAAAGAGCCTCACAGCTCACCATAAACATTGTCTGCGAGGTGTTGGTGACGAGATCCGAAGATATATGGTAGGTATAGCCCTTCTCTTCGCGAATATTCTTCATCAGACGGCTACCGAAGTATCCACCGAACACCGTATTGAGCACACGCATGGGCAGATAGTCGGCATCGTTGACCTCCATGAGCAGCGTTCCCATGCGAATGCTACTCTGCACAGCACCGGGATGTACAATAGTATGATGCTTCTCTATTGATGGAGCTAGAATATACTCCCGCTCCGAGGGAGAGCTTCCACTCCCCCACTCCGCATCCCCAAAGAGCGACTCCACCTCAGCTATGACCGAGGCGTCAATATCCCCTGAGAGGTAAATCGTGCAGTTGCGCGAACCATAGTAGCGATGATAATAGTCAGACAACAGCTCAGGATAGAGAAGGTCGTAGTCATCAGCCGAAACGAGCATACCGCAGGGATGGTCAGTACCATAGACGCTACAACGCAAGGCACGCAGAGCAAGCACATCACCCTTCTGCATATTGACCATAAGCTGTGCCTTATTGTTATCCTTTATAGTATGCAGTTGCGCAGCGTCGAACATCGGCTCGAAGAGCATGTGCTGCACAAGAGCAATAGTTTGGGGAAAGAACTTCTTAAGGGTATACAGCGTCACGAAGGTACGGTTCATAGCAACGCTAAGATCGAGCCATGCCCCATAGTAGTCTAGCCGCTCGGCAAAGGCCGATGACGAATAGCCATGACATCCCTCACGCAGCATACGGCAAGTGAAAAGAGCCTGCAACTTCTGTGCTTGATGCCACTGTCCTGCAGCAAATACAAAATCGATGCGCACCACCTCCTGACCCGGTGCTTCAAGTATATGGAGAGGTATGCCATTGGAAAACCGTTGCTCAACGGGTTTGCGAAACACGAAGGGCAAATACTGCAGCGCAGGCGGCAGGGTACGATCGAGCGTATTATTCAAAGAAGTCATCCAATTGCTGTTCATTACCGAATCCGCTCACGACAACCTGCTGCGCACAGGGATTGAAATCTTCGGGGATGTTGAATTTCTCGTCTTGCGAATAGCCCAGCGACTCGTCGGCATATACCTTCTGCATATAGAGAGCCCAAATAGGCAATGCCATTGAAGCACCCTGCCCATCGCTCATGCTGGTGAAGTGTATGTCGCGGTCATCGCCTCCCACCCAACACCCGCTCACGAGCGAGGGTGTATAGCCCATAAACCATCCGTCAGCATTCTCGTTGGTAGTACCCGTCTTTCCTGCAATCTCACCCTTGAAACCATAACGGAAGCGGAGACGTCGACCTGTACCCTCATCAATGACAGCCTTCATCATGTCAATCATCTTATATGAGCTTTCCTTGCTGATGACCTCATATGTATTCGGCACGAAAGTTGCAATGATATTGCCTTCATTATCTTCAATGCGTGTCACGAAGAGCGGTTCGGTACGTATACCATTGTTTGGGAAAGCGGTGTATGCGCTCACCATCTCGCCCACAGAGATATCGCACGGGCCCAGGCAGAGCGAGGGTGTGGGTTGAATATCCTGATTGCGGATGCCAAACTGGTGGAGCAAGTTCTTGAAAGCATAGGGATTGAGCTTACCCATCAGGTAGGCCGATATCCAATTGTTCGACTGCGAAAGCCCCCAACGAAGGGTGACAATCTTGCCATAGTCTTCTTCCCTACCCGTATTGCGCGGTATCCATATTTGTCCATCCTCGGTAAGGATGGTCTGCTCCACATTACGTGTTTGGTCACACGGTGAGAATCCGTTCTCCATAGCTAACGTATAGAGGTAGGGCTTTATAGTAGAACCCACCTGACGACGTCCTGTCATAGCCATATCGTACTGAAAATGGGTATAGTCAGGACCTCCCACATAAGCCTTCACATAACCCGTGATGGGATCCATGGACATGAAACCCGTGCGCAAGAAGTGCTTATAGTAGCGAATTGAGTCCATGGGTGACATAATGGTATCGCGGTTTCCCGAGTAGGAGAATACGTTCATCGGATACCTCACATCGAAGGTGTCACGTATAGCCTCATCTGAGTAACCAGCTTTCTTCATGCCACGATAGCGATCTGTCTGCTTCATAGCTCTCACAAGCAGTTTTTCAATCTCGGAAGGTTTCAAGTTGTCGTACGGGGCATTACGGTGCCCACGCTTGGCCTTGAAAAAACGGGGCTGTAAGTACCCCTTAATATGTTCATCAACAGCCTCCTCTGCATATTGTTGCATGCGCGAGTCGATTGTCACGTAAATCTTCAGTCCATCGGTATACAAGTTATAGTTGCTTCCATCCTTTTTCTTGTTCTTGTTGCACCATCCGAAGAGCGGGTTATTTGCCCAATCGATAGAGTCTTCGTAGAACTTCTGCATCTGCCAACCACGGTAGTTTTTTCTCACAGGCTCCTTGGCGGTGAGCACACCACGCAGATACTCACGGAAGTAGGGAGCAGGGCCGAGCTTGTGATCCACCTTACGATATTTGAGTACCAAAGGCATAGCACTCAACGAATCCTTCTCGGCAGTAGTGAGGCAATTGTTCTTCTCCATCTGTAGGAGTACCACGTTGCGGCGCTTGCGCGTAATCTCATTGCGGCGCACAGGATTATATAGTGACGAGTTTTTGCACATGCCCACCAGAGTGGCCGCCTCTTCCACTGTAAGGTCCTTGGGCTCCTTGGAGAAGTAGGTATTGGCTGCAGTTTTGATACCAATGGCATTGTTGCCAAAATCATATTTATTGAGGTACATCGTGAGAATCTCCTCCTTGGTGTAGTACTTCTCCAACTTCACGGCAATAACCCACTCGATAGGTTTCTGGAACAGACGCTCCAACTTGTTACCTGCCACCTCGGTATAGAGTTGCTTGGCCAACTGTTGGGTAAGGGTACTGCCTCCACCCGAACTTGACTGGCGCAGCAAACCTGTCTTCACGATGGCACGCATCAAAGCACGTAGGTCTATGCCCGAATGCTCAGAAAAGCGCACATCCTCAGTACTTATCAGCGCCTCTATCAGACTAGGCGACAAGTCCTTATAATCGGTCCACACACGATTTTCGCGACTATACGAATAGGTACTAAGCAATTTGCCGTCTGCAGAAATGATCTGCGTAGCAAACTTATAATTGGGATTTTCCAACTCCTCTACGGGAGGCACAAATCCAACCCACCCCTTCGTCACGGAATAAAACAGCAAGAATGCCGCCACCAGACCTATGGCAAGCATCGTCCAAAGGGCATATATCACTTTCTTCATCATGGCTACACGATATATTTAAGCGACAAAGGTAATAAAAACGTATGAATAAGCAATAATAGCCTATGGCAAAAATGCTTGTTTTATCTTAGAAACTGTTTTGTGTCTCACGAATTCCACTGACCCATACGCTCAGTTTTCAGCACGAACGCTTGCATATCTCAAAAAACTTAGCGAATTTTGTGTAACGAATATTCTAACATGCCACTATATGAAAGTACAGACATTCATCTGCAATATGCTCCATGAGAACTGCTACGTACTGTACGACGAGTTCTCGCGCGATGCCGCCATCATCGACCCTGGCTTCTATTGGGATGAGGAAAAGGAGCCGCTCATCACGTTCATACACGACCAACGGCTGCAAGTAAAGTATCTACTCTGCACACATCTTCACTTCGACCATATCTTCGGCGTGCCATTCATCGAGGACACCTTCGGCATCCATATCAGCGCAAGCCTATACGATGTCCCATGGCTAAATAACTTCACTGCCTCGGTTTCGCGTTTCGGCATCCGCCCCAACGGCGAACCACGTCCCGTCAGCCATCCACTCCACGATGGTGATATTCTCACACTTGGTACAGCCACCCTCGAGTGTATCGCCACGCCTGGTCACTCAGCAGGAGGCATGTGCTTTTATATAGAAGACAGCAGAATGCTTTTTTCTGGCGACACTCTGTTTCAGTGTTCCATCGGCCGCACCGATTTCTCCGACGGTGACTACGCACAACTCATTCGCTCCATACGGACGCGCCTGCTTACCCTCCCCCTCGACACTGTCGTATACCCCGGACATGGCGACTCCACAACCATCGGTGAGGAGATGAAATACAATCCCTATCTCTAAATGCGATGATTACCATAGCCCATTTTCGCAGTGCCTTCCCCACGAAGTTTGGCATACCACGCCAAAGTGGCATCGTGCCCGAACTGCGCGGACGCATTGTCTTCACTCCTGCCTATCGCAACTCCGACGCGCTGCGCGGACTCGAGGATTTCGACTATTTATGGATTCTATGGCAATTCTCAGCCAATCGTTCCGACAAGGAACGTGATACCCTGTCGTGGCATCCTACCGTGCGTCCTCCCCTACTCGGAGGCAACACACCGATGGGTGTTTTTGCCACCCGCTCCCCCTATCGCCCCAATCCTATAGGGCTGTCATCTGTAAAGATTGAGCACATCGAGCTGAGCAGTGCCGAAGGACCAGTAATCCACGTTCTTGGTGCTGACCTGATGGACGGTACGCCCATCTACGACATCAAACCTTATGTCACCTATGCCGACAGCCACCCCGAAGCACATAGCGGCTTTGTCGACAATCGGCCATGGAAGGAGCTCACAGTGGAGTTTCCCAAGCATCTGCAACACTATTTTTCGTCCGAGGACCTCAAAGCACTGCACCGTGTGCTGGCACTTGACCCCCGTCCACAGTATCAAGATAATCCCAGCAAGGTATACGGGATGCCCTATGAGGGTTATGACATACGGTTCCAGGTCGTCGGCTCTACACTCATCGTTACTGATGTGATACGCATGAAGAAATAATTATCTTGAGTTGAAGTAGCCAGCGAGCAGGTCGGCCACCACAAAACTACTGCCGCCCACGTAGATGAAGTCCTCGACATCGGCCTCAGAGAGTGCGGTCTCTGTAGCCGCCTCTACGGTGGAATACGCCCGACCTTGTAACCCAAACTCGCCGGCTACAACCTGCAAAGTATTACTTTCAAGGGCACGTGCCACGCTGGCTTGACAGAAATAGTAGGTAGCATCCTTGGGCATCAGACGGAGCACTCCGCGAATATCCTTGTCGTTGACCATACCGAATACGATGCGCAATCGTTTGCAAGGCTGTGCCAGCAATTGAGGAACAATGTAGCTAAACCCTCCAATGTTGTGCCCTGTATCACATACGAGGCGGGGGCAGTCGTTCAGCTGTTGCCATCGTCCCATCAGTCCCGTGAGGCGGCACACATTGGCAAATCCGCTACGCACAGCTTCCTCGCTGAGATCATAGCCAGCCTCCTTCAATGCCACTACTGCATGGAGCAGCGTGTTCACATTCTTCTCCTGGCAATACCCGCGCAGCTCGACACAGAGCTCTCCGTATGGTATCGTTTGGTATATATCATAGTCAGCTCCACGCTCCATATTTATATAGAGAGGCTTTTCCTGGGCAAAAACAATGGGTGCCTGCTTGCCCTCAGCCTCGGACTTGAATACGGGATAGGTCTCCACGTTGTGTTCACCGATGATGACAGGTGTCGAAGATTTGATGATGCCCGCCTTTTCCGAAGCAATCTTGGCTAATGTATCGCCCAAAAGGCCTACATGGTCAAAGCTGATGTTGGTGATGAGCGCCAGGTCGGGACTGATGATGTTAGTGCAGTCAAGCCGTCCTCCCAAACCAACTTCAATGACTGCCACATCCACCTTTCGTTTGGCAAAGTAGAGCAATGCCATGGCTGTGGTAAGTTCGAAGAACGAGGGGTGCAGCGGCTCGAAGAAGGCACGGTGATCGGCCACGAAGTCCACCACAAACTGCTCCTCAATGGGCACTCCATCCACACGGATGCGTTCCTTGAAGTCTACCAAGTGAGGCGATGTGTAGAGTCCAACCTTGTAGCCTGCCGATTGCAGTACGGCTGCCAGTGTATGCGAGCACGAGCCCTTGCCGTTGGTTCCACCCACATGGATGGTACGGAATGTATGGTGCGGATGGCCGAAGTACTCGTCCAGCGCATAGGTGTTGCTCAGTCCCTCCTTATATGCTCCTTGTCCGATGTTCTGAAACAGAGGGGCACTATTATATAGGTATGTGATAGTCTCCTGATAGGTCATGATTGTTTACAATTTGACAACAAAACAAGAAGGTGTGTCAAGACTACTGACACACCCTCTTCATGCGATTAATCGAACAGGTTGCGGAACTTGCGGAAAATCTTTTCCTTCAGGCTCTCGTTGGGGCGAAAGTTGTCGGACTTCTGGAACTTCTCCAATGCGGCCTTCTCGTCGCGGCTCAAGGTCTCGGGGATGTAAACGCTGATGTTTACGAGCAGGTCACCCGTGCCGTATCCATTCACGCTGGGCATACCCTTGCCACGGAGGCGCAGTACCTTGCCTGGCTGTGTGCCCGGCTCAATCTTTACGCGTACCTTGCTGTCGATGGTGGGGATATCGGCCGTGCCTCCAAGTGCTGCGGTGGGCACATCGAGCAATAAGTTATATATGAGGTCGTTTTCGTCACGGATGAGTTCTTTTGACGGTTCCTCCTCGATGAGTACGAGCAGGTCGCCCGGCACACCATTGTGCTTGCCTGCGTTGCCCTTGCCGTTCATGGAGAGCTGCATGCCTTCGGCCACACCGGCAGGAATCTTCACCGTGACAATCTCTTCGGCATATACGATACCTTCGCCGCTACAGTGGGGGCACTTGTTCTTGATAATCTTGCCTTCACCACCGCAACGGGGACATACGCCCTGGGTCTGCATCATGCCGAACATGGTCTGCTGGGTGCGTGTCACCGAGCCTGTACCATGGCAGTCGGGGCAGGTCTCTGTGCCGCTACCATTCTCGGCGCCAGTTCCGTTACAGTGCGAGCAAGGCACATATTTCTTTAGCTTGAGCTTCTTCTCTACGCCCTCGGCCACCTCCTTGAGGCTGAGCTTTACCTTGATGCGGAGGTCTGAACCACGGAAGCGGCGTGCCTGCTGGCGGCCACCGCCACCACCAAAGCCACCGAAACCACCAAAACCTCCACGGCCACCGAAAATGTCGCCAAACATGGAGAAGATGTCGTCCATAGACATGCCTTGTCCGCCATAGCCGCCACCGGCAGCACCGCCCATGCCTGCATGACCAAACTGGTCGTACCGGGCACGCTTGTTCTCGTCGCTCAGCACCTCGTAGGCTTCGGCAGCCTCCTTGAACTTGTCTTCGGCCTCCTTGTCACCCGGATTGCGGTCGGGGTGATACTTGATGGCCATCTTCTTATATGCCTTCTTTATCTCATCGGCCGACGCTTTCTTGTCGACTCCTAAGACCTCGTAGTAGTCTCTTTTCTCCATCGTGTTGTGTGTGTTGCCTTAAAATGGTCAATAGTCAACAGCCAACAGTCAACAGTTTTCCATTCGGATGGCTAATTTTCAATTGTCAATTGTCAATTCTCAATTATTATTGTCCTACTGCCACCTTGGCATGACGTATCACCTTGTCGCCCAATTTGTAGCCAGGCTGTACGCAGTCGAGAATCTTGCCCTTGAGCTCTTCTGACGGAGCGGGGATGAGGGCGATAGCCTCGTGGAAGTCGGTGTCGAACTCTTGACCGTCAGTCTCGATCTTTTCCAGTCCGTTCTGTGTGAGTATATTCTTGAACTTATGCACGATGAGCTTGAATCCCTCGATGCAAGCATCGGCATCCATGCCCTTTTCCATGTTCTCGAGTGCGCGGTCCATATCGTCCACTACAGGCAACTCGGCTACCATGAGTTTCTCTGCCGCACTCTTGATGAGGTCGGCTTTCTCCTTGATGGTGCGCTTGCGGTAGTTGTCAAACTCGGCAGCCTGACGCAGATACTTGTCCTGCAGTTCGGCGTTTTTGGCCTCAGCCTCGGCTAATTGCAACTTTAGTTGGTCAACTTCGCTCAGTGGCTCATCCTGCTCGGCAGATTGGTCTACGCTTTCAGTATTCTCGGGAGTCTCTATCGTTTCTACAGTTTCTTCGGTTGCAGTAGTGTTCAGCTCCTCATCGTTCATCTTCTTTCCTTTTTGAGTACTCATATCTTAAATTTACTATTTACAAATTCACTGTTTACTATTTGCCAATTTGCAGTTCTAAATCGTCAAAATGGTAAATGCTATGTCAATCCGACATATATCTGCTAACAAAAACCTTGCCAACATGTTCTTGGTGCGCCATATATGACTCTATATAGCGCACTTGCTGACAATGGATGACAATTTGGCGTGATTTTATTCGAGGAATGAGGCGTCAAAGGTGAGAGGCAACAGTTCACGGATTCCTCCCTCGACGACATAGATTCCCTCAGTGCCGTAGAGCAGGATGCGGATGGGCTGATGGTATCGTTGCTCTACCTCGAGCATCACTTGGCGGCAAGCTCCACAGGGTGGTACTGGGATATTGGTGAATTTGCCGTTCGTATAGGCTGCCACGGCCAGAGCCTTGATTGCTTGATTGGGATGGGCGGCATTGGCGTAGAAGAGGGTAGTGCGCTCGGCACACAGTCCTGAAGGGTAGGCGGCATTCTCCTGATTGCTTCCCGAAATGATGGTGCCGTCGGCCAATAGTGCGGCTGCACCGACCTGGAATTCGGAATAGGGAGCATAGCTTCCTTGGGTGGCCTGCTTGGCGGCATCTACTAATTGGCGGTCAGCCTCGCAGAGCTCATCGTAGGCGTAGAGCTTGTAGTGGCAGGTATGGGTAAGTTCTTTCATATACGTAGATTTTTTGATTCGTTTGCGCTGTTTACAGCAAAGGTACAAAAAGAACCGATAAGTTGTTGTGTAAGATGTGGCTTTTTATTACTTTTGCATTTATTTCACACTATGAAAAGACGAATTCTTGCCATTGTAGCAATGCTATACTTCGCCGTGGGGGTGTTGGTTGCCCAAAACAGCGACTACATCGCCTACATTGACAAATACAGGGACATTGCCATCAAGCAGATGGAGAAATATCATATCCCGGCAAGCATCACACTTGCGCAAGGCTTGTTGGAGTCGGGGGCGGGCAAGAGCGAGCTGGCACGCAAGTCGAACAACCACTTCGGCATCAAATGTCACTCATGGGACGGCAAGCGTACCTACCACGACGATGATGCCAAGGATGAGTGTTTCCGCGTATACAAGAGTGTGGAGGACTCGTATGAAGACCACTCCATATTCCTTGCCACTGGGGCACGCTATGCCTTTCTCTTCAAGTTTGACCAAACCGACTATATCAGTTGGGCACGTGGGCTCAAACGGGCAGGATATGCCACCAGCCCCACCTACACAGAGAAGCTTATCGAAATCATAGAACTCTATGGACTACACCGCTATGACCAAAAAGGGAAGAGACACTCACGCTACTTGGGTCCACACACTCCTTACTTAGCCAACGACCTCGTATACATCATTGCACGACAGGGAGACACGTTACCGTCGATAGCCGAAGAGTTCGGAATATCGAAACGTAAACTGATACAGTACAACGACCGATACCGAGGCTATGTGCCTGCAAAGGGAGACATCATCTACCTGCACCGGAAGCATCGCCGTGCCATCAAGCCCTACAGCAAGCATATCGTAGTTGATGGTGAAACCATGCACATGATATCGCAGAAGTATGGAGTACGTCTAAAGCGTCTGTACAAGATGAACGATGCTACGCCTGACACCTATGCACCGATGAAAGGCGACGTCATCAAGTTGAGATAACGCACAAAAAGAGTTCAATAATCAAAGGAAACGCAACAAATATGAAAAGATGTAGATGGATTGTACTATTGCTTAACCTCGTGATGGTGTGCAGCAATGTGGATGCACAGAAGAGAGACAAGATAGAGGAGCCTCAATATCCTGGAGGGAGGAAAGAGCTGCTCAAGTATATGGAGGAGAACATGAGATACCCCGACAGCATGCGCGATCTCGACATGGAGGGTGAGGTGGTAGTGGAGTTCTATGTGGAACGCAACGGAGTGATTTCAGGAGTCAGCGTAGTGAAGAGCGTGTCCAAGGAGTTTGACGACGAGGCCATCCGACTCACACGCAACATGCCACGATGGATACCCGGCAGGAAAAACGGGGCACTTGTACGCTACAAGATGACCATGCCCATCAACTTCAAGATAAAGAGACAATCGAACAAATATATCAATAGAACGAGATGACAATGAAAAAAAGTATCGTAACCCTTGGGCTCCTCGGCTGCATGCTGGCAGGATGCCAAAACAAGCAACAGGAGACAACGGCCATGTGTTCCCAGCAAGAGAATCAAGTGATTGCGACTATTATGGAACGTCGCAGCATCCGCAAGTACAAGCCACAGCCCGTAGAGCGTGAGAAGATGGACATCATCCTCAAGTGTGGCATCAATGCTCCCAACGGTCAGAACAAGCAGTCGTGGGAGGTGCGTGTAGTGGACAATCCCGAGCTGATGGAGGAGATCAAAGAGGCCATGGCCAAGGGACACCCCGACATGGATTCCGAGATGGTGAAGGGCTGTCTTCGCGGAGCACCCACGATGGTATTCATCGCCCGTGCCAAGTCCTATGATTTCTCGGCATACGACTGCGGACTGATGGCCGAGAACATGATGCTTTCGGCATGGTCAATGGGTGTTGGCTCCATCTGCCTCGGCAGCCCTGTACGTTTTTTGACGGACAATGAGGCTTGCCTACCGATTCTTGAGAAACTCGGCTTTAGCGAAGATTATGAACTGTGCCTCTGCGTAGGCTTTGGCTATGCCGATGAATCACCAGCCGCCAAACCACGCGACTGGAACAAAGTGAAATATATCGACTGACATTATTCCACAGAGGCAGGGAATCGCCTGCCTCATTATCCCCCCAATCGTGAAAACACTTCCCCTCTGCACCATGGGGCTCCTGGCCACTTCGGCCCTGCCTGCCGTAGCCCAAGAGGGCACCCAACGCCCCAACATCCTGTTTATCCTTGCCGATGACCTCGGCTATGCCGACCTCGCCTGCTATGGCAATGCGTATATAGAGACACCCGTCATCGACCACTTGGCTGCGACAGGCGCACGGTTTACCCACTGCTATGCCGGTTCGGCGGTGAGCTCCCCCTCGCGCTGTACCCTGATGACGGGCAAGCATACGGGGCACAGCACCATTCGTGACAATTTCGTCAAGGCGGGAGGCATCGAGGGAAAGAAGGGTGAGCAGACCATTCGGCGCATGCACCTGCTCGAGACGGACACGACCATCGCCCATGTCATGCGCAGTGCAGGGTACCGCACCTGCCTGGTCAACAAGTGGCACCTCGACGGGTTCAACCCCGAGGCCACTCCGCTGAACCGCGGGTTTGACGAGTTCTACGGGTGGCTCATCAGCACCGCCCATTCCAACGATCCCTACTACTATCCCTACTATCGTTTCTATGGGAACGAGCTCATCAACATCACTGAGAATGCAAATGGGGCACATGCCATACACAACACCGACCTCTCGACCGACGAGGCCATCCGCTTCATCCGAGACAACCGGGAGCAACCCTTCTTCCTGTACCTCGCCTACGATGCTCCGCACGAGCCTTACAACATAGACGAGACCCATTGGTACAGCCATACGCCGTGGGAGGCCAACACCCGACGCTACGCCTCGCTCATCACCCACATGGACCGCGCCATAGGGCGAGTGGTGGCCGAGCTCGACTCGCTCGGGCTACGCGACAACACGATGATCATCTTCGCCTCGGACAACGGTGCTGCCCGCCAAGCGCCACGCGAGACACTGCGTTGCGTGGGCGACCTGAGGGGAATGAAAGCCCAGCTGTATGAGGGAGGATTGCGCGTGCCGTTCATCGTCAACATGCCAGGACGTGTAGCTCCGCAGGAGATTGGCAACCGCATCTGGTTTCCCGACGTGATGCCTACGCTCGCCCACATTGCCGGTTGCGAGGAGCACCTGCCCTCACAGCTCGACGGGATGAACATTGCCCCGCTGTTCTATCGCGGGGCAACCCCTATGGACACCGATAGCCGAATGCTCTACTGGGAGTTTCCGGGCAAGCAGCGTGCTGCCATACAGGGAGAATGGAAAGCAGTATCCGTGAAGCGCGGCACTCCGCTGGAGCTATACCGCATCACCACCGACCCGAACGAGACCACCAATCTGGCGACTTTGTATCCTGAGCTGGTAGAGAAGATGGATAGCCTCATGCGACGTGCCCACCAGCCATCGCCCAACTTTCCCGAGTAGCTCGGCAGGCGACGCCTATACGACGAGTACCTTCTGCCCTATATCAAAGGGGCAGAGGTCATCCATATGCATGGCAGTGACGGCAATCTCCACGAGACGACGCCTGTCTTCACAGGGGATGGCACTCTTCTTTGCAAAGTACTGGCCAGCCTCAACCATGCAGTCCTCGGGAATAAGGCCGATGAGCTCGGTACCTGTAACCTCAGCACCCAGCTCGCGAGCCACCCTGCATACGGTCTCATAGGCCACGTGGATGGGACACAGCGCCACGTCGTTGATATTCATCGACACCTGGGCACAGCCAAACTCCTCGATGTACCATCCTATGGCCTTGCAGCCACGTAGCAACCCCGGGCGGCGCACCACCCTACCCTCGGCATCGCGCAAGGCATTGCCCTCGGCATCGCGGCACACCTCGCCGCTGGCCCGCACCCGGGCTGCAATGGCCGAGGCCACCTCGCGCGAGGCGGTATTGAGGTTGAAGTTCACGGCAATCAGGAAGTTGCGTGCCCCCACCACCGTGGCTCCCGAGCGGGCAGCCTGGGCGGTGTAGTCCTCGCCGCCAAAGTCGGGCCGCATCACCGCATCGCGCATCTTATGCTCCAATCCCTCATACTCGCCACGGCGGCAATCGGCAAGGTTCACATGCTCGGGGAGCAGCGCTGCAGCCTCGTAGCAATAGGTAGGGATGCCGAGTTCGCGGTATATGCGCTCGGCCAGTGCGCGTGCCAGTTCGGCACACTGCTCCAGTGTGATGTTCCGCAAGGGGATGAGCGGAAGCACGTCGGTAGCCCCTATGCGTGGATGCTCGCCTTGATGGTGGCGCATATCAATGAGTTCAGCGGCACGCTTCACCATACGGTAGGCAGCCTCCACCACGGCATCGGCCTCGCCCACGAACGTTATCACCGTACGGTTGGCAGCCTCTCCCCTGTCGATATGCAATACGCGAACACCACCGACCGAGGTGATGGCCTCGGCAATGGCGTTGATGTTCTCGATGTTGCGTCCCTCACTGAAGTTGGGGACGCACTCAATCAAGTTGAGCGTTGGGAGCTGAGCGTTAAACGTATCCATTAGAAGTCGTACTTCACCATGACGCAGATGCGATGGTTGGCCACCCAGTGGGTATCGCCCACCTTACCGTCGGTATAGTTCTTAGGATACTCATTCATATTTAACTTATAGTTTCCGTAAGCAACTGCTGTATGCTCATATTCTATACCTATCTGCATGTTCTCCACTTTATAAGTCACGATGGGCGAGAAACGGAATGCCTGCCCCATACCAGTGTTCTTCGCATAATCAATATTATTACGAGACACAAAGGCTGAATTAGGAATCTTCTTATCGACCTCAACCATATAGATATCGCTACCATCCTTATTCTGTCCAACAACACCATTTGTAATGAAGTCCTCCCCTGCCGAGCCATAGTTCTTCATCCATCCGGCAAAGAATCCGTAGCGGAGCTTCTTGCCATACATCATGGTGAGCCATGCCGAGCCGAGCTGCATGGGCTCGTAGTTGTAGGCACCGTTGTCAAGAATCTCCACAACGCCGAATCCTGTGGGTTGCTGCATGTGCGAGGTATTCTGTCCGTACACTGCCTTGGCACGCACCGAGAGGTCTGCCACCTTGAGCGAGCCGAATGCCATGGCCGAGTAGCTGGTCAGGCGCTCATTGACCAGCCTGTCATTGGCCACCACACGTGGAGCGATGGTCGATGCATTGACGCCAAAGCCTCCCGATAGGTGCTTGCCCTTGGCCGTCATCCCGACGAAGAGCTCAGGCACGAGTGCATTGCGCGAATAGGTGTTCGATGTCTTGCCGTCGAGCCCCACCGAGCCATACTGGAACTGATAGAGGGCTGATGCCGTGAAGGTCAGCGCCTTGAGGGGAGAGTAGTTGTAGCGCACCTGCGGCGAGCGGTTGAAGGGGTTGAACGGAGCTCCCGTAGCCAAGCTGAACACCTCGGGCATGAGGTCGCCCGACATCGGGTGCCACGTCTGGCCTACCAGCAGGTCGCTGTTCTCCCACGCCAATTTGGTATATGCCTGACGGATGCGGAGGTTGAAGGCCGATGAGCTGGAGGCCCCGCAGAAGTCCGACTCAAACTTGGCCGATGACTTGGCGCCCCATATCTCGGGACCCGTGACGTTGACGCCAAAGCGGGTCGTGATGGAAAGGAAGCGCACCGAGGGGATGGCGTTGAGGTCCTCATCGGGGTTGGCCCCGGGCTTGATGTCGTTGGGCAGCATGTTGAAGAGCCCCTCATTGGACTGCACGCAGCTGCGCGAGTCGTACGTGAAGTAGTTACGCACGAAGCCGTACACCTCGGCCTTGACGGCCTTCTCTCCCTGTGCATAGCCCGTCAAGGCCATCAGCACCAACAGATTAGCAAGAAAAATCTTCTTCATATCATTCAATAAGTATTATATATATGTGTGTGTGTCACTGTATGCTATGTCCAATGTCCGCAAGTGAAGTCAGGAATCTCCATCGGCTTACCTCCCTGTAGTGCCGACTGCTCGCTGAGCTCAGCTATGCACGACCACTCTGCCGCGTCGTACACGTCAATGTCCAGCGGCAGTCCCTCGCGCAGGCAATGGATAAGCCTGCGGTCCATCGTATAGTTCATGATATTGGGCACCTGCAGGCGGTGGCCCTCCCTTTGTATCTCGGCCAGGTGATGCTCGGTATACCTCTCCACGATAGGCTCCACGCTGTCGCCCTTCACAGGCGGCTGGCCGTCGAGCATGATGCACCGTCGAGGATACTTCTGCACGAATCCGCGGGTACCGCACACCGTCTGCATGCGGCTATAGGGTCTAGGTGTGGTGACGTCATACTGCAGCAGTATCGTCTTGCCCTTGACCGTGCGTATCAGCGTGTTGTTGATGCACACATCGTGAGGCACATCCGCAGCCGGGGTCAGCGACACCAGCGACTCCAGCCTGTCGCCGCGATGGATATTCAGCAGCTGGCATACGGGTCCTATCCCGTGTGTCGGGTAGGGGTTTCCCTTGTGCTGTCCACACAATCGGGACATCCACCCCTTGGGTCCATCGGCATCGTACTTGTCGCGCAAGTCATGGATGTATGCCCCTTCCAGATGGGTGAGCGTCCCCAGCAGGCCCTTGCGCTCCATCGTGAGCACAGCCAGGTGGAACGTGTCGTAGCAGCAGTTCTCCAGCATGAAGCAGTGGCGGCGCGTATGTTCGGACGTCCTCACCAGCTGCCAGCACTCGTCCACCGTGGTCGCTGCTGGCACCTCTATGGCCACATGCTTGCCCTGCTCCATGGCATAGCAGGCCATAGGGGCATGCGTGAGCCAGTCGGTACATACATATACCAGGTCGATTTCCCTGTTGCGGCACAGCTCCATCCATCCGTCGGCACCGCCGTACGTCACGGGGTGGTACCGTCCATCGCTGACCAGCAGTTCACCTGCTGCCGACAGGTTTTCGGGGCTGATGTCGCACAGCGCCACGATGTCAACGCCCTCGATCACCAGGTATCGCCGTAGGGTTGCCATGCCGCGATTTCCCAGTCCGATAAAGCCTATCCTCACCGTAGGTATCGGGGTGCAGGCCAGTTTCAACACTTGTGTATCTCTCATTGCAAAATCATTCATTGGCATAATCTCCCTTCACTCCTCCTCGCCTATCCTGATGCGTCCCGTCTCCAGCGCCAGCTGCTCATAGCGTTCGCGCAGGCGAGGCATGCGCGATGCACGTATCGACAGGCGTATGCGGCAGTCCATCTGGAAGTCCTGCTCCACCACCGTGGGCCCCTCCTCCTTGACGATGCGCATCACCTCGTTCATCATCGGATACTCAAACATCACGTCCAGCGTCAGGTCCACCGTCTTCTCCACCACCTCGGCCACGTCCAGCGCCTCGGCTGCTGCCGCCTTGTAGGCCACGATGAGTCCGCCCGTGCCCAGCTTGATGCCGCCGAAGTAGCGCACCACCACGACGAGTATGTCCGTCAGCTCGCGGCTGTTGATGGCCCCCAGAATGGGGCGCCCCGCCGTGCCCGACGGCTCGCCATTATCGTTGGCGCGGAAGTTCGTCCGCTCATGCCCCAGCATATAGGCATAGCACACGTGCCGCGCGTCGAAGTACCTCTTCTGACACTCGGCAAGGTGCTCCTTGATCTGCTCCAGCGTAGTAACGGGGAATGCCATAGCAATAAACTTGCTACGCTTCTCGGTGAACACACCCTCGCACGGCGCTACTATCGTCTTGTACGTATCCAAGTTGACTTAATTATGATTTATTAAATATGAATTATAAACATAAAGCAACCATGTCTACTGATTCGAAAGCAAAGATACAACAAGCCGAGAGGAGAACAAAATAAAATTGTTTTTATTTTTTATCCCGCCGACGCGAAATGAGCGTCGGTTAACTTTAAGTTTCCCTCCTTCGCACCTCGGCATAGATTAAGCGAGCTTATCTATACTCTCGGTTTGGCGTCGGTTGCGACGGCAGCGCGGAGCATTAGCGCTGCTTGCGACGAAGGGGAGGTTTATCTCCCCCAGAGGAGTGTGCTTTAGCACCATTAGGTTTATCGGCACAAAGGAGTGCTGCTTGCAGCAAAGAGTATCTTCATGGCGCGCCATAAAGATACAACAAGCGAGCGAGAAACATGAAATTTATTTCAATATTTTCACTGGCCGGCGCAAAGGCGTGGAGTGTGCCTGCTCATAAAGGAGCATCTCCCCCACGCTACATGAGCATGAGAGGCAGCGCGGAGCATTAGCGCTGCTTGCGACAAAGGAGGGCTTTAGCCCTCCCCGAGGAGTGGTGTCACATCAGCATGAGTGCCGACGCGGTATGATAGCGTCGGTTGCGACGACTGAAGCTTTAGCTTCATAAAGGAGTGTCTCACTCATCACATAAGGATGAGTGAGACTAGAAGCAGCCCTAAGCCGCGCAATATGCGGATGAATACGTCAGCCATAGCAGTCTCAGGACATGCAGCTCGCCACGCCAAGGGTGCCAGCGATGGCGGTGAGCACTGCGATGATTACTTTGAGCAACTTGCCCCAGTCGAAATGAGTTTTTGAGTTCATAAGTTCGTAAGTTTTTGAGTTTTTAGTTTTAAGTTTTAAGGAGTTCAGAAGTTGACTTTGGCCCCTACGGGCGTCGAACTTCGTTTCAGGAGTTCAGACAAGTGTCTTTTCGCTGATTATAAATCTGTTTAATCCGTGTAATCTGTGGTTTTCATTTAGGAGTTCAGGAGCCCTGTTATCATCAGTCGAAGCTATCGTCTGAACTCCTGACTCCTGAACTCCTTAGCAATTGGAGCAATTACGCCATCGCCTCGGAGCTGATGCGCTTGAACTGGATGCCCAGCGCGAGTTCC
>JAZPZS010000055.1:0-4537 GCA_045544835.1 Bacteroidaceae bacterium | reverse complement strand
TCGCGGTTGAGCGCGTCGTAAGCCATGAGCTTGCCGGTCTCGATGAAGTCCCACAGACGGAGTGCCTTCTCCAGCTCGATGTTGAGTGAGTTGGCCTCGCCAGGAATGCGGAGGTCGCTCCAGAATACCTTCTCGAGGGCTGTGATCTTCTCGATAGCGGTCTTGAGCGATGCGTCGGTACGAGCCATACCCACGAAGTCCCACATGATGTGGCCGAGCTCCTTGTGGATAGAGTCTACAGAGCGTGTACCCTTGATAGCCATGAGTTTGTCGATCTTGGCCTGTACCTCCTTCTCGGCTTGCTCGAACTCGGGCAGGTCGGTAGAGAAGCGGGGAACCTGGATCTGGTCGCTGAGGTAGTTCTGAATAGTATAGGGGAGCACGAAGTAACCGTCGGCCAAGCCCTGCATGAGGGCAGAGGCACCGAGGCGGTTGGCACCGTGGTCAGAGAAGTTGGCCTCACCGATGGCAAACAAGCCGGGGATAGAGGTCTGCAACTCGTAGTCAACCCAGATACCACCCATGGTGTAGTGGATGGCGGGGAAGATCATCATAGGAGTCTTGTAGGGGTTCTCGTCGGTGATCTCCTCGTACATGTCGAAGAGGTTACCGTAGCGGGCACGTACTACATCCTCGCCCAGACGCTCGATGGCGTACTTGAAGTCGAGGAATACGGCCAGACCCGTATTGTTCACACCGAAGCCGGCATCGCAACGCTCCTTGGCAGCACGTGAAGCCACGTCGCGGGGAACGAGGTTACCGAAGGCGGGATAGCGGCGCTCGAGGTAGAAGTCGCGATCCTCATCAGGGATGTCGTTGGGCTTCTTGGTACCTGCCTGCAGGGCCTTGGCATCCTCAAGCTTCTTGGGCACCCAGATGCGGCCGTCATTACGGAGCGACTCAGACATCAAGGTCAGCTTTGACTGCTTGTCACCGTGTACGGGGATACAGGTGGGGTGGATCTGTGCGAAGGCGGGGTTAGCGAAGTAAGCACCCTTGCGGTAGCACTGCATGGCAGCCGAACCGTTGCTACCCATAGCGTTGGTAGAGAGGAAGAAGGTGTTGCCATAACCGCCAGTACCAATAACTACGGCGTGGGCAGAGAAGCGCTCGATCTTACCTGTCACGAGGTTGCGTGCGATGATACCACGTGCACGGCCATCGATGATAACGAGGTCGAGCATCTCGTAGCGGGTGTAGAGCTCTACGTTGCCCAGCTCTACCTGACGGCTCAGTGCAGAGTAAGCACCGAGGAGGAGCTGCTGACCAGTTTGGCCGCGGGCATAGAACGTACGGGATACCTGAGCACCACCGAATGAACGGTTGTCGAGCAAGCCACCGTATTCGCGAGCGAAGGGAACACCCTGTGCCACGCACTGGTCGATGATGGCGTTTGACACCTCGGCGAGGCGGTAAACGTTAGCCTCACGTGCACGGTAGTCACCACCCTTGATGGTATCGTAGAAGAGACGGTATACCGAGTCACCGTCGTTCTGATAGTTCTTAGCAGCATTGATACCGCCCTGTGCAGCGATAGAGTGTGCACGGCGCGGAGAGTCCTGGATGCAGAAGTTCTTCACCTTGAAGCCCATAGCGCCGAGTGAAGCGGCAGCAGAGGCTCCAGCCAAACCTGTACCCACAACGATAACATCGAGCTTACGCTTGTTGGCGGGGTTCACCAACTTCTGATGTGCCTTGTAATTGGTCCATTTTTCTGCCAATGGGCCTTCAGGAATTTTTGAATCTATTGTAGCCATAGTAATGTATTTAATTCTGAATTATTATTCTTGTAGTTAGAAGGAGATGATTCTTTTGAGGAGTTAGAGTAGTTAGAGGGAGATATCACTTCGCTTTCGCTTCGTTAGGAAGATAAAAGCCAAATGTCCTTTCGATGAGCATTACTATTGGCCTTTAACTCCTTTTATCTCCATTTTACTCCATTTATCTACTAAAAAATACCTCCATTTACCTTCTTAAAACTTTAGCCCAAAGTAGACTTAATGTATTCAAACACGAAGTTGGGGTCCATCAAGCTCTGTACAAAGAAGAGCAGGGGCACTGCGATGAAGCCGAGTACGATGATGGTGGTGTACACGTTGCTGATGCACTCGAGACGCTTGATCCAGTTCTTACCGTTCCAGCCAATGGTGTGCAATGCACTCCAGAAACCGTGAGAGAGGTGGAACCAGATAGCTGCCAACCATACTACATAGAGAGCCACGATGAGGGGCTGAGAGAAGTTGTAGGCAATGAGCGCAGCACCGTTGGTGGGAGCGATTACCAATCCTTCATACACGAGAGCCTCATGGCCACCGAGAATCTCAGTGAGCTGCATCTTTGACCAGAAGTGCACCAAGTGGAGTGCCAAGCCAAGGATAACAATGATACCCAGCACGAGCATGTTCTGTGAAGCCCACTCTACGCCCTTAGGCTTAGCGGTCACTTTGTAGCGCTCGCTACCACGTGCCTTGCGATTCTGAATCTGCAGAATGAAGGCATACACAATGTGAATAACTACGAGAGCTGCCAAACCTACAGTAGCCACCAGGGCATACCAGTTTGCTCCCAAAAACTCACACACCATGTTGTACCCTTCGCCAGAGAAGAGCGCAACAGCGTTCATCGCCATGTGAAACGTCAGGAAGAGGATGAGACCCAATCCAGAGATACTCATCACCAACTTTCTTCCGATTGATGAATTAATTAACCACATAAATGTTTTGTTTTTAATGAATTAAGTTATTAATAATTGTTTATAGTTATCGATTCTTGGCAAATTTAGTTAAAAAGATGCAATAAACAAACCTAAAATCAAAGTTTTCCACCATAGATATGAATAAAAGTCTGCCATGGGAAGCAGACTTCAGATATAATTATAATTAACATGTCGCGGGATGGTCGCTCGCATGAGCGTGATTTTTCACTCCAGCATATCCTTGACTCCTTGCTGTAGGTCGTATTGAGGCCTATAGCCGAGCTCGCGCATGAGTGGGCCGATGTCACAGGTCCAGTTGCGCTGTTTGAGTATCCGATATTTGTCGCCGTTGAACGTAAGGCTGCATCTGGTGATGCATGAGATGCCATCGCATACCCATGCTGCTCCTTGTGCCAGCCATAGGGGAACAGTGAGGCGCCACACTCGCTTTATTCCCAGCACCTGCTGCACGGTGTCTCCAAAATCGTGCGCTCCATATACATTGCCGTCGGTGACAAAATAGCAGCGCTGCACCACTCCCTTGTCTACAGCTAAGAATATGGCTTTCACGAGGTCGGCAATATATATGAAGGTAATCTTCTGCATGCCGCTACCCAGGGTGAGATCCACGTGGTGGCGGATGCTGTCGATAAGTATTTGATAATCCCTGTCGCGCGGACCATATACTCCCGTAGGGCGGAAGATGACGTAAGGGAATGCCGGTAATGACATCAGGTACTCCTCGGCCATGCGCTTGCTGCGGCCATAGTCGGTATTGGGCTGCTGGCTATCGGTGTCGCCGATGGGCTGGAAAGGGCGTGCCTCGCGAATGGGACCGAAGGTGCCTAACGTACTGATAAATATGAACTGGCGGGGCACCATATCAAGGGAGATGAGGGCATCGGTCAATCGTCGTGTGTACTCATAGTTGATAGTATAGAAATCTGCCCGATGTATGCACTGGGTAGCTCCGGCACAATGGATGACAACATCCCATTGGCCATGCGAGTCATGGACATCGCGAAGCTGCGAGGCCAGTCTCAGGTCGTCAGCATAGTCGAGCTCTATGATTCGTACACGTTTGTCCTGCAGGTAACGCCGACTGCTCGTAGGGCGCACAGCAGCCCATGTGTCATAGCCCTGCCGTAGGGCTTCAGCTACGATATGACTCCCTATAAATCCGGATGCTCCAGTGACTAGAACCTTCATAACACGTACACATTGGAATGGCAAATTTACGTACCTTTTTTCCTTCATAGAACATTTCTCTACAAAAAAAGGTTAACAAGTTGTCACATATTCCAATAATAATCGTAACTTTAGCGACAGAAATACTTTAAAAACGCTACAGATATGGGAAAATCAGCCAAGAAAACCCATCAGCGCATGACCAAGCGCATGATGTTCGATGCACTCATCGACCTCTTCCAAGAGTATTCTGACCGCTCGCTCACCTATAGCCGCATCTGGAAGGAGCTGCGCCTCACCACGCATCCACAGAAGATGCTGTGTGGCGACATCATAGGCGACCTGCTCATCGACGGCACACTCGTGGAGACCTCCAACGGGCATTTCCGCCTCGTATTTCAGAAGCGCGAGCTCACGGGCATCATCCAGCGTTCGAGCAATGGCAAGATTCTCTTTGCCCCCGATGAGGATGACGAGTCGGTATACATCGCCGAACGCCACTCGATGCATGCCCTGCATGGCGACCGTGTGCGCGTGAGCCTCTTTGCCCGTCGTCGTGGGCGTGGCATGCCCGAGGGCGAGGTGGTAGAGATCATCGAGCGGGCCAACGACACCTTCGTGGGCATCCTCAAGGTGGAACGCAACTATGCCTTC
>JAZPZS010000054.1:0-11357 GCA_045544835.1 Bacteroidaceae bacterium | reverse complement strand
CGCAGTAAAGGGCGTGCCCACTCTGGGTGCCATTACTGACATTGATGGCAAGTTCGTGATTGAAAACCTTCCAAGTAGCGCGAAGACTTTGATTGTTTCTTATGTGGGTATGACCACACAGGAAGTGACCATTCATCCCTACGTAAAGGTGACCATGCAGTCTGATGACGAGGTATTGGAAGAGGTTGTGGTACAGGCGTTTGGTACTGCAAAGAAGGCCGCTTTCACGGGCTCTGCTTCTGTCGTTTCCGCAGCGGAATTAGCAGATGTTCAGGTTGCAAGTATCACCGATGCGTTGGCAGGTAAGACTGCTGGTGTGCAGTTGGTTTCTGCAAATGGTGCTCCTGGTTCTTCTGCTACCATACGCATCCGTGGTTTTAGCTCTATCAATGCAGGTCAGGATCCGTTGATTATTGTTGACGGTGCTCCTTATGATGGTGACATGGCTAACATCAACACTGCTGACGTTGAGTCAATGACCGTATTGAAGGATGCTGCTTCTAACGCGTTGTATGGTGCTCGTGGTGCTAATGGTGTGATTATGATTACCACCAAGAAGGCGAAGCAGGGCAAGGCTATCGTATCTTTTGATGCCAAGTATGGTGTAAACACTCGTGCATTGCAGAACTACAACGTAATCACCGACCCTGCAATGTATTACGAAACACACTACAAGGCGTTGGCCAACTATTATGAGAATCAGGGCATGACTGCTTCGCAGGCATGGGAGAAGGCAAACCAGAACTTGTTCTCTGAGCAAGGTAATGGTGGTCTCGGATACAATGTATACAATATTCCTGAAGGTGAGTACCTGATTGGCCGTAACGGCAAGCTCAACCCCAACGCTACACTCGGCAACATTGTTAACTGGCAAGGCGAAGACTTTTTGGTATCTCCCGACAACTGGCAGGATGCCGCTTATCGCAAGGGTGCCCGTCAGGAGTACAACTTCTCGGTATCTTCGGCTAATGACAAGTCTTCATTCTTTGCTTCTATCGGTTACTTGGACAACGAAGGTATTACCGCCAAGTCTGACATGGAGCGTCTTACCGGCCGTTTGCGTGCTGACTATCAAGCCAAGAAATGGCTCAAGGTTGGTGGCAATATGTCATTCACTAAGTTTGAAGGTAACTCTTTGGGTGAGAACGGCTCTTCTGGCTCTACAGCCAATATTTGGGCATTCACCTCACAGATTGCTCCTATCTATCCGTTGTACGTAAAGAATCCTGACGGCAGCATCAAGGTTGACCAGTATGGCAATCAGATTCTTGACTACGGTAATGCTAAGTATGGTTTGGGTGGTAACGCAGGTTTCTCACGTCCTTTCCTCAGCGATGCCAATGCACTGCAGGATGTGCTGCTCAACACCCGCAACTATGAGGGTAATGCAGTTGTTGGTAGCGGTTTCGCTGATGTAAATCTGCTTCCTGGCCTGGTGCTCACTATCAATGGCACATACAGCCTTGACGAGACACGCTATACCTATATTTATAATCCTTACTATGGTCAGTTCAGAACAACAGGCGGTACGATAAGCAAGCAGCACTCTCGCACCTATGCTTACAACCTCCAGCAGTTGCTCAACTATACCAAGCACTATGGCTTGAACAACATCAACATCATGTTGGGTCATGAGTACTATAACAACAAGGGTTATTTGCTGTATGCGTCTAAGCACCAGATGTTCTCACCGGACGATTTCGAGTTGGATCGTGCTGTTGTTGACAACTCAAGCTCTGGTTCATACCGTACCGAGTATAACAACGAAGGCTTCTTCGGCCGTCTGCAGTATGACTATGACAACCGTATCTTTGCTTCTGCATCGGTTCGTCGTGACGCTTCTTCACGTTTCCATCCCGACCATCGTTGGGGTACATTCTGGAGTGCCGGTGCCGCATGGTTGATTAGCCAGGAGCGTTGGTTTGATGTTGATTGGATTGACATGTTGAAGGTTAAGGCTTCAATCGGTTCACAGGGTAACGATAATATCGGTAACTTCCTGTATGCTGACCGCTACGACATCTCAAACTCTGACGGTAAGGTTGGTGTAGCTTTCGGTGCCAAGGGTACAAAAGACATTACTTGGGAGACCAACACGAACTTCAATGCCGGTTTCGAATTCGAGTTCTTCAAGAGACTCTCTGGAGGTATCGAATACTATAAGAGAAATACTACCGACATGTTGTTCAGCTTCTCAGTAGCTCCTTCTGCAGGTTATACTTCATACTATGACAACGTGGGTGACCTCTTCAACGACGGTATCGAGCTCGAGTTGAGCTACGACATCATCAAGAGACGTAACATCAACTGGAATGTGTTTGGTAACATCTCTACCTTGCGCAACCGCATCACCATGCTTCATGAAGACAACAAGACCACCTCTTACTTCGACTTGGAGGGCAACGAGTACTTCGGTTATACCAGCGGTTCATTCTTCATTGCTGAGGGTGCTTCCATGTACTCATGGCGTCTGAAGGAGTTTGCCGGTGTAGACCCTGTTACAGGTCAGTCAATGTGGTATAAGGATGTAGAGGAGAAGGATGCCAATGGTGATCCTACGGGCAAGATGCTCAGAGAGACCACTACAAAGTATGCCGATGCAACCTATTATGTAAACAACAAGAGCACTATCCCTGATGCATTCGGCGGCTTCGGTACCAGCATCAACGCTTACGGATTTGACATTTCGGCCAACTTCTCTTATCAGATTGGCGGTTGGCAATATGACGGTACCTATGCTTCATTCATGAGTACTCCGACCAGCAACAGCACCGGTAGCAATATCCACGTCGATGCTTTGCAGGCATGGACTCCCGAGAACAAGTCAACCACTATCCCCCGTTGGCAGTTCGATGACACTTACAGCGCAGGCTCTTCTACACGCTTCCTCACCAAGGCAAGCTATCTGAACATCGAGAACATCGCTGTAGGTTACACCTTCCCTGCAGAGTGGACACGCAAGGCTCAGATCAACAGCCTCCGTCTCTACGTAACAGCCGATAACGTATGGTATTGGTCGGCACGTCAGGGCTTCGACCCCCGTCAGAGTTTCTCTTCAGAAACCAATGCGACGACATATTCACCTATGCGTTCAATTTCAGCCGGTATCTCACTTAAGTTCTAAGCGAATCGGTTAAGTATCAACAAAACGTAAAGAAATATAATATGAAAAATATAACGAAATTTTTTACTGTGCTTGTTGCGTCATCGTTGACACTGACAAGCTGTATTGAGGAGGTTCTCCCCGAGAGCACCACGGCCACTGCTGAGCAGGTGGGTGCTTCGTCATCAGCTTTGGAAGCTTCGGTTAGCGGTATCCCTGCACAGATGTGCCAAGGTTACTTGGTATATGGTGACCAGGTGCACGAGACCGATATGGCATTCCCTCAGCTTTTGATTGCTATGACCGAGATGTTGGGCGATATGTATCCGTTGGGCGAGAACTCAGGTTATGACTGGTTCCGCAACTACAATACATTCAGCTCGAACTATGGCGAAAACAGCTATATGGCTTATCTCCCCTGGCGTACGCTGTATATGTTCATCAAGACTGCCAATGATGTAATCGGCGCTGTAGATATTACTGATGAGAATCTGGCAAATGACATCAAGGGATATGCCGGTATTGCATACGCTTGCCGTGCTATGCACTACTATTTCTTGACAACATTGTACGAGCCTGTAGAGAATATCTATACTGACTGTTCTGATGTTTTAGGCCTGACAGTACCCATCGTAAAGCCTGAGACTACGGGTGACCAGATCAAGAACAATCCTCGCGCTACTCACGATGAGATGATTGCTTTCATGTTGGAAGATTTGCAGACAGCAGAGTCTTTGTTGAGCAATTACACTCCTGAGTCAAAGTACCTCCCCAATCTGGCTTGCGTATACGGTTTGATGGCTCGTGTATATATGTGGGATGAGCAATATGCCAATGCTGCTACCTATGCTCGCAAGGCTATTGATGCTTCAGGTTGCACTCCTTTGACTAAAGAGCAATGGTTGGATGTAAACAACGGTTTCAACAACATTGCCACAAACAATGCTTGGATGTGGGGTATCAAGTACTCGCCCGAAAATATGGGTAACCTCTGTAACTTCACTGGCCACATGTCTGGTGAGGCCGATTGGGGCTACTCTTCACTGACATTGCCTGGTATCGACAAGTCTTTGTACGACCAGATTGCATTCTCTGACTTCCGTAAGTACACCTTCCTTGATCCCGACAGAAGTGTATATCCTTATGAGACATGCCGCGATCAGGCATGGATTGACGATGCCAAGGATTATCAGGCCATCAAGTTCCGCTGCTTGGGTGGTGACTGGAAAGACTACGCAGTAGGTGGTGCCGTGGATGTACCCGTAATGCGTGTTGAGGAGATGTACCTCATCGAGGCTGAGGCTCTCGGCATGAGCGAGGGCGTAGATAAAGGTGTTGCTGCCCTGAACAGCTTCATGCAGACCTACCGCGATGCTACCTTCAACTTTGCCACTACGGATGCACGCACACTTCAGCTGCAGGTTCTCTTGCAGATGCGTATCGAGTTCTGGGGCGAGGGTACATCAGTATTCCCCACTGCAAAGCGTCTGAAACCCGGTGTCATCCGCAACTATGAGGGCACCAATGCTCCCGCCGACATCTTCAAGATCAACTGTGCAGGAATCAAGCCCAACTGGAACCTTGTGATTCCTTACACTGAGGTAGAGAACAATGCTGCCTTGGAAGGAAAGAACAATCCTGACCCAACAACAACAGTGACAGGTCCCTCTCCCGTTGGCGAATATGCTCCCGGCAACAACGCAGCAGCAGAGTAATCAATAGCATTTGATTAACGCTTACAAATTATTTATAATTTTAAAAGACATTAAAATGAAAAAGATAACTAATTTATTATATGCAGCTTTCGTGGCAGTTCTTTCTGCAGGATTCATTTCCTGCGAAGAGACTGCTCCGGTATACGAGCCCGGCTCGCAAGATCTAGAGGGTTGCTATGGGGTATACTTCCCCACACAAACTGCTGCTGGCGAACACACACTTGACCCCACAGCAGCGAAAGAGATAAAGGTGGTTGTAATGCGTCAGAACGCAGAAGATAGCATCACTGTTCCTGTTAATGCGGTGGCTACTATCGATGGTGTGCCTGTAGAAGTAGACAGCATCTTCAATGTTCCCGCAGTTGTATTCGAGGACGGTCAGCTCGAAGATACCATCACCGTTACCTTCCCCAATGTGGAGACAGCGGTTAAGTATGGCTTGACTCTCGAAGTTACAGATCCGGCCTATGCTTTGCTCTTTGGCAGCAATCCTGTATCACTCTCATTCTCTATCTTCTGCGTTGAGTGGAAGTACGTTGCTGTGGATGAGGATGGTAACCAATCTTTCGTGACCGATGAGTCCAAAGCTGCTACCGTAAGCTTCACGCAAATCTTCTGGGAAGATGCTCCTAATGATGTAAAGATTAAGTACTACGAAGTTGGCGGCGTGCTCCATTGTGTTGCTTATCGCGATGGTGCTAGCTTCTGGCCCAAAACTGACGTACCCGTTGAGTTCAACTTCACCATGAAGGCAGAGCCTAATGGTGAGGGCAAGTACGACATTGACGTAAAGAAGCAGTATATGGGTTGGGACTATGATGCAGGTGTATCGGTATACTTCTACGACAATTATAACTTCTTGATTACTGATGGTGGCTATTCTGAGAGTTCTTGGGCTGGTGCCGATGACTTCTATGCAAAGAACGGTGCAAGCTATCCCCGTTGCTACTACGATGGTATGGGTGGATACTACTTCAACTTGAAGTATGGTGTTCCTGCTTTGGGAGTAGGTATGGCCTTCAGCGGTATTCCTGCATTTGACGTTGTTGGTCTCGTTAATGGCGTTCTCCGTTTGGACTTCACTACACGTGTAAACGTAGGTGAGACTGTTGACGGTGTTGCTCCTGTAACATTTACTATGGCAAAGGACGTTGCTAGCGTGAAGTACACCATCCTCGAGGGTGAAGTTACAGACAAGGTAGCTAAGGCTTACTGTGATTCTATCATCTCAGATACAATCAGCCGTTATGCTGTAGCTACTCCTGAAAATGCTACCGTAGCCCTTGAGTTGGCAGCTTCTGGTGTTTACACTCTCGTTGCCGTTCCGTTCGATGCAGAAGGTGTTGCTCAGCAGCCCGCTAAGGATGTAAACTATCTTGCAGTTCCGTTTACCTACGTAGCTAAGGACGAGGCTGACAAATATGCAGCAGTAGTGACACTTGGTGTAGAAGAGACCTCTGGCGTATATGCTAAGGATGGTTATACCAATGTAAACTCCTTTGCGTACTATGTATATGGAAAGGATATCGTAGAAGCAAAGTCACTTGTTTTCCCGACAGAAAACTATGCCGTTAATCCCGACTCATGCAACGCTCTTGTTGCGGCTAATGGTAAAGCATTTGATGAAGAAGCATTGGCATTGATTAATGGGGCTGGTATGTCAGACTTAGTCAAGGGCTTGAAACCGCTGACCTCTTACACCATCGTTTTGTGGGCTAACAACGGCTACCGCTCTACTGTAGTTGCTGAAGAGTACACTACAAGTGGTCTTGCCCCTGAACTGCTCGGTACCGGTACCTATACATACACTTGTATGCTCAATTTAGTAGACCCTGGATATAGTTTCTACAAGGATCCTAATTATAAGGACACTTATAAGATTGCCAACTGGTTCTATGGTGTAGACTTTACCTTTACTTGGGATGGTGACTCTATCGTGAAAGTTGCTGATCAGTTCTCTGGTTATGTCCACGCCCAATACGGCAATGTCAATGTAATGGAGTTGTCTGATTACGCAGGTAAGGAGATGTCTCCCAGCTATTATGATGCCGATACCAAGACATTCTATTTCGGAGTCATCTATTATATTGATGGAGGTTACTTCGGAATGGGTTATGAAACCTTTACCTTGGATGCAGAAGATGCAGAAGGTGGTGAAGAGGCTGCTGTAAGAGGACGTCACTCTATCATCAACTCTACTCCCAACACTCAGTGGGGTGTTAGAACAGTGAAGTCCGTAGGTCCTCAGATCGCAGGCATGGCTGTAGAGCGTGCTACAAGCAAGACTGTTGAGTTCACTGCTAAGGCTATGGAGAAGGTTCAGTATTCAAAGACCGTTTCTAAACAAAAGTTTGTAGTCGAATAATTGACGATACCGTATCATTGAGATGGCACGGCAGGATATCTTGTCGTGCCATTTCTTTAACAAGAATGACATTATGAAATATACTCATGCACTCATCGCTTTGTCTGCGCTAGCCATTTGCTCTTCCTGTTCTTCTGAATCGGAAGACCTTGCAGTTTCAATGCAAACGGCCCAGTCAATGCGTAGCCCTAAGATTATTGGAGTACCCGAACAGACATCCAGTCCTTCGATATTGGTAAAGTTTAACACTGCGCCCACAAATCAGCAATTGGAGACTCTCTTGGGAACGGATATACTGGCTGCGGAACGCCTGTTCAAGTCTACTCCTGGCAAGGAAGAATTGGAAGCCACTTATGGCTTGGACTGCTGGTATCAAGTAACCATAGCCGATGCAAAGAATCTGGAAGATGCGGCAGAGTATCTAGCTGCATTCGAAGATGTCAAGATTGTAGAATTTGATGCCGATTACAAGCGTGTGGAGTCTAATGTGTGCATTCCGGTTACTGCCGAACAGTTGGCACAGTCTGTTCATGGAGTGTCAAGGGCAGGCGCTGAACTCCAGTTCAATGACCCTCTCCTCGTTGACCAATGGCACTATATCAATCGTGGTGATGTGTCTGTTTCGCCCAATGTATCTAAAGGAGCAGACATTAACGTGAAGGATGTATGGAGTACGCTGACATGTGGTGATCCCTCGATCATTGTTGCAGTTGTGGATGAAGGCGTGAAACACACTCATCCCGACTTGAATGCCAATATGTGGGTAAATGAGGCCGAGAAGTCCGGCAAGCCGGGTGTTGATGACGACAACAATGGGTATGTCGATGATATTCACGGCTTTAATTTTGTGTCAGAAGGTGAGATTACTTGGGACAAAGAGTTGGACTCTGGGCATGGAACCCATGTTGCTGGTACAATTGCGGCTGTTAACAACAATAACACTGGCGTTGCAGGCGTTGCTGGTGGTAGCGGCAAAGGCGATGGTGTGAAGATTATGAGTTGCCAGATATTTGACAACAAGAGAGGTGGCAGCGTTTCAGTCTCTGTCAATGCCATTAAGTATGCTGCAGACAATGGAGCTTCCATTATCTCATGCTCCTTTGGATACCCTGGTGGAACCTTTAAGTCGGATGGTGCATATGCCAAACAGTGTCAGGCAGAGATTGATGTTATCCGTTACTTTGAGGCAAGTAAAAATAATGATGTGCTCGATGGGAATATAGCAATCTTTGCTTCAGGCAATGATGGTGACCCTTATGCAACCTATCCTGGAGCATTAAATGACATCATCAGTGTCTCGTCCTTCGGCCCCGACCATCTCCCTACGTATTATACGAACTATGGCCCAGGATGTAACATTGTGGCTCCTGGAGGCGAGTATTACGCCAGTCCATATAATATAAAAGGTATGGTGCTGTCGACCTATCCTTCAGAATTCGGTGAAGGTGACTATGCCTATATGCAGGGAACATCGATGGCCTGCCCACATGTGTCGGGTGTCGCAGCTTTGGGACTGGCCTATGCCAAGAAGATAGGTAAGACATTTACTCGAACTGAGTTTAAGGAACTGTTGCTGAGTTCAGCCAATGATATTGATACGCGACTTAACGGAACCAAATATTCAGGCAATAAGACTATAGACCTCTATCCCTATCGCAAGATGTTGGGCACAGGCTCTATAGATGCGTACCTCTTCTGCATGCAGATAGAGGGTATCCCATGCCTACAGGCCGAGAATGGGAAAAAGCAATGGCTGGATGTCGGTGCTTACTTTGGAACTTCGGCCGTTAATCTCACCTATTTGGATGTATCCATATCAGATGAAGACTATCAGTCCCTCGGCTTGGCTGAAAAGCCATATATGCAATATGGAAGGTTATACATTCACCCGACCAAGCTGGGCTCTGGAAAAATTAAGATTACAGCAGTGGCTGGTGGATCAACTGTCGGTGGAGAAAATGCTATCGGTGGTATGGTTATGACACAAGAGGTGTCTGTTATTTCTCGCTCGTTCAAATCTAAAAATGGAGGATGGCTATAATGAAAAAATATCTTATTATTTCACTGGTATGTCTGCTTTTCACCGGTTGCAAGAAGGAGCAAGCAGAAGAGGGAGGCTTGAATATCGTAGGTAGTTGGCATCTGACGGAGTTGTCGCAGATAGAGACTCGTGCGGTAACTATTGGACAGGAATCTATAGACATCTACATTCACTTCATCGCAGACAACTCTTTTCACCTCTATCAGAAAGTTGGCGCAGGAAAATTCCGACATTTCTCAGGCACTTGGGAACTTGTTGACAATAAACTCTCGGGAATGTATGACGATAAGACTAAGTGGGGTACGGAATATGATGTCATGTTGAATGACAACTCTACGGAACTGATACTAACGTCTGGCGGAGAGGAATACGTCTACTCAAAAGAAGAAATCCCTAATGAGATATTATCTGGACTATAATATCTCTTTATGATTGACACAAAAGCTAATCACAAATTCGGGATGCACCGCATGGTGCATCCCGAATTGCTATATAAGAAGGAGGATTAATACTCCGTAGCCAGCCACCCGGGAAAGATTACTACGCACAGATGCTAGTGTCATACAACCTTCTTTTCCCTCCCAGAAGCGGTTTCTTGATAGAACAGACACAAAAGTCGTTTTTTTTATGTAAGTTTGCATTCCAAACGAATGTACTATGCCATTAACATTACCTGATAAACTACCGGCTATAGACCTGCTGAAGCAGGAGAATATCTTCGTCATGGATGCCACTCGAGCTACCTCACAGGACATCCGTCCGTTGCGCATTGCCGTACTCAACCTTATGCCGCTGAAAATCACTACGGAGACTGACCTCGTGCGCCTGCTCTCCAACTCTCCCTTGCAGATTGAGCTCAGCTTCATGAAGGTGAAGAGCCATACTTCGAAGAATACGCCTGTGGAGCATATGCAGGCCTTCTATACCGACTTCGAGGAGATGCGCCACCATAAGTACGACGGTTTTATCATCACTGGCGCTCCTGTTGAGCACATGGACTTCGAGGAGGTGAGCTACTGGGATGAGATGACAGAGATTTTTGATTGGGCACGCCACAATGTGACCTCTACCTTATATATATGTTGGGCTGCCCAAGCAGGCCTCTATCATTATTATGGCATTCCCAAATATCCGCTGGACAAGAAGATGTTCGGCATCTTCAAGCATCGTGTGAGCAATCCCGAGCTGCCTATCTTCCGCGGTTTCGACGACGAGTTCTATATCCCTCACAGCCGTCACACCGAGGTGCGCCGCGAGGATATTGAGCGCAATCCCGCACTCGACATCCTGGCCGAGAGCGAAGAGAGTGGGGTGTATATGGTGATGGCACGTGGTGGTCGCGAGATTTTCCTCACCGGTCACTCGGAGTATTCTCCTCTAACGTTGGATACCGAGTACAAGCGTGACTTGGCCAAGGGGCTCCCCATCGAGATGCCAAGGCATTACTACCGTAACGATGACCCCTCGCAGCCTCCCGTGGTGACGTGGCGCGGACATGCCAACCTGCTTTTCAACAATTGGCTCAACTACTACGTATATCAGGCTACACCTTATAGACTTGAAGATATCAAGTAAAGCCTCCCCTTACCCCTCCCGAGGAGGGGGATTAAGCAATGACAACAAACAATAGAAATACACATCCCATGGCTACAGCTCCCTCTCATAGGGGAAAAGACTGTATGAGGTACCCAATCGAACTGCTTGCCCCTGCCAAGAACCTTGAGTGCGGCATCGAAGCTATCCGCCACGGAGCCGATGCCGTGTATATCGGTGCGCCCAAGTTTGGAGCCCGTGCTGCAGCGGGCAACTCGCTCGACGATCTGCACCAGCTGGCCGACTATGCCCATCAGTTTGGAGCCCGTGTGTATGTGACGCTCAATACCCTCATCAAGGATGACGAGCTCGCCGAAGTGGAGACACTTGTGTGGCAACTCTACCGCATAGGCATCGATGCGCTCATCGTACAGGATATGGCTTTGCTTACGATGAACTTGCCACCCATAGCACTGCATGCCAGTACGCAGACCGACAATCGTACTCCCGAGAAGGTGCAGTTCCTCCATTCGGTGGGATTCTCTCAGGTGGTGCTGGCCCGCGAGCTCTCGCTCAAGGAGATAGAGGAGATACATCGTG
>JAZPZS010000053.1:0-7421 GCA_045544835.1 Bacteroidaceae bacterium | reverse complement strand
AAAATTTCCTACGTTTCCATTAACAAGAGAGCATAACGCTTCTATTTTACCAAAATGTCTTGACGAGACTTTCGACTCATCGCTACAAAGTTAGTGCAAACCGAGAGAAGAACAAAATAAATTCATTTATTTTTTATCCCGCCGACGCGAATGAGCGTCGGTTGCGACGAAGGAACCTTTAGGTTCCCCGAGGAGTGTGACGAAGTCGCTAAATCGCAGCCTAACTTCTTCTTGCCAAAGCAAGATAAAGTTACAGCAAGACAACTGAAAAAGCAACATTTGAGGTTAGTTTTTCTGAGCCGCGGCGTATCTTTTCTTCTATTCTATCCACCCAATAATTCACATCTTTTCATTCAAAAACTTAAATATCCGCGGATACGTAATGAAATATCCATGGATACGTGATGAAATAACCACGAATACGTAATGAAATATCCGTGGATATTTTGTTTTTTCGTTTGCTCCGTCGGAGTTATTCTTTGGTATGAGCGCTACTTTTGAGGCTGTATAATCCGGAAAATATGCCTATTTTCGTTCAGCAATAGTCCTATATATCTGATAAAACAGTATCTTTACGGTAAGTCGTGAAGATAATCCCACTTGTTGCGAGCAAACAACAAAATATTACTCGCTAAAACGAGTTTTGCTCGTCCTACTTTGTTGTTTGTTCACTCGCTTATGATTATCTTTGCAACAACTTAAGTAATCACAGAATAACGATGTGACTAAATTTGCATTTGTGCATATTTGCTTTGATATAAAAATGTAGCCAATGAATCAGTTGCAGGTAATACAGAATAAGATATACGAGATTCGAGGTCAGAAAGTTATGCTTGATCGTGATTTGGCTGAGATGTATGGAGTTCCCACAAAAGTCCTCAATCAAGCTGTCAAGCGCAATATTGAGCGTTTCCCCGAAGATTTCATGTTTCAACTTTCATCGGAGGAGACACAAGAATGGAGGTCACAATTTGTGACTTCCAATTCCATTAAGATGGGAGTCAGACGTAATCCTTATGCTTTCACTGAATTGGGAGTGGCAATGTTGAGCAGTGTGCTTAGTTCAAAAACTGCCGTTCAGATTAATATGGGTATTATGCGAGCTTTTGTCGCAGTACGTCAAATGATAAGTTTACCTTCAAGCGGAACGTTGGCCGGGTTGCAACTCGAAGTAAAGGAACTGAAAGCCTATATCGAAGAGGTTTTTGCCGATTATAACGATATCAATGAAGATACCCGTGTACAGTTAGAACTGATAAACCAGACACTTGCCGAGTTGCAATCACAGAGACAAGGTGCAACGAATCGCCGTCCGATAGGCTTTGTGCAATATGGCAAAGAACAAGAGTAGTGTACTATGTTTGAAAGCCCACTAAAGAAGAATCCCTACTTGCAGTCCATTGTGGAGAACCTGCCCGACACGCCGGGGTGCTATCAGTATCTCAACAGGGAGGGCACGGTGATTTATGTGGGTAAGGCAAAGAATCTGAAGCGGCGTGTGAGCCAGTATTTCCAAAAGGAGCAGACGGGCAAGACGCGTGTTCTCGTCGGTCAAATCGCCGATATTCGCTACGTGGTGGTGAAGAGCGAGGAGGATGCACTGCTGCTCGAGAACAACCTCATCAAGAAGTACAAGCCGCGCTACAACGTGCTGCTCAAGGACGATAAGTCGTACCCCTCCATCTGCATCACCAGCGAGTACTTCCCCAAGGTGTTCAAGACCCGCAAGATTATCCGCAACGGCTCGCAGTACTTCGGCCCCTACAGCCATATCCCCACGCTCAACGAGATACTCGGGCTCATCAAGCAGCTCTATACGGTGCGCACGTGTAACCTCGCGCTCACTCCCGAGAACATCCGCAGCGGCAAGTTCAAGCCCTGCCTCGACTACCATATCAAGCGTTGCAAGGCCCCGTGCATCGCGCTGCAGAGCCACGATGAATACATGGAACAGATCGGTGAAATCAGGGAAATCTTGCGTGGCAACACCAAGGAGCTGAGCCGTAGCCTGATGGACGAGATGCGCCGCCTGAGCGAGGAGATGCGCTTCGAGGAGGCCATGGAGCTGAAGCGCAAGTACGATGCCCTGGAGCGCTTCCGCGAGAAGAGCGAGGTGGTGAGCCACATCATCGACAACGTGGACGTGTTCTCCATCGAGGAGGACGACGGCAGCGCCTTCATCAACTACCTGCACATCACCAACGGGGCCATCAACCAGGCCTTCACCTTCGAGTACAAGAAGAAGATGAACGAGACACGCGAGGAGCTGCTCACGCTGGGCATCGTGGAGATGCGCGAGCGCTATAAGAGCCAGTCGAAGGAGATTGTGGTGCCTTTCCCCGTGGACATCGACCTGGAGGGCGTCACCTTCACCGTACCGCAGCGCAGCGACCGCAAGAAGTTGCTCGACCTCTCGCAGCTCAACGTGAAGCAATACAAGCTCGACCGCCTGAAGCAGGCCGACAAGCTCAACCCCGAGCAGAAGAGCACACGCCTGCTCAAGGAGATACAGGAGCACCTCAAGCTCGACAAAATGCCCGTTCACATCGAGTGTTTTGACAACTCCAACATCTCGGGCACCGATGCCGTGGCGGCCTGCATCGTCTTCCGAATGGGCAAGCCCAGCAAGAAGGAGTACCGCAAGTATAATATCAAGACCGTCGTGGGCCCCGACGACTATGCCTCGATGCGCGAGGTGGTGTATCGCCGCTACTCGCGTATGATTGCCGAGGGCACTCCCCTACCCGACCTCATCATTGCCGACGGTGGCAAGGGACAGATGGAGGTCATCCGCGAAGTGGTGGAAGACACGCTGGGGCTGCACATCGCCATTGCCGGCTTGGCCAAGAACGACCGCCACCGCACAGCCGAACTCCTCTTCGGCTTCCCCGCGATGAGCATCGGGCTGAAGCAGCAGAGCGCACTCTTCCATCTGCTCGAACGCATACAGGACGAGGTGCACCGCTTTGCCATCACCTTCCATCGCGACAAGCGCAGCAAGCGGCAGACCGCCTCGGCGCTCGACAACATCAAGGGCATCGGCGCAAAGAGCAAGGAGGCCCTGCTCGCCCATTTCAAGACGGTGAAGCGCATCAAAGAGGCTCCCATCGAAGAGTTAGAGGCTGTCATTGGCAAGAGCAAGGCGAAGATGGTGAAGGAGGGGTTGCAAGGGTAAGAATCCTCAAAATCGTAAGCCCTCATCCTTGCGATTTTCCTGACCGAGGGGCGAGGCGAACAAAAAGAAACGATTCTACGAAGCCATTTTTCGGTTTAACGTGCACTCCCCCACCCGATTAACCCCGATTTTTCTTGTCGGGATTTTTCCTCGTTTCGCGAAAAGTGTCGCCAAAGTGATATTTTTCTCTCATTTTTGTAGTTTTTCCGTTACCTTTGCGTCTAACGGATAAAAATTGTTGCGAAGACAAACGATGAAAAAGAACGAAACCGAATTTGCGCAAATGGTGAGGGCACACAAAGAGACGATATATACGGTGTGCTATATGTTCTCCAACGACAGCGACGAAGTGAACGACCTCTTCCAGGAAGTGCTCATCAACCTATGGAGTGGAATTGAGCAGTTTCGCGGCGAGAGCAAAGTGGATACGTGGATTTACCGCGTGAGCCTCAACACCTGCATCTCGTGGGAACGGAAGAAGAAGCTGCGCGCCACTGTGCCGCTGACGATGGACATCAACCTCTTCGAAGATAAAGACGAAGACACGCGCCAGATTCAGATGCTCTACAAGCGCATCCATCAGCTGAAGCCCTTCGACCGCGCCATCGTGTTGCTGTGGCTCGAGAACATGAGCTATGAGGAGATTGCCGCTATCGTGGGCATCACGGTGAAGAACGTGTCGGTGCGCCTCTACCGCATCAAGGAACAACTGAAACAAATGTAGAACCTGTAAACATCAAGCCTTATGGAAGAACAATTCAATACAGCCGAACTCAATGAGATGAAGGAACAGATCAGCCTGCTGCGTCGCAAGTTGGAGAAAGAGACTATCGTGAATGAGAAGCTTATCCGCACAAGTATGCGGGACAAGTTGAAGGCGGTGAAGCTAAGATCTTACATTTTATGTGCTATAGTACTTATCTCATGCCCTGTTTGGACAACTCCAATCTTTAACTTCCATTCTCCATGGTTTATAGGAGTAACGATAGCTTTTCTGCTTATTGCCGTCGTCTATGAAATCTATTGCAACCAACTGCTGAGCACACAGAACTACATCACTGGTAGTTTGGTAGACGAGGCTCGCAAGCTCAACCGTTACAAGCAACTCGGCAGGCAATGGCATTGGTTCAGTATACCATTCCTATGTATATGGTTGCCGTGGTTTGTTTACGAAGCTACTTCTATGGGTGGATTTTTCGTTAAGAATATTCTTATCGGCGGCCTTATTGGAGGTACTATCGGTGGCATCATCGGTTGGAGTATATATAAGAAAGGACAAAACACCGTCAACGAAGTCATAGAGCAAATAGAAGAGCTGACCGAGGAGAAGGAGTAAACCTGGTATTCACTTTGCCGTTGGATAAGCGGGAGGGAAAAATTATCCCCTTATTATTTGGTAGTGCAGTGCGAATCTTGTACTTTTGGGATTGATTTATCCTTCAATACAAGCAAAGTGGACAAGCAGCGGGCAGGACGCAACAAGACAATTACCCTCACTGAAGAGGAGCGCGGTGAGCTGAAGAAAGAGATTGCAACTATGCACTCTTTCGATGCGGCGCGGTGGGAGAACACCATCGTCTGTGCCGACCTGTTGGAGGTGATTGACCGCGTGCCCGACAGCGTGGCCGACCTCATCATCATTGACCCTCCCTACAACCTCTCCAAAGACTTCAACGGACTGGCATTTTCGGCCATTTCATCGGACAAATATGCCGAATATCTGCGCACCTGGTTCCATAAGGTCTGCGACAAGCTGAAGCCTACGGGCTCGCTCTATATGTGTGGCGACTGGAAGTGTACGTCGGCCCTGCAAGCGGTGTTGGAGGAGCGCCTCACCATCCTCAACCGCATCACGTGGCAGCGCGATAAGGGGCGCGGGGCAAAGGCCAACTGGAAGAACTGCATGGAGGACATCTGGTTTGCCGTGAACGATGCGCACGACTACTATTTCGATGTGGAAAGCGTCAAGGTGCGCCGCCGCGTGTTGGCACCCTACCGCGTGGATGGCAAGCCGAAAGATTGGGAGGCTACGGAGGCGGGAAACTATCGTCTCACCCACCCCTCGAACTTCTGGGACGACATCAGCATCCCCTTCTGGTCGATGCCCGAGAACACCGACCACCCTACACAGAAACCCGAGAAGTTGTATGCCAAGCTGATTCTCGCTTCGTCACGTCCCGGCGATGTGGTCTTCGACCCCTTCATGGGCAGTGGCACAGCAGCTGTAGTGGCCAAGAAGCTCGGTCGTCGCTACCTCGGCATAGAGATCAATGAGGAGTACTGTCTGTGGGCGGCCAAACGCCTCAAAATGGCCGATGAAAACGCCGAAATTCAAGGATACTCCGATGGCGTGTTTTGGGAGCGGAACAGTCAGAGGAACCATACCTTGTAATTGGCCAACGCATACGAAAAGTGCATCTATATTTGGTATATTAGTTTAGATTGCCTACTTTTGCATCGCCTCAGAAGGAGACGCCGGACATTTCCGCAGCCCTCGGTAAGGATTATCGTCAATATGAATTGGTTGATTCTGATTATTGCCGGACTATGCGAGACCGGCTTTGCCTTTTGCCTTGGCAAGGGCAATCTTGCAACAGGACACAAGACGGCACTGTGGTATGCCGGTTTTGTTCTTCTATGTACGCTCAGTATGTATCTCTTGACTAAGGCTACGCGCACTATTCCTCTCGGTACAGCCTATCCTGTGTGGACAGGCATTGGTGCGGTGGGTACGGTGCTGATTGGTATCTTTCTCTTCAAGGAACCGGTATCGTTTGCCCGCATCTTCTTCATAGTCACCCTCATAGCCTCGGTCGTAGGGCTCAAGATGGTGAGTTAAAACCACGTGAATATGCTTATGTTCATCCTCATACTGATTCTGTTTCTTGGCGTGCTCTTCGGTGCCAACGCCTATATCTTCGTCCGCCTGGTGCAAGCACTCCCTACCCTACCTATGGTAGCCAAAGTATTGGTTGGTATATGTATGGGAGTGGCCACGTGTAGTCTGTTTTTCTCCATGGCATTGCGTGGCAGCGCAATGCCTGCCGCCTTGTCGCGCGGACTATTCCAAGTAGGTTCCGTATGGCTGGTGTTCCTGCTATATATGGTTCTTGCCCTGCTGCTGGTCGATGTAGCTGCATGGCTCCGACTGACGGTTCCCTATGGCTTTTGGGCCGCCCTGGCCCTCTGCTCCGTAGTGCTCATCAGCGGGCATTACCGCTACAAGCATCCGCAGGTGAATGTGGTGCCCATAGCCTTTGACAAGGCGTGTGACTTCGCGAAGCCCCTCACCGTGGTTGCCGTGAGCGACGTGCACTTGGGTGAAGGCACGGGGCGTAAGGATTTGGCCCGATATGTGGATCTCATCAATGCGCAAAGCCCCGATGTCATCGTCATTGCCGGCGACCTCATCGACAATAGCGTACACCCACTCTACCGCGATCGTATGGCCGATGAACTGGCCCGTCTCACGGCTCCGAAAGGCATTTTCATGGTGCCGGGCAACCACGAATACATCAGTGGCATCGATGCTGTCGCACGCTTCATTGAGGGCACTCCCATCACGCTGCTGCGCGACTCGATGGTGACGCTTCCCTGTGGCATTCAGCTCATCGGACGCGACGACAAGAGCAACCCCGCCCGCGCATCGCTGAACACGCTGATGGCGCATGCCGATAAGGACCACCCCACCCTCGTGCTCGACCACCAGCCCTACGGCGTGGCCGAAGCCGATGCCTTGGGTGTAGACCTGCTCTTCTGCGGACATACTCATCGTGGCCAGGTGTGGCCACTGACGTGGCTGACCGACAAACTCTTTGAGCAGAGCCATGGCTATCGCCGTTGGTCTCACGCCCACGTCTACGTATCGCAAGGCCTCTCCCTCTGGGGCCCACCCTTCCGCATCGGTTCCAGCAGCGAGCTCGTGGTGTTTAAGGTAAAGTAGAAGAGGAGAGAAGTCTCTATAAAAGAGATTCTCCCCTCCCTGACCATACATACCCGATTGGCCATGTCGGTTGTATTAGATATAAGAGTCTGTTTGGATTTTACTGGAGGCTCTGATTAGGTGTAGGCAGACTATGTTCTTAGCTTGAGTCCCGCAAAGATGGTATCGGGCTTGAACGCAAATACCGAAGCCATCTCACCCGACATGCAGAAACCACATTGATTGCACTTGTCGGTACCGTCGCCTACACAGAGCCCACGGCTTCCATCGGGATAGATAAAGTTGGTCACCCAGCAACGCTTG
>JAZPZS010000052.1:0-13517 GCA_045544835.1 Bacteroidaceae bacterium | reverse complement strand
ATATGAATATATCAGAACTAAGTATACGTCGCCCGGTGCTCGCCACGGTGTTTACGCTCATTATCGTGCTGTTCGGTGCGATAGGTTACATGAGCCTGGGTGTCCGTGAATATCCGTCGGTGGATAATCCTATTATCTCGGTGTCGTGCTCCTATCCCGGTGCCAATGCCGACGTCATAGAGAATCAGATTACCGAGCCGTTGGAGCAGAACATCAATGGTATACCGGGTATCCGCTCGCTTACGAGTGTGAGCCAGCAGGGTTCGTGTAACATCACCGTAGAGTTTGAACTCTCCGTAGACCTTGAGACGGCTGCCAATGACGTGCGCGACAAGGTGTCACGTGCACAGCGCTTCCTGCCGCGCGACTGCGACCCACCCACCGTGTCGAAAGCCGATGCCGATGCTTCGCCCATCCTCATGGTGGCTATCCAGAGCAACAAGCGCTCGCTGCTCGAACTCAGCGAGATTGCCGACCTCACCGTGAAGGAGCAGCTGCAGACCATCCCCGAAGTGAGCGGTGTGAGCATCTGGGGTGAGAAGAAGTATTGTATGCGCCTCTGGCTCGACCCCGTGAAGATGTCGGGTTATGGCATCACTCCGATGGACGTGAAGAGCGCGCTCGATGCAGAGAACGTGGAACTGCCCTCGGGAAGCATCGAGGGTAACACCGTGGAACTCTCTATCCGCACATTAGGTCTGATGCACACCACCGAGGAGTTCAACAACGTGGTCATCAAGGAGCAGGACGGACGCATCATACGCTTCAGCGATATCGGTCGTGCCGAACTCAGTGCACGCGACATCAAGAGCTACATGAAGATGAACGGCGTGCCGATGGTGGGCGTGGTAGTGGTGCCGCAGCCCGGTGCCAACCACATCAACATCGCCAACGAGGTGTATGAGCGCATGGAGGTCATGAAGAAAGACCTCCCCGAGGATGTGAACTACCAGTACAGCTTCGACAACACACGCTTCATCCGTGCCTCCATCTCTGAGGTGAAAGACACCATCATCGAGGCGTTCGTGCTCGTTATCATCATTATCTTCCTCTTCCTGCGCGACTGGCGCGTCACCCTCGTGCCCTGCATCGTCATCCCCGTATCGCTCATCGGTGCCTTCTTCATCATGTATGTATTGGGCTTCTCCATCAACGTGCTCACCATGCTCGCCATCGTGCTCTCCGTGGGATTGGTGGTGGACGATGCCATCGTGATGACGGAGAATATATATATACGTATCGAACGAGGTATGCGCCCCCGTGCCGCCGGTATCGAGGGAGCCAAGGAGATATTCTTTGCCGTCATTTCCACCACCATCACGCTGCTCGCCGTGTTCTTCCCCATCGTCTTCATGGAGGGTACCACGGGTCGTCTGTTCCGTGAGTTTGCTTTGGTGATTGCCGGTGCGGTGATTATCTCATCCTTTGCCGCGCTCACCGTGACCCCGATGCTTGCCACCAAGATTCTCAAGCGTCGCAAGGAGCAGAAGTGGTTCTACCGCAAGACCGAACCCTTCTTCGTAGGGCTCAACAACTTCTATGAGCGTTCGCTCAACTTCATCCTGCGCCATCGCGTCATCGCACTCGTGGTTATGGTCATCGCCTTTGTTGGCTGCGTATGGATGTGGAGTGCGGTGCCCTCAGAGATGGCTCCGCTCGAAGACCGCTCGCAGATTACCGTGCGCACTATGGGTCCCGAGGGTGTGACCTACGAGTATATGCGCGACTATACCGAAGACATCAGCCGCTTGGCCGACTCACTCATGCCCGATGCCAAGTTCATCACAGCCCGTGTGTCGAGCGGCTCGGGTAACATACAGATAACCCTGCCCGACATCAGCGAGCGCGACTACACACAGATGGAGGCGGCAGCCAAACTCTCTCAGGCCGTGCAGAAGAAGACCGCAGCCCGCTCGTTCGTGCAGCAGCAGTCCACCTTCGGTGGCCGTCGTGGCGGTATGCCCGTGCAGTATGTATTGCAGGCTACCGATATTGAGAAACTGGCCGAGGTGTTGCCCGAGTTCTTGGCGAGAGTGTATGACAACCCCACCTTCCAGATGGCCGATGTGAACCTTAAGTTCAGCAAGCCTGAGGTGCGCATCAGCATCAACCGCGAGAAGGCCAACCTCATGGGGGTCCACACACGCGACATCGCACAGACCCTCCAGTATGGTCTCAGCGGTCAGCGTATGGGCTATCTCTACCTCAACGGTAAGCAGTACGAGATTGTGGGTGAGATCAACCGTCAGCAGCGAAATGCTCCGGCCAACCTCAAGTCCATCTACATGCGTAGTTCTACGGGTGAGATGATACAGATGGATAACCTTGTGGAGTTGGTCGAGGGCATAGCGCCGCCCAAACTCTACCGCTACAACCGCTTCGTGGCTGCTACCATCTCTGCCGGTTTGGCCGAGGGCAAGACCATCGGTGACGGCCTCAACGAGATGGACAAGATTGCCGCCGACGTGCTCGATGACACCTTCCGCACCGCCCTCTCGGGCGAGTCCAAGGAGTTCCGCGAGAGCTCGTCGAGCCTCTTCTTCGCCTTCGGCTTGGCACTCCTGCTCATCTATCTCATCTTGGCAGCTCAGTTCGAGAGCTTCAAGGACCCCATCATTATCATGATTACCATTCCCTTGGCCGTGTTCGGTGCCCTCATCTTCATGCTTGTGGGCGAGCAGACGATGAATATCTACTCCGAGATTGGTATGATTATGCTCGTCGGTCTCGTGGCCAAGAACGGTATCCTCATCGTAGAGTTTGCCAACCAGCGCCAAGAGAACGGTGAAGACAAGATGACCGCTATCCGCGAAGCCTCCGTGCAGCGCTTGCGACCCATCTTGATGACCAGTGCATCCACCATCCTCGGCCTCATGCCCCTGATGTTTGCCACAGGCGAGGGTGCCAACGGACGTATCGCCATGGGTACAGCTGTCGTGGGTGGTATGCTCATCTCTACCATCATGACCATGTATGTGGTTCCTGCCATATACAGCTACATTTCAACCGACCAATCAAAACAGGAGGATAACCAATGAGACACCGATATATATATATAGCAGCTGCGCTGCTCGTTTTTGGAGTTACAGGAGTCAGGAGTGCAGGAGTGCAGACAATAGAACTGGCTGACGGAAATCCTAATGATGTAGCAGCGAACGGACATTCGTCTGAACTCCTGAGCGAAGCGAGAACTCCAGAACTCCTGAACTCCATGAATCCCGACACCGCCTCCATCCTCTCCACCTTGCATAGCGAGACCTTGCAGGCATCCCAGAACGCCGCTCCCGTCACCCTGAAGGAGTGCTTGGAGAAGGGTTTGCAGAAAAACTACTCGCTCCGTATCATCCGCAACGAGGAGCAGATGGCAGCCAACAATGCCACTATGGAGAATGCCGGACTGCTCCCCTCGGTGAGCCTTTCGGCAGGCTATAGCGGTTCGGCCTACGGCAACAACATCGTGCCACGCGAGGGTGATGCCACGAAGAACCGTGGCATCTACGATGATGGTCTCAATGCCGGCATCGACGTGTCGTGGACCGTGTTCAACGGATTCCAGCTGCAGGCCAACTACGACCGCTTGCGCGAGCTGCGCCTGCTCTCGTCTACCCAGACGCGCCTCGCCGTAGAGGACTATATGGCCGAACTCACTGCCGAGTACTACAACTTCGTGCAGCAGCGTCAGCGCCTGCAAAACTACCTCTCGGCCGTAGAGCTCTCGCGCGAACGCCTGCGTATCGTATATGAGCGTTGGGTCATCGGCTCACTCTCACGCCTCGACTTGCAGCAGGCTCGTGTGGACTTCAATGCCGACAGTGCCCAGTGTCTCAAGCAGCGCGAGCTGTTGGCCTCGTCGCGCATCCGCCTGCACGAACTGATGGCAGCCGACAGTCTCGACATCAACCTCACACTCTACGACGACGACATCGAACTGCTGGCCCTGCCCACCTTCGACAGCCTGTGGGTGATGACCCGCGAGAACAACGCCTCCATGCTCATGGCCGCGCAAAACCACACCTTGGCCGAGATAGACCTGCGTAGCGTGCGCTCGCGCAACTACCCCTACGTGCGCCTCAGTGCCGGCTATGGCTACAATACCAACCGCTATGGCTCGGGCAACACCCTGCGCCGCAATCAGTGGGGTGGCGATGTGGGCATGACCGTCGGGTTCAACCTTTATGACGGCAAGCGTCGTAGCGAGCAGCGCAATGCCAAGCTCTCGGTGAAGAATGCCGAACTGCAGCAGTACGACCTCACCCTCTCGCTCTATACCGACCTTGCCGACCTTTGGCAGGCCTACGAGAACAACCGTATGCTTCTCGCCCTCGAGAAGGAGAATGTCATCGCAGCCCGTGAGAACTACGACATCGCCTACGAACGCTATATGCTGGGAGACCTCTCGGGTATCGAGATGCGCGAAGCCCAGAAGAGCCTCCTCGATGCCGAAGAGCGCATTCTCCTGGCAGAATACAACACCAAGGTCTGTGAGATTTCCCTGTTGCAGCTCAGTGGAGGCATCGCGGTGTATTTGGAGTAAAAAAATAATAGGAAAGCAAAAGATAGGGAGCATGCCATTTTTGGCACGCTCCCTTTTTTTACCGCCATTATATCGGTGTAAACGATTTTTATTTTTGGCCTGGCAAGGTACACTCACTTAACTCCGATCTCTAAACGTAAGACCTTCAAACTTCCGATTCTCTACTTTCTGCTTTTCTTGCTCTGTTATAAGAAAACAGCGGAAAACGCATGTCCCTTTTTGTGAAAAGGGATATGCCATTTCAGAGAAACGCATATCCCATTTTTCCCGATGGGACGTGCGTTTTTTCTCGCACCTGCCCCACACATTTTTCTTAGGTGCAGCAAGCACCTGTTTCACCTATATAATGATTTGCATTTGCCCCTTGGCAATGGCAACGAGAAAATCAGTAAATATCGCTGATACTCAACGTTATATTTGCTGCCAACCCCTGTCTCATACCCCTTGGCAAGGGAAATCATTCCCCCCATAACTCTCAATTATTAATTATCAATTTTCAATTCACATGCCAAGGGGTTGCCAAGGGGGTATGGATGTGGATTATTGTACATGAGACATATTATAACTCGCAGATTCTTAATTGTCAATTGTGATTTGTCAATTGTCAATTGATTCCTCTGCCAAGGGGTAGATGAGAAATCTTTATATAGAGAGATTTATTCAATGGAATCATTACAAACATTCAATGAAATCATTACAAGCATGCAATGGAATCGATACATGCTTGTACCGTTCGAAACGCAAGGCTTCGGCAAATCTAACAGAGCCTTTCAATAAAATTGACGGAGCCTTTCGTTAGAAAAAATCTCTTTGTCTGATTTTCGAATTCTCTTTGTCTGATTTTCCCTATGTAGCTTTAAATTGGCAGGGTAAATACAACTTCGCTGTATTGTTGCTGATACCTCAGTTTTAATTTTTGACATTTAATATAGTAGTTGCTCCTTCTGCTTTAAGATTATGATATTAAAAATAATTTCTCATTCATTATATGTATTTCAGAATTAAATCGTACATTTGCGCTATCATTGTCGTAGTATGCACGGCGACAGACGCATTGATTTGGAATGATAGAATATATTTTTGTATAACCATTAAATAAACTGAAAGTACGAAACAGAAAGTGTGATTGCTGCATTAGAACATCTTAAGGACGTGAGACGACCTTGATGTTCGAAACAGAAGAACGTAAATAGGGAATGCGCTCCGCTGAGGGGCGGTATCCCACAACGAAACTTTTGTTACTTGTTCTGACCAACCGAAACCGCCAATTTCAATCGGAGAATAAGCAAGACAAAGGTTTGCGTCCGTTATGGACGTAGACTGTCTGTATGCTTATCCGGTGAGGGTTACTTGGCGGTACCTGGTTGGTTGTAAGCGACGATGACGGTTTACGTCCTTCTTGTTTTTAGACCAACCTAAGAAACTGCCAAGTAAATTTTTTATTCACCGAAAAACAAGAAACAAAATGAACAGAACAAAAACACGCCTTGCCCTTCTTGTGGCAAGCATCTGCCTCTGCACATCGGTATGGGCAGAGAGAGTGGCACCCACGTTCCCTGACTTTACTACATTAGAGAGTGGGAAGACTTATTACCTTTATAATGTAGGGACGGGAAAGTTCCTGACAAAAGGTTCTAATAGTGTGGTGCTAGATTCTTATGGAGAACCTATTGAATTTGTACTGGAAAGTAATAGCTCCTACACATTGAAGTTGGGCGATTATTATCTTAAAGCGGAAACCAGTAAAATGTCAGCGAGTTCAATTACTAAAGACAGAACTAGCTATTTCTCCATCAAAGATAGTTTAGGTGGCTATGTTATCCAACGTTCTACGGCTAATACCTCTTATTACGTGACCAATGAATACATCGGTTATACTAACGGAGTAACGAAACCTAACCTTACTGAAGGTTATATCGTATGGCAACTTTTGGAAATAGATGATATCACCGAACACTACTTTGCAAAACACAAGCTTTATACAGCGCTTGAAGCGATGAATCCGTACAATTATACCATTGATAAGTATGAAGCAATCTATGCCAATCCTGAGAGTACAACAGAGGAGTTAACTGCTGCTGCAACGGCATTGACCAATGCATTATCTTTAACTACAGCATATTCTTTTTCTGAAGGTTCAGATTTCCCAATCTTATTAGAGGATGACCCCAATTGCTCTTGGGTGGTAAATTCTTCATCAGAGTTAACCAGTTATAATAATGGACATCAAGCGAAACATATCAGTTTAAAAGCTATAGTAACAGTAGACCAGCACACAACATTATTCTTTACTCCAAGTTATCAAAACTCCAATGTTAAAATGAGTCTCTTCTTAAATGACAGTTACATTGCGGATATAGTCAATGAGGGAAGTACAACTTCTAGATGTTTTGTTGAATTGGAAGCAGGTACTCACTATGTGGAGTGGAAATTGGAATCAACGTCTGTTGGTATATATGCTAATATAAAAGATATAGGTGTTGAAGCCACCCCATTCGTTGAAGTAAGCTTATTGGAACCCGGAAGTTTGGGTACGGAAGTTCTTTACCATGTTGATCACCTGAAGGATGTACGCAGACTGAAGGTAAAAGGTGAGATGAATGATGATGACTGGGCCAAACTCGATATGATGGTTAATTTGTATGACTTGGACCTTAGTGAGGCGAAGATTGCCGCTATACCTAACAATCAGTTCTATTGCGGATATGGTGATAACCCTAAGTGTAATTATTTACATAAGATTTCTCTTCCTGAAGGTTTAGAAAGCATAGGGGAATACGCATTTTACAAATCTCATATAAAACAAATAGATTTCCCATCAACATTGCGTACTATTAAGGAATATGCTTTTTCACAGAGTATACTTACAGAGGCGATATTGCCTGCGAGTATGGAGTGTATAGAAGACTATGCATTCTATCATAACAACTATCTGACCAATGTAGATTATCCTGATAGTCTTTCGTATATTCCTTACTCTTGTTTTAGTCAGTGTGAGAACCTAAACACTTTTACATTGCATGAAAATCTAAAGAATATTGAAAGTTACGCCTTTCAGAATTGTTCAAGATTCAATCCGAGGCTCCCAAGTACACTTACAAGTCTTGGGCGTGATGCTTTTTCTGGTTGTGGAATAGATTCTTTATTCGTTCCAGAATCCGTAACAAATTGGGAAGGCAGCGCAGGCTACAATTTCCAAAACAATAAAAATATGGTATATGCTGAATTCCCGACTTCTTTCTACAAAGTTCCTTATGACTATATGATTAGGGGTAGTAATAATCTTAGGACTGTGGTGTTCAAATCTCCGACAGTGGTTTTTGAAAACAGTGCCAATAGGTCTCCTTTCCTAAGTGGTTATAAAGCTGATAACATCACCATCAAAGTACCCTCGTTCCTTGTCAATTCGTACAAATTGGACGAGTATTGGTATAACTACAAGATAGAGGGATTCAATACTGCCGACATCAAGGACTGGAATGTAAGAGGAGGCCTCGTGCTCAACCATCGTGAGCGTATTGAGGGTAATCCTAATATAAGCATCGATAAAACAGGCTCTATAAAAATTAATGGAGAGAGTGCACAGGCTATAGACACGCTAGTCACTTTTGTGGATAGAGTTGATGGATACTATGGCAAAATTCTTGTAAACAACGATGCTACAACAATCGCAAGTGAATATAGCCATAATTATCGCATCAAGGAAAAAACTTGGTATTTTGTCAGTCTTCCCTTCGACTTTACAGTAGGTGAAGTGACCAATGATGCCAATGCCAAGTTGGCCATCCGCTACTATGACGGAGCAAGCAGAGCTGTTGACGGAGCAAAAGGTAATTGGAAGAACTATGCAGCCGAAGATGTGATAAAGGCAGGTACAGGCTTTATCGTGCAGGCAAGTACTGCCACTACACTGACATTCCGTGCAATGGATAATGAAAGCAAGCAGTATGTAGTATCGAACGAAGAGTTTGTAAAAGCCTTGGCTGCTAATCCATCAGAAATCCTTTCAAATAGAGGTTGGAATCTTGTAGGTAATCCCTGGCAGTGCTATTTCAATATCCATACACTCAACTTTACGGCTCCGATTACGGTATATGATGTAAGCAAAAAGACTTACACCGCTTATTCTATCATCGATGATGACTATGCCATCCGTCCCAATGAAGCCTTCTTCGTGCAGTGTCCTGAGGGTACGGAGTATATCTCGTTCCCTGAGACTGGCCGTCAGTTGACAAGCGAGATTACCAACCAGTCGAGCGCACCAGCCAAGAGAACAGCCGCGATGGGTAGCCGTCAGTTGGTGGATGTAGCCATCAGTGCCGGTGACCTGACGGACAAGACCCGCGTGGTACTCAACGAGGCTGCCTTGATGGAGTATGAGACAGCGTGCGATGCCAGCAAGTTCTTCACGATGGATGCCGGTGTGCCGCAGATCTACACGCTCGACAGCGAGGCCACGGAGTATGCCATCAACGAACGCCCCGTGGGCAACGGCAATGTGCAGCTTGGTGTGGTGATAGCTGCAAGCGGAAAGCACACCATCAGCATGCCGCGCAATGATGCCAAGACGGTGGTGCTCATCGACCACGTGGCTGGCACTACCCACGACCTCTCGCTGGGTGAGTATACATTCACAGCCGAAGCCGGCACCTATAACGGACGCTTCACACTGAGCATCTCGAAGGCTCATACCACAGCCATAGATGAGGCAACAGCTACGGACTTCACGGTTAAGAGCGTAGAGAATGCTATCGTAGTGAGTGGCGCTGAGGGTATGGTTACCGTATTTACTGTTGATGGCCGCAAGGTGGCTGAGCAGGAGAGCAAAGGAAGCGTGACATTCGGCAACCTGCTGGAAGGCTCGTATCTTGTGCGCACGGTGAATGGAACAAGTAAGGTAACAGTAAAGTAAAGTCGTGATCTATATGAGAAGAATAAGATATTTGTCCTTGTTGACGATGCTGCTATGCAGCTTCGTTGTCTGGGGACAGGATGACTTTGACCCCGCAAGTCCTGCCGAGCCAGGCGTGGCCCCACGGAAACTGACCGTGGTGGCTGTGCCCTCGGATGGAGGCACGGCATACGGCAGCGGACGGTATGTGCCTGGCACTACCGTGGGGCTGCGTGTATCGAGTGCTACGGGGTATGTGTTTGAAAAATGGACCGACAAAGAGGGTAATGTGGTGTCTACTACCGGTTCGCTCAGCTATGTGAAGGGCGAGGGTGATGAGGTGCTGACGGCTCACTTTGTATTCTCTCCGAGTGCTCCCTCGGAACCGGCAGAGCCTGCACTGACACAATACTTCCGCCTCACACTGGCTGCCGAGATGGGCGGCTCGGTGAGTGGTGGCGGAAAGTACTTGGCAGGCAAGAAGGTCAGTGTGAGTGCTTCGGTTGATGAGGGGTTCAAGTTTGTCAACTGGACCAACTCGAAGGGCGAGGTCGTGTCAACAAGTCGTTCGTTCTCCTATACCACTACTGCCGAGAACGAAACACTGACGGCACACTTTGTCTTCGACCCCTCCAGCCCCTCGGAACCGTCCGACCCGATACTGCGTCACAACATTACGGTATCGACCGAAGATGGCGGTACGGTGAGCGTGGGCAGCAAACGGTTGCTGGAAGGCACCAGCACAACGCTCAGCGCCACGGCCAACGATGGCTATGTGTTTGTGGGCTGGTACCTGAACGGTGAGCTATACACTACGCTGAGGTCGTTCTCCTATACGATGGGGAAAGAGAATGTGGCGTTCGAGGCTGTATTTGAGTTCTCGCCCGCCAGTCCGTCCGAACCGTCGATGCCCGAAGACAAGATGTACTCATTCTACCTGATGACGGTGATAGGCAAGCCCGGCGATGTGCTGGACGTGCCGCTCACGTTGTCGAACCTCGACGACCTGTACGATATGACCTTCCAGGTGACCTTCCCATTGGGATTGACTCCAGACTTGGAGAATGTGTATATGTCGGACAAGGCTACGGGCTATGAGGTATCATTCACTGCCGTGGACGATACGATGTATGTGTTCTCAATGATTGGCGGAACGATGCCTGCCGGTAGTTCGGAACTGCTACGCTTCCGCGTAACTGTTCCTGAAGACTATGCCACAGGTACATCGGGACGCGTAAAAATCAATCAGGTTTCGGTAACGGAGGCCGATGGAACGCATCTTACGGCATCTACTCGTAACGGACGTATTGCGGTATACAAACGCGGCGATACGAACGGTGACAATGTGGTGAACATTACCGATGCGATGAACCTCATCACCAATGTGCTGGAACAAGACACGGAGGTGTTCATCGAAGAGGTGTCGGATGTGAACGAAGATAAAGCCATCAACGTGACCGATGCGATGGGGGTAGTCAACATTGCGTTGGAGGAATAATAATTAACGGCACTTCCGTTGTCATCCTGAGCGAAGGCGAAGGATCTTGTTATGGACTCTACCATCGACTTTGCGAGATTCTTCGCTTTGCTCAGAACTTTAGGTCGCTGGCCGAAGGGGAAAGCAATGACAATAGGAAATGTACTAGTAGAAAAATAAAAATGAGAAAGTTTATAATAGCAATAATGTGCATAGCATCGGTAGGCGCAATGCGTGCCGAAGATGTATTGCAAGTCGTGCCTTTCGAGACAAAGGCTGGGGCGACGGTCGATGATGGGCTCAGCTTCAGCGTGGCGATGAACAACGCTTCGGCTGAGATATGGGCATTGCAGTTCGACCTGCTGCTTCCCGAAGGTATGACGATAGATGATGTGAGCGGATGGGATCCGTTTGAACTGAGCACTGACCGCTTCCCGCATACTACGGGACGCGGTGGTGCCATCACTTGGAAACACTCGGTATATTATGACCTGCTGGAAAGCGGTTGGTATCGTATTATTGTATTCACCTCGGAAACCGAACGTATCATCGGTGACAGTGGTGAACTATTCAAGGTGTATTACTTGACGGATGAGACGATGCAGCCGGGTATACATCCTATATATATAAAAGGTACGGTACTGACCATTACAGGAAGTACGGATATACAGCCGGGTGAGTCTACCTCGTATTGTGTGATTGGCGAATCGCCACTGAAGACTGCCGAGGAGGTCAATCTGAAGGACTTCACAGGGTATATCCCTTCGTGGGTCGTGGAAAGTCTCAATGAGGATTTGGCCTCCAACACTGCAACAAACATCCGTTTGGAGCAGACCGAAGGCATCGGTGCTGCCATAGAGACGGCCAACAAGAATGCGCTGTATTATGTAAAGGCCGGTTCGGAGTGTGCAGGGCAGTTGGCAGGGAAGAGTGTTGTGGAAGTTGATGGCGCAAGCTATCATTGCGACGACCTGTATCTGTACGACGGTGAATATGACTTTAGCGTTACGCAAGCAATGACTGGCACTAAGGCATACTTTGACCGCACATTCATTGAGGAGTACTGGTCTACAGTATGCCTACCATTTACAGTGACAAGTGAACAGGTGAATCTTCTGAAGGAGAATGGAGTGCAGATAGAGGCGCTGAGTGCTTTTGACGGCTCTTCCATCACGTTTACGGCAGTGGACGAGATGTTGGCGAATACTCCATATATTGTAAAATGCAGCAGTGAGATGATGCCGTTTGCCGAACTGGAGATTGCGAATGTAGCCGCAACTGAAGCGTTGAATGATGTGAATATAGATAATATCCAGATGAAAGGATGCTATACAACCACATTGCTAAACTCTGATGACAACACCGCGTACTATGTTTTCAACGCAGCTACTGGCGAATTCGTAAAGGTTGGGAAAAACGCTAAGGTGATGCCTTTCCGTGCCTACATACAGCTGACAGCCGATGGAACCCAGCCTGCCGCAATGCGCGTAAGGCACGAGAATAAAGAGACGAACATTACTTCCATACAGGATAGTGATACTACGGTATCCAATGTGTATGCTACAAGCGGAAAACTGGTACGTAAGGGTGTGAATATTCAACAAGGCATCCAAGGACTGGAAAAGGGAATCTATGTTATTAACAACCGAAAAGTTATTATTAGATGAACATAATGAAAGACAAGTATATAAAACCAGAATTGGTATGTGTTGAAATGCTACCGACATTGCTTGCTGCGTCGTTTTCTACAGATAACGAGGCTGAAGATAATGTGGTGGCTGGCGCTCACAAGAGGGACCCTCAACGGTGGGGAAACCTGTGGGAATAAGACCTTTATTGAACATCTAAAGAACTCAATACAAATTTTTGCGGTGGACTGATAGTTCCACCGCTTTTTTGTACTGTCTTGTGGCGTGTCTATTTGATTTTCTTTGCCGTCTTCTCGTCCAATCCCCATGGCAAACGAAAAGAACGCAGCCATGAGCGATTAGGATTTTTCAGAAAGTAAGCGAAACGTGAGTTTTTGAGTTTTTAAGTTTGTGAGTTGGGTAAGTCTATACTTCCGATTTCAACACCGTGTAAGCAAACCGCAGGGTTTGCCTTACAATATGCTACGAAATTTCTGTACAGAATTTCCGGACGTTTCGTTCAAAATGGGTTAATGAAAGGCTACGCTAAGGTAATAGTAAAAGAGTATAGGTGCAGATAGAGCTTAAGCAATGTACTCACCAATCTTTTTTATCAGATTCATTGCAGGCTCAATCATAGGCAAAACCTCCTCCTCAGAAGTCTGATAGATGCAATTGTAGTCGCCCTTCTCGCGCATGGTTTGCAGTTGGGAATACAATTTACCATCGGCCATGTCGAATATCCCCGTTCTTACATAATGCTGTCCGAAGAGGACAACCACACCACGATGGGTGTTGACTGCATGTTTGTCGTGGATGAGTAACGCTGATACGGCATGGAAGAGAGCGTAATACAATCGGTTGGCTATATTATCCCAATAACCTAATGATTTTAGTCCCTCAATTTGCGCCATGATAGCCTGCGCCTTTTCGTATTCAAGACCTACGATAATCTTGCGTTCCTCTTCGTTCAGACTCATTGCAGTA
>JAZPZS010000051.1:0-26611 GCA_045544835.1 Bacteroidaceae bacterium | reverse complement strand
TGCCAACCAAGCCTACCAGTTTATCCAGATGATGGGCGACAACAGTGAAGTTATCGGCCCTATCCAGATGGGGCTGAACAAGCCCATTCACTTTACCGACTGGGAAGCCTCGGTATGCGACATCGTCAACATCACAGCCATCGCCGTGATTGATGCCATCGTTGAGAAGAAGAAGCAAGAGAATGCCGGTAATTAAAGATATCGAAAGCATATAAACAAAGAATCGGGGGTGTGTATGAATGACATACCCCCGATTTGTCATGTGGAGCTGGAGGGAATCGAACCCTCGTCCAAACGAGGAAACCGTATGCTTTCTACATGCTTATCTTTGCCTTCGATTTTCGTGCGCAAGCAAGACCAAAGCCACCAACTTACGCCTTATCCTCTAAATCTTCACCATCGATGCGAGGCCATCAACAGCTATCTCCGATTTTACTGCACCACCATATCGACGAGCTTCGGAAAAACAGCGTTCGGGTGATGTCTCGTTTCAGCACCTTGTGCCGAAATGAAGCTTATCTACTGTACTTCGATTAAGCAGCGAGAGCGTAATTGTTTTCGCCAATTAATTCTTTGCAAGATTGATATTTAAGTGCTAACCAAGCAACGCACTGCATGCTTACATACCATCTCGGCCCGCTGTCAAATCCAGTCAACCCCAATGTTATGTGGTGCAAAGGTAATGAGTTTCCACTAAAATAACAACATTCAAGGGACTAAAAAAGATTTCGCAAACAAGCATGAAAGCTCAAAAGTCCTACACTTTCATAAGAAACACGCTAAAAAAAGGATGGGTGCCCAGCAGGCACCCATCGTATTATCCAGAATTCTTCAGCCATTAACGAGCATAGCTTACAGCACGTGTCTCACGAATAACTGTAATCTTAACCTGACCAGGATAAGTCATCTCGTCCTGAATTTTCTTTGCTATATCAGCCGACAGAGTCTCCGTAGTCTTATCATCAATCTTATCGGCACCAACAATTACGCGGAGCTCACGACCTGCCTGAATTGCATAAGTCTTGGTAACACCAGGATATGACATTGCCAACTGTTCCAAGTCTTTGAGGCGCTTAATATAGGCCTCTACAATCTCACGGCGTGCGCCAGGACGAGCACCAGAGATAGCATCACAAACCTGCACGATAGGAGCCAACAAGCTGGTCATCTCCACTTCATCATGATGGGCACCAATAGCATTGCATATATCCGGTTTTTCCTTATACTTCTCAGCCAGCTTCATGCCATAGAGTGCGTGTGGCAACTCACTCTCCTCATCGGGCACCTTACCAATATCGTGCAACAAGCCGGCACGCTTAGCCTTCTTCGGGTTCAAGCCAAGTTCTGAAGCCATCACAGCACAAAGATTGGCTGTCTCGCGAGCATGCTGCAAAAGGTTCTGTCCGTATGAAGAGCGATACTTCATCTTACCAATAATACGGATAAGATCGGGGTGCAAGCCATGTACACCGAGGTCGATTGTTGTACGCTTACCAATCTCGATGATTTCTTCTTCAAGCTGTTTCTTCACCTTTGCAACAACCTCTTCAATGCGTGCGGGGTGGATACGACCGTCTGTCACCAACTGATGCAAAGCCAAGCGAGCAACTTCACGACGTACTGGGTCAAATGCAGAAAGGACTATGGCTTCGGGGGTATCATCAACAACGATTTCAACACCTGTAGCAGCCTCAAGAGCACGGATATTACGGCCCTCACGACCGATAATGCGGCCCTTCATCTCGTCAGATTCGATATGGAAGACAGTCACCGAGTTTTCAATGGCTGTTTCAGTAGCCACACGCTGAATCGATTGGATAACGATACGCTTAGCCTCCTTATTGGCTGTCATCTTAGCATCATCAACGATTTCATTGATATATGATGCCGCTTGCGCTTTAGCTTCTTCCTTGAGAGACTCTACCAACTGTTCGCGAGCCTCATCTGCAGACAAGCCACTGATTGCCTCCAACTGCTCACGTCCCTGACGCTGCAGAGTGTCGAGTTCATCCTGTTTTGCAGCTATTATCTGCAATTGTTCATCCAGATTAGCCTTGATGGCATCAATCTCATTCTTCTTACGTTGGTTTTCGCTTTGCTGTTGATTAAGTTGAGTTTCACGCTGTTTTACGCGATGTTCAGCCTGCTGCAATTTTTGGCTACGCTGAGCCACTTCTCTTTCCAATTCAGCTTTTTTGTTCAAAAACTTCTCCTTCACTTCCAGGAGTTTGTTCTTCTTAATCACTTCACCTTGAGCCTCGGCCTCATCAAGAATACGCTTGGCCTTGGACTTTGCGCCAGAGAACAGAATAAAATAGGTAGCTATAGCACCTACTGCCAATCCTAAGACTCCGACAATCACTGGTATTAAATACGTTGTCATAGTTATTACTTAATATATTAATAAAAAAACGCACTACTTCTTGGCTCAAAGAAAAATCTCTGACACCTTAAGCAGTGCGTGGTTATTTCCTATATATAATAGGTCAAACGGTGATATCGTTCTCTGCCATATATTCGTCAAGCTTGATGCTCAGCTCCTCGAACTTCTCCTGGTAGGGACGGGTATCAGTGCGCATCTTTTCCTGCTGATACATCACTCCTATATGGAGTGCTATCATAGAAAGGTACTTTTCAGTACTTTGTCCCGGGAAACGCTCACGGTACACGTTTAACTTATCATCTATGTGCTTTACCGCTTTACGTATTGCCTCCTCTTCCTTAGGGTCTATCCTCAAGAAAAAGGTCAATCCTGCGATAATCACCTTTATTCTCAACAGGTGGGTCGGTGTCATAGCGTATCTTCCATTTGCTCTGATGCATTAAGTAGTGCTATGCACTTGTCCACTTCACGCACTAGCTTGGATAATTTCTTTTGTGTGTTTCCGATCTCTGTATCGTCAACACTGATTATCTTGGCCAGCTTGAGGTCTGAATAGGACTTCTGGAGTATAGCGTATTGCTCGCGTGCTTCATCCAACTCAACGGATTGGTGGGCTAATCGCTCTCTTAACTGCATATTCTCATGGGCGAGTGCAGTGTGCGCTTCCATCAATCTGATTAGTTTCGATTCAAAGTTTTTGATTACAATTTCATCTACTTCCGTCATCTTAACCAAACTTCGTTACAAATTTAGTCTTTTTTTTGATGAAACAAAAGAATCTGATAAAAAAAATGCACAAACGAAGCTGAAAGACAATTTTACCCCCTCCACTTTGCGGATAATTTCCCGAAAGCAACAACACCATCCCCTACCCCATCAAAGCAAGCCCAACTCACTGAACATGGCATGGTATGATGCCGCCTTCTTCTCTATAGCCAACGGATAGGCTCTTGAGGTGGATGGCATACGATAGAACAGCAGGCTACGCTGACCAAACTGAATGGGAACACTACAGCCAATCTGAGGCTTCAGCACACCATACTGCTGCACTATTTCGCCAGCTGCCTTCTCCCCGGTTGCCACAATTGCCTTGCACGAGGGGAGCTGCTCCAACAACTCTTCAATCCTCGTCGGCCTCACTATCTCCAAATGATTGTCTGATGCATTATCTTTGAGTCTGCGCACAGCCTCAGCCGTATCATACAGAGCAATGCCTACCTCCTCTGCAAACTGGCATATTTCCTCTTTCTTGAAACGCTTATTGGCGCTGTCAACAAACGCATTCCTATCGGCAAAGAATAGCAAGCCCATAATGCGCCACATATCATTCTGATAGTTCGGATAAAAGAAGTCCATACTCCACCGCTTCTGCTGTGGAGGAAAACTGCCGAGCAACAGCACTTTGGCGTTTCTCGGCAGGAATGGTTCCAGAGGATGTTCCTCAAATATGGGCATGTTCTGCTTACGCGTCCTTCTTCTTAGGCTCTTTCTTGGCCAAACGTATCACATTGTATACAAAGTCTGTCATCCACTGGCTAGAGTAGCCGAGAGAATGCTGCAATTGGCGAACGGCACCCACTGTCTTAAACATGGCCTCATCCTTCCAATTGTTCTTTGTCAAAATATTACTGATGGCAGCTTCAGTCTGAGTATACAGCATTTTCTTGAAGGGTATACGCATGGTATACTTCATCTCATTGCTCACAGCCATCATCAAGCTCTCATTGAAACGCTGGAACTGGAAGAAATAGCCGTTCACCATATTCACATTACGGCAGTTCTTCTTGATAGAGGCATCTATTTCCTTGAAGAACTCTTCATTGAGATTATAAATCTGCATCAGCATCTTCTTGCAGCGTGCCTTCTCGGCTAGTCCCAGCTTATTGTTCTGGGTCGCCACCTTCAATGTGCGCTTAAACATGGCCAAATCAGGCAACATGTTGATATTGCTGATACCAAGATTACCAGCCATTACAGCCTGATAGTATACACGGATAAGGGTCATGAAGTCCTCGATGCCGCCAACTCGACCCTCTTCGTTCGCCGTTTTCTTGCGAAACAAGTTGCTAAAAAATCCCATATCAAAAATTTATTTTTGCGATATTCTTATATTTTGCGCAAAAGTACACAAAAGTTCGGAGTTGGGCAAAAGCTATAAGTAATTTTTGCTTTTCACCCGTACCAAGTATACAACATACCTGATACGGGTGAAAGATATTACAGATGCAACGATACAATCTAAAGCCAAACAGTTTCTTACTTGCTTCCTACCGTATATCCAACATATATGGCACTGTTCAAGAAGGTCAATGAGGTCCCCGATAACGGGTCATCATAGGAACGCACCTGCAGCGAACCGCCATCAAACGTCAAGCTGCCATCAGTATCAACACCACGAGAACGAGAGTCGAGAGCGTTGTGCTTATGAGTAGCACCCGAAGCCACCACAGTGACAGTGCTATTCTTCAGTGTCACATTGCCCACATTATTGACACCCTTGCCGCCTGTGCCTGTGCTCTTGGCACCAACAGTCATATTCTCTATGGTGAGCACACCCTTACTGCGGAGTGCTGCAGCAGAAGAGAGCTCCTGCACATCGGCCTCGTAGAGCGCGTTACCCTCGGCAAAAGCAGTAAGCTTACCGCCCGTGAGCGACATATCACCCTCGCTCATAACCGCCTTGGCACCAGCACCCTTTGCTGTTGCCTGCAGGATGCCTCCCGTCATGCTAAGGGTCGACATTGCACGCACAGCATGCCCCTTCTCACCAGTGGTAACGACCTTGATAAGTCCGCCCGTCACATCTATATATGGTGTGATTAACGGGTCAATATTGCCGGCATCGTCACCTTCATAAGAGGCAGTGATGCCCTCGTCGACCGCATTGACCGTGAGCTTGCCGCCACCAATCTCGATGTATCCCTTGCCAATATCAAGTCCGTCATGCTGTGCCATAACATTGACCACACCGCCATACATGATGAAGCGGTCGTTGGCATTGATGCCATCGCGCACGGAATTGACCGTGATGTTACCGCTACGCACACGCACATAGTCATCGCTCACGATGCCATGGCCGCCTATGCTCTGTACGTCGAGCGAGCCTTTACCGCTGAACACGAGCTGCCCTTCGCTGAAGAAAGCACCCTTCTGGTCCTCACCCGTAGTCATGGTGTAGGTAGCCCCATCTTTCAGTGTATTGGTAGTGCCATCGGCAAGCTTCACCATAATGGTCTTGCCCGACTGTATGTTAATAGCAGCTCCCGTAGGATTGGTGATGTTGACACCTTCCATTGTAATCCGAGACCTCACACTACTTGCCAACAACTTGAATGAGCCATTGGAGGTAGTGCCCTTTAAAGTATACTGCACATCTTTCACCGTAGAAGAAATGGCTACATGGGCACCCTGGACCTGTACCATCACGCCTGAGAGGACATTGCTAGGCTTATCGCCACTCGTAACCGTCTTATCGTTAGCACTCACCGTTGCCACAGTCCCATTATAGGTAACTGTCACCTTTCCTGCAACAGAAAGGTTCTCTTCAAAATCTCCGTAGTCATCATGTTTAGCATCAGTAATAACCTCCTCAGCAACCTCAGTATAAGAGGTATCATCGGCGGAGTCGATGGCAACATTGACGTGAGAGCCACTATAACTATACTTACCACTATGAGTGCCGCCCTCGGCAAACTCTATGGCCTCTATACCCTCCACGGCATAGCAAATAAGCGACTTGGTTTGCGAGTCCTCTATATTACTAATGTATAGGACGGAGCCATCTTCACTGAACGACATCTCCGTCACAGCACCAGAAAAGAAAGCAACAGAACCGTCCTTGCATACCACACGATAGTCGGCAGTCTTTGCGTCATCTGCCCATGACAACATGGTTGTCAAAAAGGCGAAAGAGAATAATATCAGTCGTTTCATTGCTTTACAAATTTAAGTGTTTCTTTTCCTGCGACAACGACATATGGTCCAGAGGGCAAATGAGACACATCAATCTCATCTGTCGCAATAGTATGCATTTGTGACAACACACGTACTCCATTCATCTGATATACCTCCACCGAAGTACCCAACTGGGTGTTTACGCTAATCACTCCCGTGCGTGGAGAGTATGCAAGGGGCTTCTTCACGGACATTATATCGACGCCATCAGTGCCATAAAAGAATATGCGCTTAATATCTTTTATATTATAAACTCCAAGAACATCATTCCCATAATGGAACAGCATCTGCCCATTCGTGAAGGTAATCTTTGCCGATTCGTATGGCCATTGCGCATACTCGGTCGTCTTATCTGCTGTCACCACAGTCATCTGCTGCGCCTTTACTTGCACAGACACTACAATCAGCAGCATTAAAGTCAAGTCAATGATTCGTCTCATAACCAAATTGTACATTATTAGAACTCAAACGCATAGCCAACGCCCAACACATGTCCGCTCACCTCATCGAGATCGGCATAGTCCTGATAACGATAGTAGAGTTTCAACTTGTTCTCCTTATTGATCTTATACTCGGTGCCTACCGTGTAGCGTATCTTGTCGTAGGCAAAGGCATTGTCCAATTGGTTGTACAATTCCACCTCGACATAAGGTTCGAAAGGACATTTCTTGATGTCGTAGCTTATCTGAAGGCGGCTGCGCAGCTTGTGGTCGCTCTTGGCTTTCTTGTCATCGACAGTCTGTTGTGGCATATCATCCCACACTCCGAAGTCTGGATGATAATCGTAACGCTCGCGATCGCACTGCGAAGGCATACGATAGGTAAACTGGTAGCGTTCACGGAGCGAGAATTTGAAACGATTCCACTTGAAGGAACCTGTCAGCGATGCGGTAGCACGGTGACGAGCTGTCCAGTATGCCGCATCCACATTCTTGTGACTGGGGATGAAAGCCCCATTTGTATCTGTCTCATAGTTGCCTTCATCGTCCTCTTGATACTTAATCTCCGTCTCTGCAGGATAGTGCATATACATAAAGGTATAGCCCACATCGGCTTTGAGGAAGGGGATAGCCTTGTTCTTATAGGAGAGATTAATGGCTCCCGATGCACGTTCGGTCATCGTGGACATGTCCTGTGTGCGGTATTCACCTTCAACGGAGAGTTCCAATTGCTTGTTCAGCTTGGTAGAGCCCTCTACACTTGTCCACACTCCAAAGTCACTCTGCGCCCAGGCGGTGCTTGCAGCCAGCAATAGGCATCCGAAGCTTAAAATTCGATTTCTCTTATTCATAGTCATTCTTATTATTTCGTAGCAAAGATAGGTTTCAATTCTGAAAAGATTCTGAAAAAAAACGTACATGCATACACTTTTTTGTTTTATCCCATCTTGGGCAGACGGCCCACGTTGTCGACACTATTGATTTCGTTAGACAATGGCTCGTAATACACCTTCACCATAGCGGTATCCTTGGAAAAGTCTATAGCACCCACCTCTACACGAAGGATATTCAGTCCTGTACGTTTCTTAAGGTCTTCAATCAGTTCGGCCTCATGCTCGGGGGTGATGAGATGGATGTTATCATACAGCACCAACTTGCTGGCCACATGCTTCACCCAACGATGACTCTCGCACACCCAGATAGATATGATAAAAAGCAGATTGGTAGCCAACAACTCCACATAGCTGATGCTGGTAGCCAAGCCATTGATAGCGCTCACGGCAATGATAAGGAAGAGGTAAGTCATCTCGCGGATGGGCACCGACTCGGTACGATAGCGGATGATGCCAAAGATGGCAAATAGACCAAGGGCGAAACCAATCTTCAACTTCACACCACCCATCAAGAAGATGAGCAAGAACACGCTGATCGAAATCAGGATGAAGGTGAAGAAATAGTCGCGACGCTTGCTCTTGGGGTAGTAGAATACACGCACGATGAGCGCGATAACTGCCGTATTAAGCACAAAACGGATAAGCAACTCGGTCAAAGCGCCCCAGTCGGCCCACATGGAGGTCATCAGCGCATCAGCCAACGGTTGCACATCCATATCCATCTCTTCAGCTGCCATAGCGAGGGCATTGGTTCCTCCGGCAATAAGGTTTAACAGGTTTCCCATAGATCAATGATTATTTAATAGTTTATTTATTCTTACGAATCGAGGTTTGAAGTTGCCCTGTTTAAGGGTAGGCTTGGTGAGCGCCGAGCCTATACAATACTTACTGAACCCCGAGGGCTTGATGCGCAACTGGCGCAGCATGCTCTTCACAGGCGAATACACATTACCGTCGCGTTTGAGCTCGATGATGACCAATCGGTCAAAGGTATCTTCAATGTCGGTTTCCCAATGGTGGAACTTCACATGGCAGTCAATGGTGAGGCGCTCGGTCTTAGCCATGTTGACCAGCGTGATGCGCTCAAAGTGATTCTCCACTTTGGGCACGAGGTCATCGAGCAAATAGTTGGCATGCTTGGCCAGTAGAGTGTCGCCCCCATCTTCGCGCAATGAATGTATGCTGCCCACGGTCATACGCTTCTTCTTGGTGCGACCGTGGTTGTTCTTGTTTTTCACTTCGAGGAAGGTATCGCCCGAGTCCATATAAGTACGCACCCTCACCTTCTGTCTCACGATACGCCCATTATGATGCATCGTATACATCTCCTCATCGGGAGTGTCCAGATAGATTGTATGGTAACGGTTATAACGCTTGCCCTCGATTTGTTGTACCATATACTTGCCCTGCGCCATGACAAGCAGCTGCTGCAACTGGTCAATCGTAGCAAGATACTTCTTGTCAATGCGGTTCATCAGCTTTATATCCTTCATCTCAGAGAGCGAGATAGGAGGTAGCTTGTCGAGCAATTGCAAAATCTGCTGTTCCATAGTATATAGCCGTACGATACGAATTTGTGCAAATATAGCTACTTATCCCAAACTCTGAAACAAAATTGTAAAAAAAACAAGAATTTTGCCTTTAATTATTTATATATAGTAAAAAACTGTTGCAAAAAAAGAAAAAACCGACTACCTTTGGCTTTACTATTTGAGTTTGTAAGTTTTTGAGTTTATAAGTTTGTACCTTAAAAACACTACAAACCGAAATAGCCCCAGAGCCAATCAACTTAAGAACTTACAAACTTAAAAACTTAAAACAATATGCAGGAATATTTGAACGAAGCACAAGAGATGATGGAGATGGCCATCCTCCACGTTGAAGACGAACTTGCCCGCATCCGTGCCGGCAAAGCCAACACCCGTATCCTTGACGGTATCCGTGTAGACTCATACGGTACAATGGTGCCCTTGACAGGTGTAGCCTCTATCACTACCCCCGATGCACGCACCATCGCCATCAAGCCCTGGGACAAGAACATGTTCCGCGTCATCGAGAAAGCCATCATCGACTCTCCCGTAGGCATCACCCCCGAGAACAACGGTGAAATCATACGCCTTGGCATACCTCCCCTCACCGAGGAACGCCGTAAGCAACTCGCCAAGCAATGTAAGGAGGTAGCCGAGAATGCCAAGATAAGCATCCGCAATGCCCGTCGCGACTGCATCGATGCACTGAAGAAGGCCGTTAAGGACGGCATGCCCGAGGATGTTCAGAAGGACGGTGAAGAAAAGCTCCAGAAGCTGCACGACAAGTACATCAAGAAGGTGGACGAACTCTATGCAGACAAGGAGAAGGAGATCATGACCGTATAAAACGAATTGAAAATTGAGAATTGAAAATTGAGAATTATTTCTTTAATCGCAGCCTGCATCCAAAGGACAGTTTTGCAGCGTAGCCAATTTTCAATTTTCAATTTTTAATTTTCAATTTCATCATGCTTGGACTCGTAATCAAGAACACCGGAAGCCAATACATCGTGAAGACCGATGAGGGAAGCCTCGTCGACTGCCGTATCAAAGGCAACTTCCGACTCAAGGGCATCCGCAGTACCAACCCTGTGGCCGTCGGCGATCGGGTGACAATAACCTCACCCGTCGACGGCACATCTTATATTACCGACATCCAAGAACGGCGCAACTACATCATACGTCGCGCCTCGAACCTCTCGAAGCAGTCACACATCCTTGCCGCCAATGTCGACATGTGCCTGCTCATCGTCACCATCAACTACCCCGAGACCTCTACCGTCTTCATCGACCGCTTCCTCGCCACTGCCGAGGCCTACCGCATCCCCGTACATATCGTGTTCAACAAGGTGGACCGCTACAATGAGGACGAACGCCGCTATCTCGATGCCATCGTACACCTTTACAACACCATTGGCTACGAGTGCTCCTGCGTTTCGGCTCTCAATGGCGACGGACTCGATAAGGTGCGTGCCTCTCTCACAGGCAAGACCACCCTACTCTCCGGCAACTCCGGTGTAGGCAAGAGCACCCTCATCAATGCCCTGCTCCCCGACCTCCATCTGCGCACAGCAGAAATCTCCGAGTATCACAACAAGGGCATGCACACCACCACCTTCTCCGAGATGTTCCCCTTCGGCGATGGAGGTTGGCTCATCGACACCCCCGGTGTCAAGGGCTTCGGCACCTTCGATATGGAGGAGGAGGAGATTAGCCATTACTTCCGCGAGATATTCGCCGAGTCGGCCCATTGCCGCTATAGCAACTGCACCCACACCCACGAGCCCCACTGTGCTGTGCGCCAAGCCGTAGAGGAGTGCCGAATCAGCCAATCACGCTATGCCTCTTACCTCAGCATGCTCGACGACAAGGAAGAGGGCAAATACCGCGAAGGATATTAAAAACAACCTATAATAAGAAAGTACTATGAAACGCCTGTTTACTCTACTTGCAGCCCTCGCATTCATCAACAGCATGTGGGCACAAACCAACAATGAGAAGCTGTACAAAATGAAATGGCCAGAATTCGTTCGTTCCCTCGAAGCTGATTTCTACCATACAGACGAAGCCAAACGTATCGGCGACAACGTGCTCCTCTATCAATTCAATACGGGTGGATGGCCTAAGAATATACGTATGCAGGACATCCTCAGCATCGAAGAGCAACGCGAGGTAGCCCAACGAAAGGACACTCCTTACAGCACCACCATCGACAATGGTGCCACCTCCACAGAGATATACTATCTGGCTGCCCTGTACAAGGCTACCGGCGACAAGCGGTACAAGAAGAGCGTCATGCGCGGCCTCAGCTACCTGTTCGAAGCGCAATACGACAACGGTGGATTTCCACAAGTCTATCCCAACAAGGGAGGATATGTCACCGAGATTGAATACAACGATCACGGAAATGCCAACGTGCTCTTCCTGATGCAGTCCGTGGTCAAGGATGAGCAGTTCAACTTCCTTTCCCGCCGATATCGCAAGCGTGCCCAACGCGCCTTCGATAAGGGTATCGAGTGTATACTGAAGACACAAATCATACAGAACGGAGTGCCTACCGTATGGTGCGCTCAATATGATGCCGTAACCTTGAAGCCAGCCAAGGCACGCGCCTACGAGCTTATCTCATTGAGCGGACACGAAAGCGCCAAGATCATCAATCTGCTGATGACCATTGAGAACCCCTCTGAACAGATTAAGGCAGCCATTCACCACGGGGTTGCCTGGTTTGAGGCCAACAAACTGGAGGGTATACGTCTTGAAAACTTCATCAACGATGAAGGGAAGAAAGACCGCCGCATAGTTCCCTGCGACGATTGCGCCCCACTTTGGGCACGCTTCTACACCATCGACAGTAATGAGCCTTTCTTCTGCGACCGCGATGGAAAGCCCGTCAAGACAATGGCAGAGATAGGCCACGAGCGCCGCAACGGCTACTCCTGGTATAGCGATGATGCCAACACCACCATACGCCGCTACAAAAAATGGTGCAAGAAACAAGCCAAATAACCATTGCATGAAATCATATCCGAAAGCTATACTTTTTGACCTCGATGGGGTCATCATCGACACCGAGAGTCAGTACTCTCTCTTTTGGGGTAGCATAGGCCGCCAATACCGTCCCGACGTGCCCGACTTTGCCGAGCGCATCAAGGGCACTACCCTCGAGAGCATCTACACCCATTGGTTTTCCCAGCTTGAGGACCAGTTGCCGGAGATAACACGCCAGCTCGACGAGTTTGAGCGACAGATGCAGTACACCTACATCGAGGGCGTATGCTCCTTCATCAAGAGCTTGCGCGAGGCCGGCATCAAGACTGCTATCGTCACCGCCAGCAATGAGGAGAAGATGCGTAGCGTGTTGCGCGTACACCCCGAGCTCCATACCCTCTTCGACCGCATACTCACATCGAAGGACTATGCCGCAGGCAAGCCCGCCCCCGACTGCTATATCGAGGGAGCCAAAGCCTTCGGTGCCCGTCCCGAAGAGTGCGTGGTGTTTGAGGACAGCATCAATGGCTTGCGTGCCGGGCGCGACTCAGGTGCCTTCGTCGTGGCACTCACCACCACCAACCCCTACGAAGCCGTAGCACCACTGGCCGACCTTGTCATCGATGAGTTTAATGAGTACACACTTAGCGAAGTAATGGCGTCATTTGCCAAGCCTCTGTAAAATAGGCTCAACAATACAATAAATACATAGCAAACCAGACAATCACCATTTTGGAGTTATTGATTTGACAAACCAACAAAGATAGAATATTATGAGAAGTAGATTACTTTTTGCAGTACTATGTTGTGCCATCGGTATGCAAGCACAGCAGTTGGCCTTCCCTGGAGCCGAAGGATTTGGCGCATATGCCACTGGAGGACGTGGAGGCGAAGTTGTTCACGTGACCAACCTGAATGCCGCAGGTGCCGGATCTTTGGCCGAAGCGGTAAGCAAGCCCGGGCGTTTTGTGGTCTTCGACGTGGGTGGAGTCATCGACATAACGGGAAAGAACATCACCATCGCCAGCAATGTCACCATTGCAGGACAAACAGCTCCAGGCGAGGGCATCACGATCTATGGCGGTCGCGTGATAGCCTCAAAGAACAGCAACATCATCATCCGATACATACGCATGCGTGGAGGGTCAAGCGTCGACTCCAAGAAGTGTACGCTCACGTTGGACGAATGCGACAATGTCATCATGGACCACTGCAGTGTATCGTGGGGGCCATGGGACAATGTACATATTGCCAATGCCAACAACATCACATGGCAGAACTGCATCATCTCCGAAGGTATCGAGCCACAGCGCTTCGGTGCTATCACTGACGGCACTCGTAATTGGACCATCCACCATTGCTTATGGCAGAACAACAAAAGCCGCAATCCAAAAATGAAGTGCTACGTACAGTATTACAACAACGTGGTATACAACTACACGAATGGTGTTGTTGGCGGGCACTCGGCTGCCGACAACTATCAGGACCTGATGAACAACTACTTTATTGCCGGCCCCAACGGTTCGGCCAAATACTTCGACCAATGGACAGAGACTGACCACATGTATAGCAGTGGCAACTACTTCGACGGCAATTGCGACGGCATACTCAACGGAACCCTTGTCACCGACCACCACAGCGCCACCCCGATGCAGAGTCCGTCACTGAAGTGCTCCGCACCCATGAATCTGGAGACAGCCGCACAAGCCTATGAGAGTGTGGTGGAGCACGTAGGTGCATCGCGCGTGAGAGACGTACACGACAAGCGCATCATCGAGCAGCTCACCTCATTGGGAACCAAAGGAGCCTTTATTGACAATGAGCAGAACGTAGGAGGAATAGGCATTGTTGCCGGTGGGCCAAAGATTACAGATGCCGACAATGATGGCATGGCCGATGAGTGGGAAGTGGCTAACGGCCTAAACCCCTCGAAGAACGATGCCAACGAATACTCTTCAGACAACGGATATACCAACATTGAAAACTATGTGAACAGCCTCGCCCAGAAAAGCAGCTACCTGATGTATCCTGTCAACGTCGCAGCCAAGCTCACCGACGAGTCCACAGTAGAGCTCACATGGAAGAATGACGCCGAGGGGGTGACAGCTATCGTATTAGAGCTGTCTGAAGATGGGAAGAACTTCACCGAGATACAACGTCTGGAAGCTACAGCAACCAGCGCAACAATTACCGGGTTAACCCCCAAGAAGGTGTATTACTTCCGTCTCAAGAACCTATCTGCGACCACGGAATCGCTCTATTCCGGCGTAGTGTCTGTCAACGACGAGTTCATGCGTGGTGGAGGTGGTGTAGCAGCAGGCACCAACCCTTTTGTGCCAGCGGTAGGGAAGCTCTACCGCATCATCAGCTATGCCACCGTTCCTTTTAACAGCAGCACCACGATCAATGGCATCCCCAAATACCTTACCTTCAACGCGAACGGCTCGTTAGGTTCCACCGAAGAGTTTCTTTGGGACAACCCCGCCTTGCTATGGAGCATCACACCCGTAGAGGGTGGATTTCACATCCAAAACTTTGGCACCAAGCGTTACATGACCGCAGAGAATGTCACCATAGGAAGCGGCGACATACGTATCGGGAGTACTGAGACGCCAACCGTGCTCACCATCAACTACACCAACGACCAAAATCCTGCTCAGTCGGGAATCAATAGCCCCGTAGCCATGTACCGCATCAACTGCCCCTCAAACAAGGACCAGCAGATTCGTGCCCGCGGATTTGCCGACGACTGGATATGGGGTTCAGGAACATTCGACCGAGCCGACATGGTTTTCACCTTTGCCGAGATCGACTCATCGCTTGTACGCCTCTTTCTCACCAAGTTCAACAACACACTCGAGAGCGCCGAGCTCCTCGCCAAGGGAGCCTCTACGGATGTCACATTAGGATATCCTTCAGACGCGCTGAACACCCTGATGAACATCCTTGTAGAGGCACGGACATTTGCCGAAAGCATCAACGAGCAGAGCACCCAAGCGGAAGTCGATTCCGTAGTAGCCGTCATCAACGATGCCGTGAGCCGTTTCGAGGCGACTCGCATCTACACCCTCACCGACTTCTCCACGACAATGGCCTACAACATCTACACCTACGGCACTACCAGCAATGCTAGCGCCTCAACGGCCAATGCCACCACCGAACGCCGCTACCTGTGCAGCACCAAGAGTGCCGACGGGCAGCGCGACTCCTTGGTTTACCGCATAGGCCTGTCCGACAACAGCATCAAGGCAGGGAACACTGATCCTATTGCTGCAAACGAGGAAGCCTTATGGATACTCAGTGCAGGCGACGGAGGATATGTATATGTTCAAAACAAGGCCAGTGGAGCCTATATGCAGATCGAGCAGCTGCTCTCACCCACGCCAGTTGCCATCTACCCCTACTATGCCAAGACAGACAATGGACAACTCGCCTTCTTCCTTGACGCGAGTGAGGCTGCCAACCGCTGCATACAGATTGGCTCTACTGACGCTTCGCTCAAGGAGGGTCCCTTGACATTCTTTGCCGGTCATGCCGACCGTACCCGCATGCGCTGGGTGTTTGAGGAGACGGAAGAGGAGGCTACCACTGCCATCACTCCATGGCAGCCCAGCCTACAGGGCAGAGCAGCAGTGGTAGGATACTACAACCTCCAAGGAATGCCTTTGAGCGGGAAGCCCACATCGGGTGTATTCATCGAGGTCACGATTGACGAAAAGGGCACCCTCTCCACACGCAAGGCGGCAAAATAGCCTACCGCATAAAAAAACAATAAGGTGTATCGCACGATACACCTTATTTTATTGCTCACGTTTCGCGAGCTCAACTCTCAGGAGGAGTCATGAATTAAATGGAGTTAGCGCTTTGCGCTTACCTTACTTCATCGGACAGGTGGGTTTCAGCTGCTTGAAGAAGTCGTTGCCCTTGTCGTCCACGAGGATGAATGCGGGGAAGTCCTCCACCTCAATCTTCCAGATGGCCTCCATGCCAAGCTCGGGATACTCTACGCACTCGATGCTCTTGATGTTGTTCTGCGCCAGGATAGCGGCAGGACCACCGATAGAGCCGAGGTAGAATCCGCCGTGCTTCTTGCAAGCATCGGTGACACACTGGGCACGGTTGCCCTTGGCCAGCATAATCATGCTTCCGCCGTGGCTTTGGAAGAGGTCCACATAGGGGTCCATACGTCCGGCTGTAGTGGGACCCATCGAGCCGCAAGCCATGCCGGCAGGTGTCTTGGCAGGACCGGCATAGTAGATGGGATGGTCCTTGATGTACTGGGGCAGGTCTTCGCCACGGTCGAGGCGCTCTTTCAGCTTGGCATGCGCGATGTCGCGGCCCACGATGATGGTGCCGTTGAGCGAGAGGCGCGTAGCCACGGGATGCTTGGTGAGCTCAGCCAAGATCTCGGGCATGGGGCGGTTGAGGTCGATGCGCACTACATCACCCTCACCGGCATTGCGCAGATGCTCGGGGATGAGTGAGCCTGGATTGTCATCCATCTTCTCAATCCAGATACCGTCCTTATTAATCTTGCACTTGATGTTACGGTCGGCCGAGCAGGATACGCCAAGGCCCACGGGGCAAGAGGCACCGTGACGGGGCAGTCGGATGATGCGCACGTCGTGTGCCATGTACTTACCGCCAAACTGTGCACCGAGGCCGATGCGGTAGGCCTCTTCGAGCACCTTCTTCTCCAACTCTACATCGCGGAAGGCACGACCCGTCTCGTCGCCCGTGGTGGGCAGGTTGTCGTAGTAGTGGGTCGAGGCGAGCTTCACGGTGAGGAGGTTCTTCTCGGCCGATGTGCCACCGATAACGAAGGCGATATGGTAGGGCGGACAAGCGGCAGTGCCGAGTGTCTTCATCTTCTCCACCATGAAGGGCACCAGCGTGTCGGGGTTGAGCAGCGCCTTGGTCTCCTGGTAGAGGTAGGTCTTGTTGGCCGAGCCACCACCCTTGGTCACGCAGAGGAAGTGATACTCCATACCCTCGGTAGCCTCGATGTCAATCTGTGCGGGGAGGTTACAGCGGGTGTTCACCTCGTTGTACATGTCGAGCGGAGCGTTCTGCGAGTAGCGCAGGTTCTCCTCGGTATAGGTCTTGTAAACGCCCAGTGAGAGCGCCTCCTCGTCGCAGAAGCCTGTCCATACCTGCTGGCCCTTCTCGCCATGGATGATGGCCGTACCCGTGTCCTGGCACAAGGGGAGCTTGCCCTTGGCCGACACCTCGGCATTGCGCAGGAAGGTGAGGGCTACATACTTGTCGTTGTCGCTGGCCTCGGGGTCGCTCAGGATCTTCGCCACCTGCTCGTTGTGGGCACGGCGGAGGAGGAACGACACGTCGCGGAAGGCGGCGTTGGCCATAGCAGTTAAACCTTCGGGAGCAATCTTCAGCATAGGCTTGCCCTCGAACTCACCGACAGACACATAGTCTTTGGTCAGCAGATAGTACTCGGTGTCATCCTTTCCCAGCTGGAACATCGGTGCATACTTGAATTCCGGTGTGGTTGCCATAGTGATTTGAGTTTATGAGTTTGTAAGTTTTTAAGTTTCCAATGATGAACTCATGCAAAATTACAAAGACTTTGCGTATCTGCAAGGCTTTCGGCGCATTTTCCTCACAGAATTTTATTTTGGTAATAATATAGCAGTTGTCCAAAAGGCAAATTCATCCGCGATGGTGTCATCTTGAGGAACGAAGGATCCCGCGCAGGGCCGACCTTTATTTGTTCGAACACGCGATATTGCTCGCAAACGCAATTCCACCTGCCAGAATCCAACCTACAACGTTTTGTCAAGAATTATCATAGGCTTGACAAAAAAATATCACAGGCTCGATAAAAAATTATCACACCTATGATAAAACAATTTGGGCAGTTCCACACTCCTGTTTTTAGGCTCCATTGGAATTACAAACATGCGCCAAAATCGGTACATGCATGTACCGCGCAAAACGCAAGGCTCTGGCAATTCTATTGCAAGGCTCTGATAAAACTGACGGAGCCTTTCGTTGGAAAAAATCTCTTTGTCTGATTTTCCCTACTTAAAGAGTACCAATATTTATTACAGGTGCAATAATTAGTGGATGCACCTACTCGCCGGAGTATTACACTTGCGATAAAGTGTTGTTTGGTTCTTCGTCAACGTCATCGTACAGCCAAAGGCTGTCTCATCGTCAACGTTGCAACCTTTGTTGCTGCTTATGCTCTAAAACATTAAAAAATAACTCCTAATTCCTAACTCCTAATTCCTAATTATTTACTATCTTTGTCGCATCTCTCGCCGATACCTTAACTCATTTGTACGGATTAAGGTGGCAGGGCGGGGAGGACATATAGGAAAAGGCGTTTACTTGGACGCTTTGTTTTGACGGTTAAGAACTTCGCAACTTCTATGTCAATCAAAAACAAAGCAACGGTGAATGCTCTATGGGTATGTTTTTCGTACTCCTTTGTTATATTGGTCGTGATGATTGGTGTAATACAAGGCGCGTTTTACATATCGGCGTGGGGCTTTCGCGTTGCTCGTTTCGATTGACAGGGCAATGCGAAGGCCTTTAACCGTGGGACGAGTAACAGGTGATGACTCCCACGTCTTTTTCTTTTAAATATATACTATATATTCCTTGGAGAGTCAGGATAGAACTGAATGAAAGAATGATTGATTACCTAATTAAAATTTTCAGACTATGAAGACCAAGAAATGGCTATGGCTGCTCAGCCTCGTATGGGCAGGAATGTTGCCGATGATGGCAAATGTGATTTCGACAGTAAAGTACCCAATTACAGTAGATAAGGATTCGTATGTAGTAGGTGCATTGACATCCTATCATTCACTCGGCAAAGCAGACTTTTGCGTAACCGCTATATGTGACGAGGGATTGGAATTTACCGTTCTTGAGGGTGAAGAATGGTTGGGAAGCTATGTCGCAAAAGGCTCAGACAACCGCTATTTTATCACATATAAACTCAATAGTACGGGGAACGAACGTCTGGGTAGGATTCTTGTGAGTAATGTGAGTCGTACTGATTCGATAACACTTTCAGTCAGGCAATTGGCTACTCCTTTAGTATATTTGGAGGAGAGAGAGTATATTGTACAGTCTCAAGAGGCGACGTTTGACATCAAATATGATGCTTCTTACGAGATGATTCCCGATGAGAGTTGGTGCGAATGGATTACAGCTATTGAATCTGGAGAAGAGGGAATTCTACGTTTGCAGGTAACACCTTCTGAAGAGAACGAAATGCGTGAGGGGCAGATAATGTTGAATATCGCCGATGACCGCTATTTCGTGACTGTGAAACAAATGCCTAAAGGTACAGCCAGTTTTAGTGAACAGAAACAGGCACTCATAGATTTGTATAATGCGACAAACGGAGACAACTGGAACAATAACGAGAATTGGCTTACTGACAGCCCTCTCGACGAATGGTATGGAGTGTCGACCAACAAGGGTGGATATTTGACTTCCGTAAATTTGTTTAATAATAATCTGGAAGGTGTGTTGCCTGAGAGTTTTGCAAAGTTGATGGATATACCAGTGACAGGAAGCCTCATACTTGCACGCTTGCTTGCGGTGCAAGCAAACCATCTACATGGAAAAGTGCCAGAAACAGTGAAAGCACATAAGGCATATCCACAATATGCATGGGGACTATTGCGGCAGTATAGGAGTATCGACAAACCATTCTTGGATGTGGCGGACATGGATTTGTTTATAGGACATGATAATATTTCATTGTTAGATCGGAAATATACCACTGTAGATGAAGTCCTTAATAAGAATGAATTTACATTGTATGTATCTTTTGAACAGGACATATATAATAAATATCCGAATGATAGTATTCTTAACCTCTATTTTGATTATAGGAATAAAGGATTAGGAGTAGTTGTGTTGATTGAACCGACGGTTTCAGGCGCTGAGGAAGATTGGGAGTATTGGAAGAGTGTAGCACAAAATATGCCTGAAGGAATAACATGGGTAAGAAAACAGTTTGGAAATATTAGCTCTGCTAATAGTTCTTTTGTTATCACGAATGAAATGTGTTTAATAGATAATGTTGGGCAAATTATAGAATATATTACTCCAACAAATACTGATAAGATTGTTGATGATTCATGGTATATGAAACGCTTAAGAGAACTGATAGCTCAAGAATTAGGTGAACCAGCATACCATGAGCCATATGGATACAACTTATATACGTCTTCTGATTATAGTCGCGATGGAGAAGTCATCGTTTTACAAGAGGCGACAGTCGGTCGAGGTATTGATTTCGTATTTTTAGGTGATGCATTTGTTGACCGTGACATGGGAACAGGAGGAAAATACGAAATCGTAATGCAGAATGCAATGGAAGCCATGTTTGCTTTTGAACCTTTCAAGTCTTTCCGAAATCGTTTCAATGTCTATACCGTGAAAGTGGTTTCCCAAAACGAGTTTGTACATGATGGTGCTATACGTCGAATAAATGAAGACAGAAGTATCTGTGCGGAATATGTCGAAAAAATTCCAGGGATTGACCTAAATAAAACAACAATTATAGATGTAGTTAATAATCCTACAGGTGAATCTTTCGAGAACGTAAGGAATGACGAGTCAGTGTGGGGATATGCAGGATTAAATTGGGGACCAGGAGGATATTGCGTAATTTTAAAAGGACGCGAAAGAGGACCGATAGCGCACGAGGTTTCACACGCATTTGCAGGATTGGGTGACCAAGCGGTTGGAGATGCCCCCTTTTCTAATGAGGAAGCTAAACAGAATTTTCGTGAACTACAGAATTTGGGGTATAAGCTTAATATTTCTTTAAGTAATAACCCAAGTGAAGTGCCTTGGAAACATTTTTTTCAGGATGAGCGATATAAAGAACTTGTAGGAATCTATGAAGGAGCTGATTACTGTTCTTCTGGAGTTTATCGTTCATCAGAAGAACAAGAGTTAGGTCCATTCAATGCGATATGCAGAGAACTAATCTACAAAGCTATTATGCAAGCTTCAGAAGGAGACGATTGGGTCTATAGCTTTGAAGATTTTGCAGAATATGATGTAATAAATCGTGCCAAGGGCAATGGATATTATAATTATTATAGCGTACTGCCTGTTTTGAAAGAATGGATAGACAACTATAGAGAGAAAAAGTTCGGTAATCAACTGTTCCAATATCCAATGTCGGTGATAGAGATGCTGGAAAACTCAATCGTACAAGCCGAAGAGAATACAGATAAAGATAATGCGTATGAGAATTTGTCGAGTGTATGGTCTGATTGGGAGAGCACATGTAGAATGAATATCCCGAATCCTGCAGATAAATACGCGTTGCGCTTGGCTAATACAGATTTGTACTTGTCTGTATCTGATGGTACCGTAAGACTGAGTCAGCAACATGATAATACGAGTACATTTAACATCCTTTCCAGTAGTACCAATGATTTCTATCTGAAAAATCAAAATGGAGCGTATCTTGGTGTGATAAATGATGGATACGATTATTATCTAACTGAAGATATGGAACTTAATACGCGCAACTTGTTGAAGTTTACGTACGATTCAAATAATGATGCGTATGTACTAAATAAGCATATTGGTGCTAAAATGGGCTTAGCGGGAGACATTTGGCCATATTATGCCTATTTAGGAGTTTGTGTAGGGCAAGAAGATGCAAAGTGTTATTTGTATCCAATAGAGCAATATAATGACCCATTCGGTAAAGCTTGGTACGAAGATGTAGAAGAAATGCAATACTGGATACTTGAACCAGTATCTGAAGCGGCAAGTATATCTTTGACATCTCCGATTACGTTCTTGAATATGGATAAGGGGTATGCTCATGCCGGAGAAATAGTATATGCTGTAGCAGAAGTAGAAAATACAGGTGATAACGAGTACGTAAATGCCAAGGGAATCTCTGCCCGATTGGCACAGAATGGGAATCCGCACAATTATTTCTCTATAAGTACAGGGCTTGACACTCTTCGTGTACCCGCACACAGTAAAGCAACGTTGATTATGACAGGTACTAAAACCACGGTGGGTACATATACGGGGAAGGTGATGGAGTATAATGAAGTGATGGGCAACTATCTGGAATTGGATGGAAACAACGAAACGATAACAGTTGATGTCAAGGCCTACGATGACTATATTCTTCGTGCTGCTGATATAGATTTGACGGCAACACCAACTAAAGGCATAGACCACACACTATATATGGAGGTTTATCCCTATGGTACACGCCTTAGTGGTGCCGTCACATATACAGTGGTTCAAAATAAAGTGGAAATAGCAAGGAATGAAGTCACCTCCAAATCGTTTGACGGATGGGCTACAGTGGCATTCACAGACGAAGAACTGACGGGGCTGAAACAAGGATTAGCGGATGTATACATTACATTGACTACATCGGGGGGAAAGGAGTATACTGCATATCTCCCGATGACTGTAACGGGAGATTTTACCGATACTGACCCAGAACCAGAACCAAATCCGGAACCCGATCCCGAACCCGATCCCGAACCGGAACCCGAATTAGAATGGGTAGATTGCTCAGCTTATCTTGGTAATGTGTTGTCAAGTTTGGAATGGAAAAATGACCAAACATTTGTAGGCTGGCACAATATGCAAATTGTAGAGTTGGCGGATGTCTTAGGTGAATATTTAGGGATAGCATTTGAGAACTGGTGCCAGACCGACGAGTCACCTGCAGGGCGTGGTCTGTATCGTGTTATAGATGTTCCTAATGGCACATACCGCATCACTGCTGCTATTATGGCACAACAGCAGGATGGGGCAGGTAATCAGGATGTGGAATTCTATGCGAACGAGAAGTCTGTGAACTGCTATGCGCCAGTATCCAAATACTTCACCATAGACAGTATAGTGGTACAAGATGGAAGAATTGAATTGGGAATACGTATGAACTCGCAATATGCAGCCAACTGGGTAGCAATTGCAGATATGAAACTCTATAGTCTCGAAGAGGTGAAGGAGGAGGAACCAGAACCAGACCCAGACCCATCATTGGAGGACTACACTGTTTATCTTGGCAATCCGCTCTCTGCAAAGGAATGGTACAATGATCAGATATTAACAGGTTGGCACAATATGCAAGCAATAGAACTGTTAGATGCTGCAGGTGAATATCTGGGTGTTGCGTTTGAAAACTGGTGTCAGGTTAATGAGTCACCTGCTGGACGCGGATTGTACCGTACTATCGATGTTCCCAATGGAACATATCGCCTCACGGCTGCTATTATGGCACAGCAACAAGATGGTTCTGGAAATCAGGATGTGGAGTTCTATGCTAACGACAAGGCGGTGAACTGCTATACTCTTTCTAGCAAATACTTTACAATAGACGAAATTGTGGTGTATGAGGGTAAGATGGAACTGGGTATACGTATGAATTCAAAATTCGCAGCCAACTGGGTTGCTATTGCGGATATGAAGCTCTATTATTTGGGGTATGACCAAGATGCAATAGATAAATATATTGATAAAGATTTCATAGAGGCAATGGGTGAACTTCGTGGTGTAATAGATATGTTCATTGCTGAATATGAAACCAAGCAGAATAAGGTAAGTACGGCAGGACGTCTTCTCGCCAAGAGACGTATCAAGGACGCTGAAGCCAGATATGAATCGATAACCACTGTAGAGGAATGCAAAGAATATATTACCGTAGTGAAGGACCAACTGCATAGTTTCTTGCTTACGCAGCTCCCTCCCGCTGATTTCACTTTTGCATTAATCAATCCTGACTTCACTGATAGCAGTGAAGGTTGGGATGGAACTCCGACTGTAGATTATGATGTGGCAGAAGTCTATAATAGAACATTTGATGTCAGTCAAGAACTGACGGATATGCCTTCAGGCACTTATACGTTAACTGTAAGTGGTTTTTATCGTTATGGAGGTGATGGGCCTGCTGTCGGTGAAGAGGCTAGACTAAATGGACAGGAAGAACTGAACGCTTTACTTTATGCTAATGAGGAGAGTGTATCGCTCATTTCTGTTTTTGATGAGGCAAGTTCTATATTGTATGCGGGAGATGAAGTTCCCACAGGTTTTGGTTATGTACCCAATACAATGTATGCTGCATCCGTTTGGTTCCAAAAAGGAATGTATGCCAACAATACATTGAAGTTTGTCATAACAGACGGAACTGTACGCTTAGGTATAAAGAAGGATGTTGCCGTTGACAAGGACTGGACAATATTTACAGGATTTAAATTGAATTATGATAGCAAAACCACTGTAGGTATCACGGATGTTGAAAACGAAGAAGTGTTGAAACGTGAATATTATTCGTTTGATGGACGAAAAATAAACCAACCGACAGAGGGTTATTATTTGGAACGCATATTGTATTCCAATGGGAAGGTAGTTGTGAAGAAGATTCTTTTTGCGGAGTAAAATTATTAAAAAGTTTATTATATGTTGTGGGGCGATGATTTTTCATCGCCCCACAACATATAATAAACAAGGTGCCAGTATCAATATTAACTTCACGAAGTGTTGTTCATCGTCAATGTGACAATCGACAAAAGCAAAATCTATGGAAATGAAGTTCTCTATTATTATCAGTATGGCTTTTGGGTAGCTTGCCGGCCATGCTTCGTGTAGTGGTAATCGCAGTTCGATACGTCTGTCAGTGGTGAATTGCTCTACAAGCAGCAGTTCGACAGCCTCAGACAATTGGTATATCGTGGTGGTGACCCTTATCGGGTGTTGTTTGAGGTACTGTCGGTTGATAACTATAATGATGTGGGACTACACAATTGGAATTGTAAAGAAACATCTTCCACTCGAAGCAAAATACGGGATGTGACCTGTCTGGAGATGGTGGAGAATGATACGGTAAGCTTTTTACAAGTATTGCACGAAATGGAACGCCAGGAGAGCGAACTGGCTTTTATGATGTAGCTTGGCCTGGATGCTTGAAATAGGTGACACCACTGCTTACGATGCCGTTCTCCTTCGTTCAACGGATCGATTCCCAATATTAAATTGTCTAATAGGGAGAAGGTGTGTGGAACGCTATCATGCAACGCACAATATCGCTGATATAGAACGGTCCATAGAAATATTACTGCAAGGTCGATTCCCACGCTATGTTGGACGCTTTTTAGCCGATGGGTTGTATCGTATGTCTGAGTATTTTATGGGGAAAGGGCTCCTGACGTGTGAACCTGAAGAGATGGAGCGGCTGAAGAGGCTGACTGGGCAAAAATGATATTGGCCGAAGGAGGGTATGACGACATGTAATGTGAAGGAATAAAATGTGTATAAAGAACTTCGTGGTGGATGATAAGTTCACCGCTACTTTTTTATCACATCTTCGATATGGCAATCGCTTTAGATAATCTATTCATGGCCAATTTATGGTAATTGCCTTTAGCCCCTACGGGCGGCGAATGCTTGCGCTCGGCTAGTCCGAGAACTTCGTTTTATGTTCACAAAAGAAAACGAAAAGGGGAATCCTTGCAATCTTTCCGCCCAAATCCCCAAGGCGAACGAAAAGAACGCAGCCACGGGCTATTAGAAAAAAGCAGAAAGAAAGCAGAAAGTAGAGAACCGATAACAATTCGTCACGAAAACGAAGAAGTCTATACCTCCGATTTTAACACCCCGTAAGCAATCCACAGGGTTTACCTACCAATATGCTACATTTTTTTTGTACAGGATTCCCGAGCGTTTCGCAGAGACTTAGCGCATAGCACATCTCAATAGCCACAAACTCCACCGAAGGTTTTCGAGGAATAGGCGTAATTAAGCGATGATACAGAGATTTTTCGCTACGCTTATAGGTAGGTTAAACTATCAAGAATTTCTTTACAGTTCAATTGCGGATATATTTGATTCCTCAAAAATGTAGGACATGTCTCACTTTTTAAACAAGAGCTACGACAAAAAAATAATCAGACGCGCAAATTCATACCCAACTTATCATAAAATAAAGAAAAAGTATTATATTTGCATATTATATGATGTGTTACGGTTATGGTAAAGAGTACAATGGGGACTAAATTGCCCCGAAAGTTGGAGCAGAAGATGCAGGTTGTTGGTGAGCAGATAAGGCTTGCCCGATTGCGTCGTAATTTGAGTGTTGCACAGGTTGCGGAGCGTGCCACTTGTTCGCCACTTACGGTTTCACGCATCGAGAAGGGTGTGCCGACGGTTGCGATTGGCATCTATCTGCGTGTGTTATATGCCCTGCAACTTGATGATGATATTCTCTCATTAGCAAAAGATGACAAACTTGGCAGAGCGTTGCAGGACATGAACTTACCACAGCGTGAAAGGGCATCTAAAAAGGAATAATGTGCTATGAAGAAGTTGTATGTATATGCCGATTTTGATTGGCTCAAGGAAACTGAGTTGGTGGGAGAACTTGGCTACGAATCACTTCGT
>JAZPZS010000050.1:0-21113 GCA_045544835.1 Bacteroidaceae bacterium | reverse complement strand
TAACGCTCGTGTTCGCCATCCGGCTGCAAACACTCGGCAGAGCCGACAAGCGCGGGCGAAGCGACGCGCAGTTTGTGAGATTCGTGAGATCTGTGTGAAACTCAATCATTTGTGCGAGGTTATTCTGATGCGTCTACCCTGCTCTTGGAGTATGGCTGTGTAGGATTAGAGGTTCAATAATACAGAAGCAAACTTCTTGAACTCCATGTCCTTGGCGGCCTTGTCGCGAAGGCTTGAGTCGAGGCTTACGGCCTTGGCCAGATTCTCTGCTACCATAGAAGCGTTGTTGGTACGGGCTCCTACAATGGCGCTGAGGTAATAGGTGTAGGCATCGGGGGTCTCAATCTCCTTGAGGATGTTCTTGGCTGCGGTGTAGTTCTCTGACATAATTTGAGCCAATGCAGCCGCATTGCTCTTGCTCTCCTCCAATGCGATTGCGGCACGCTCGTATTGTCCTTGGGCAATGTAGAGGTTGCCCAAAGCTGCCTCGTTGGCCTCAGAGTCTGTGCCCTTCACCAGATAGTTCTCGGCAGCAACCACATTGCCCTCGGCAAGAGCTATCAGACCAAGGTTGGTGTTGACCTCAGCAGCTGAAGGTGCAAGCCTTGCCGCTTTATTCAAGTTTTCCTTGGCGGAGGCCAGATTGCCAGCCTGCATCGAGAGGTCTGCCAGGTTGTTGTATGCGCGGTAATCGTTAGGATAGTACTTCACTGTCTGGTTATAGATAGCTGTCTTTTCCTCGACACTCTCCACTAGAGTGGCGGCATAGAGCAACTCCTCAACGCTTAATGCTGAGATATCGTTCTTGATGGCCGCAAGAATCTCATCGTCGGAACGACCGATAAGCTGGTAGTTCAAGGTGAGGCGTGCACGGCGGAGTTGGGGGAGAATCTCCTCAGCTAGTTCTCCATAGACAGCAGAGATGTTCTTTATCTCCTGCTCTCTGATCTCAGGGTCGCTATACATCGACAATACACGCAAGATAAGATCCTTGTCAGGAATGTTGGAACCGGCAACGAGCTCTTGGAAACCACTCCAGTCCTCAGCGGTGTACTCCGTATCAACGTAGGCATCTACCTTGGTCTTCTTGAGCAACTTGTTTACATGTGATTCCGCATTGTTCTGACGCTGCTCGGCCAAACGGTCGTTAAGGTCATAGCCACCATCGGGAGATGCATAGGCCGATACTTCAATGTTGTCGAGTACCTTATTCTCCATGTCATCCTTGATATCTTTGAGGGTAGCGGTGAACTCATTCATCTCGTCAGAGTTGAGCTCGCTTAGGCGAAGATTGGTCTGTTGGATGAGGAACTTGATATTGGCCTTCTTGGCTTGCTTGATAACACGCTGGAACGCATCTTCAGCGTATGCGGGTGCGGTGGTTGCGGCGGTCTGGCTATACAGCTCACCTGTTGCCAATACGCCATCGGCAATCTTGACTGCGGGCATAGCCTTGGCCTTGTTCTTGACCTTGGCGGTAAACTCGAGGTAGAGTTCCGACTTTGCCATTGCGGGAACATAGTCGAAAACGCTCTTCATGGTGAAGCTGCCACCGATATTATAGGAGATCACTTGGCTGTTGCCTTCTACTTTCTCACCGATAAAGGTGTATGAGTCGCCGCTTACCGACCCACCCTCGTATTTCAATACCGGGGTCACGGTGATTACGGCATTCTTGTGGAAGAACTTCTCGGGGAATGTGCCGGAGATGGTTACGGGAACTTCGCCATTAGAGGCTTCAAGAATTTGGGGAGTAACTGCAAAATAGTGTGATGACATCTCACCAAGTTTGCTGCTGCATGAACAGAATGCCAATACACAGGCAGCAATGAACGATAAATGAACTTTTTTCATAATCAAACGAATCCGATAATGCTATAAAATATGGGTGTTTTGTTATTTTCTGCAAAGATAGTTAACATTTGCCAACTTTCCGCGTAAATAGATTATAAATATCTATAAAATTTACATGCTTCCCGACACCTCTGGTTTACAAATGGCGCTCGGGATAGAGGTCGTTCCACCACTTGTCGTTGCCTTGTAGGTAGCGGGCAAACCATGCCATGATGGTGTTGTGCCAAAGGACGCGCTTGTCGTAGTCAGACACGAAGTGGTTCTCGCCCTCTACCTGGATGAACTCTACGGGCTTGCCCAGGATTTTCAGGGCGTTGAAGAGCTGGATGCTCTCGCCAATGGGCACATTGGTATCTACGGTGCCGTGGAGGAGCAGCAGCGGGGTGTTGATCTTGTCGGCATTGAAGAGCGAGCCCTGCTTGGTGAAGAGGTCGGGGTTCTGCCAGGGGTAGCTGTCGGCAGCGGCAATGGCATTGTAGCTGTAGCCCCAGTAGCCCTCGCCCCAGTAGCTGGTGACGTTGCTGATACCGGCATGTGATACGGCGGCAGCGAAGATGTCGGTCTGGGTCTGCAGGTACTGTGTCATGAAGCCTCCGTACGATGCTCCGAGACAGCCTATCCTGTCGGCATCCACGTAGGGGTGCTCCTTGCAGAACTGCTTGGTGCCCTCGATGATGTCGTCGGCCGTGCGCTTACCCCACGCATTGACGTGGCGGGCGGCAAACTCCTGACCGAAGCCGGTGGTGCCGCTGGGCTGGATGACATAGACCACGTAGTCGCGCGAGGCGAAGAGCTGTGCGCAGTAGGGGTTGCTGATGCCTTTGACCGTGGGTGAGGTGCCGCCATAGTAGTAGACGATGAGAGGGTATTTCTTTTCGGGGTCGAACGAGGGGGGCAGGCAGTACTTGCCGTGGATGAGGGTACCGTCCGAGGCGGTGAAGTTCCACTCGTGTGTCTCGCCCAACTCTATCTCGTCAAGGATAGGCTTCATGGGGTCGGCGATGAGGCGCGAGCGGTTTTTCTTCAGGTCAAAGAGGTAGCCCACGCCAGCGGTGTGGTCGTCCTGACCATAGTAGGCGGCGACGGTGGCACTCTGCGAGGGCAGTGCGAAGCGCTGGGTCACGGAGATCTCAAGCGGCAGCTGCTCGAAGCTCTTCTTCGTGGTGTTGTAGCGGTAGATGTTCTGCTCGTCCTTGTCTTCGGTGGTGAAGTAGATGTGGTGGTCGGCCACGTTCCATTGGAGCACGCTCACCGAGGGGTCAAAATCCTTGGTGATGGGTGTCACCTCGCGTGTGGCAAGATCCATGATGAAGGCTTGCTTGTCGTAGTCGTTGGCGATGGGGTGTGAACCGCAATTTTTGCCGATTCCATCGAAGGATTCTGCACTTCCGGTGAAGAGCACCTGAGTGGCGTCGGGCGAGTAGTCGGCACCATCTACGAAGGCATTTTCATAGACGAGGGTGTCTATCGTGTAGGTAGTGAGGTCGAGCTGGTATATCGATGTCTTGCCGAAGGGGCGCTCGGTGGGAGCCTCGGCGCTGGTGCTGAAGAGTATCCTCGTGCCATCCTGGCTGATGTCGTTGAGGTAGCTCGAGCGCTTACCGTAGGTGAGGCGTTCGGTGGTGCCCTTCTTGATGTCGTACTTGGCCAGGAAGCTACGCCCGCGGTTGCCGGGGATGCGGTCGCGCGGGGTTACCACGCGCTTCAGCGGACCCTGCTCGGCCTGTCCGTTCTCTCTGGGGTAGTAGATGAGGTAGTCCTCGGTGGGCGCCCAGGTGAAGCTCTCGGCGGGAATCTCGGTGAGCAGTACCTCCTCGGTGAGTGTGGCGGGGTCGAGGGTGATGACATTGTTGCCTGTGGCTGCCGTGGCGGTGTAGTAGAGCTTGTCGCTCTTGGGCATCCAGCGCATGCCGTCCTTGGCATTGGCGAGGAGCACCTTGCCGGTCTTGGTCTCCGACAGCTGGGCATATACATGCTGGCGTCCCTTGCTGTAGTTGTTCCAGTAGCGGGTGAGCAGGTACTTGCCGCTGGGCGAAAGGGCCACGTCGATCACGCGGTGGCCATATACGGTATTGTCGAGGGTGAAGCGTTTCTTGAGGTCGTGCCCCGAGAACAGGGTGGTACCCTCGTAGTCCTTGTCGGCCACCACCTCGCACTTGAAGGCAGGAGCCACCTTGTCGTCCTTGTGGGCGAGCAGCTTGAGGGTAATCTCGTAGTTGCGCTCGGGCTCCAGGCGCAGGGCGATGTCCTGGGCGGCTTTCACGTTGAGGCTGTCGTCGGCATTCTCCTTCCTGGATTTCGAAGCGCCATTGATATAGGCCTCCCAGCGGACGGGAGAGGTTACCTTCAGCTTGCCCTTCATGAAGCGGTCGGCACGGATCTGTGTGCTCACCACATAGATGAGGTGCTCGCCGTCGGCCTTGGCCAAGGTGATGAAGCCAGCCGTATCGGCCTCCATCGCTTGGGTGGTGTAGTTGTCCTGATTGAGGCCGATGGCTGTACCCAGCAGGTTCTTGGTCTCAAACTTACGGCCTTCGCCGTTGATGCTGTCGGTCTCGATAGGGCCGCGCAGGGGCACGGCATCGCGCACCTGATAACTCTCGATTACCTGGGCTGGTGCTGCCAGGGTCAGTGCCACGATGGTGGCTGCAAGCATAGTTCTTCTCATATATAATATCTATTAGTAAACCATATCTTCAGATTGAAAAGTCTACAAAAGTATCTAAAAAAAACGATAAATCAATGGCTTATTGATGTATAACTGTGATTACCGACATAAGATATGGAAAAATGATGCTAATCCTTCCTTTTTTAAGAAAGTTCTTGTAACTTTGCTCTTGATAATCGAACCATGTTGTTGGATAAAAGGAATGACATTATTATCATGAAAGCAAGACTTCGTATTTTACCATTGGTATTGGTGGCACTTATGTTGATGAGTGCCGATGGCATTAAGGTGCATACTTGTGGAGACTCCACTATGGCTCCTTACGATGAATCAGCCACGGTGACACGTGGATGGGGAATGTATCTGCAGCAGTTCCTCGAGGGCGTAACCTCGGTAAACTATGCTCGCGGGGGACGTGATACTCGTGGCTTCTACAATGAGGCCGACCGTTGGGGAGCTGTGAAGAACAATATGCAACCAGGCGATTATGTAATCATTCAGTTTGCCCATAATGATGAGAAGCATGGGGGTATGGATGCAGTGGCTCTGAAGGCATATTATGAAAAGATTGGTGATGCGGCTAGTGCAGCAGCATTGGATAATCGTGGTACTCATCCTTCCACCACGTATAAAGAGTACCTGCGTAAATATGTGGAGGAGACAAGGGCTTTGGGAGGAAATCCTATCCTCGTGGCTCCCGTATGCCGCAGCTACTTCTCGGGGTCGAAAATTCGTCGCAATGGAAAGCATGACCTAGGCGATAATTTCTCTAAACTGACAGAAAATGGTCCTATAGCCAATCAGAAGGTAGGCGAGGATGATAACAGCATGGACTATGCCTATCAGATGCAGTTGGTAGCTGAGGAAATGGAGGTGCCCTTTATCGACCTCACTACAGCTACAGCAGAATTGTATGAAAGCTATGGCGATGCCAAGTGTCATGAGCTCCTGTTTGATGGCGATGGTAGCACACACTTCAATACTACAGGTGCGCTCCTTGTTGCTCGTAAATGTGCAGAGTTGATGAAGGCTCAGGGTATCTTGGCCGATAATATTGTACTCCCGAGTGATCTTAGCATAACACCCTCTGAAGCAGATTTGGGTGAAGCCTACAAAGGACAAACTTTGCGTAAGGAGTTCACACTAAATGGATTCAGCCTATCTCCCGATAAGGGCTCTGTTCGTATCGTGGCATCTGAAGGGATAACTCTTTCTATAGACAAGACCAATTGGGTGAATGAGTTGAATATCCCATATGTAGCGGCAACGCTCATACAAACATTCTATGCGCAGCTTACGTTGGAGGAAAATGGATTGACGGAGGGATGTATCACTATCGAGCAAGGTGGTAATACGATTACCGTACCGGTGAAGGCCACTGCAGTAACGCTTGAGGGAGGTACTGATGTGAAGGCCTATTGGCGTCTTGATAGCGACAATACAGGGTGTGTGCTTACAGGTCCGGCCACAGTAATCGACCAGTCATGGTCAAATATGTATGTGCAACGCTACCAGGCACCCAAAGGTGGAGTTGACGGCAATGGGGAGTACTATACCAAATACCCGGATGGCATTCCCGAGGGGGATACTCCTGACCGCAAGACACAACGCAATCTGCTTACAGGTGATGCTTGGCCTGATGGCGAGATTGATGACAACCCCGATCGCTATATTGATTTTGGTCTGAAAGCGAATGTTGGGACATCACTGAAAATTAACAATATAAGTTTGTATGTTGGTGGCGCTGGAGGCAATGGTATGATGTGTCATGTATATTACTCTACGGATAACTTCAATACCCGTACTACTATATATGCTCCTAGTAAGATGGTATCAAATACGATGAATCTTGTTACTGCCCAGCCTGTAATAACGTTGGAAGAGGGGGAGGAACTTCACGTTCGTATATATCCTTGGTATAATGGAGCTGCTACAGGAAAGACATTGTGCCTGAGTGATGTGACGATAAGTGGTATGGCCTTTGATGCTTCTACCAATGGTGTGTCACCCAATGCTGTGGACAATCCTCATGTGGTTGGAGTTGCCTATTACGATGCTAGTGGTCGAGAACTACGAACGTTATCTGAGGGAGTAAATATCGTTCGGATCGAATATTCCAATGGAAATATGTCGGTGCACAAGATGCTCCCATAAAGGGTGTAGTGCATAACTCCATGCGCCTATTTCGCGGAGTTTTCCAATGAAATAGGCGCTGAGTTTTTAATGATCATTTATAGAAATGGCATACGGGGCCATGTCCGTTGCCTATCTTGTAGGCAGCACCGTGGATGATGGCATTGTTGATGTATGCTTTGGCTGCGCGGGCAGCTTCGGTGAGTGGGAGCCCCTTGGCCAGTTGGGCAGCAAAGGCACTTGAGAGGGTGCAACCTGTACCGTGAGTGTTGGGCGTGTCGACGCGGCGGGCACTGAGCTCTATCACTTCGTCTGTCTCATTGTTGTAGAAGATGTCGATGAGCTCGTCGTCCACTAAGTGACCTGCCTTGAGCAATACCGATACCCCATACTGCTGGGCCAGGCGGCGGGCTGCAGCGGGGAGGTCGCCCTGCTTCTCGATAGGCTCGCCAAGCAGGATTTCGGCCTCGGGAATGTTTGGGGTGATAACTCGCGCCAGCGGCATCAGGTCGCTCTTCAGTACGGCGATGGCGCTGTCCTCGATGAGCTTGTGCCCCGAGGTGGATACCATCACGGGGTCGAGCACCACATCCTTGATACCGTACTTGCGCAGCAGACGCGCTACGCTGCGCACCACCTCGGCTGAGTGGAGCATGCCTATCTTCACGCTGTCGGTGCCTATGTCGCTGAGCACGGCTTCGATCTGCCCTTCGAGGATGTCGATGGAGAGGCCTTCCACGGCATTTACGCCCAGCGTGTTCTGTGCAGTGATAGCGGTGATAGCCGATGTGGCAAAGCATCCGTTGGCCGAGATGCTCTTGATATCGGCCTGTATGCCGGCGCCACCGCCCGAGTCGCTGCCGGCGATGGTGAGAACTCGGGGATAATTTTGAATTATGAATTTTGAATTATGATTTTCTCGCGCGACATCGGGCCTCTTCGTGCTTATAATCTCAGCCAGCTCTGCTGCTGCTTCGCGGGGCGAGGGAGCTGCCACGATAGCCGATACCACGGCTACGCCCTCTACGCCGTGGGCGATGACCTCGCCCACGGTGTCTCTGTTCATGCCGCCGATGGCCACGCAGCGGTGGCGCGAGCAGCGCATCACCTCGTCTACATCGTCGAGGCCGAAGGGGGTGAGCGTATCGGTCTTGGTGGGGGTGGCATACACGGGCGATATACCTATATAATCCACGTCGAGGGCATTGGCAGCGATGACCTCATCCATCGTCTCCACCGAGAGACCGATAATCTTGTCGCTGCCCAGCAGCTTGCGGGCTGTGGCATAGGGCATATCGCTCTGCCCGATGTGTACACCATCGGCATCCACGGCGAGAGCCACGTCTACACGGTCATTGATGATGAGAGGTATGCCGAGAGGAGCCAGCGCGGCTTTCAGCTCGCGGGCCAGCTGGATGAATTCGGCTGTGGAGCACTCCTTCTCGCGGAGCTGCACCATGGTGACACCGCCTGCAGCGGCTTCACGCACTATCCAAGCCATGTCACGACCACCCGAAAGGGGGCGGTCGGTGACAAGGTAAAGGGAGAGGTCAAAGGGGATTTTCATTGTTTTTATTCTATTATGAATTAGTTTTTGGGGAGTTCAGGAGTTTATTTGGAGTTCAGGAGTTCAGGAGTTTTCGCTTCGCTCAGGAGTTCAGACAAATGCGTTTTCGCGGTTTTAATAGGTATGTTATTCATAGTCGAAACTATTGTCTGTACTCCTGAACTCCTGTCTCCTGAACTCCTAAGATTGGAGCCCAATCATAAAGAACTCCAGTTCCAAGGCGCAGCCTTCGGCGAAGACGCGGCGCATGAGTGCCTGCTTCTCGGGAGTGCAGTTCTCGGCCAGGCGGTCGATGAGGTCTACTACATAGTTGGTAGCCTCATCCATCTCGGGCGAACCGTAGGTCTGTATCCACTCCTTATAGGGATTGTCGGGACTGATTTGCTGTGCCACGAGGTACTTGCCCACCTCATTGTAGACCCAGTAGCAGGGCAATACGGCTGCGAGCACTACGGGCACGTCCAGCGTGTCGGTATAGTGGCGCAGGAAACGGGTGTAGCGTAGCGTGGTGGCTACGGGGAGTGCCTCGCCATGGATGCCAAAGCGCTCGCTCAGCATAGCCTGCATGGCATTCTCGCTCTCCATACCCTCCTTGGCGGTAGCGCGGAAGAAGTTGCCCTCGGCCTTATCTGTCATCATATCGGCAACGGCGTAGAGGTCGCGTGAGTACTCCTTGAGGTATATCTTGTCTTGTTGCAGGTAGCGCACAAATTGCTCCTGCGGCAACGTGCCAGCCAGCATCTCCTGTATGAAGGCATACTGCTCGATGCTGCGCATGGTGTCGGCTACCGCCTCGAAGGCTGTGCTGCTCCACTTGGCGCGATGGTCGCCCGGTGTTGCTACTACCTGCTCGGCCAACTGCTCGGGAGTAATCTCGTACAGCGCATCCACGAAGTGGGTGAGCAGCGAGCCGGGAGCGGACTTCTGCGCTACGGCACGTTCGCCACACACACCCATCACCGCCATGCCATGCAGGGCAGCCTCGAAGGCATCGGGGTTGACACCGGCAAAGGCGCCTACTACTGAGGTGGCAGTGCAACCCATCGCTGTGACGAGTGTCATCAGCGGAGAGCCATTGCCAATCGTCTCCACGCGGGAACCATCGGTGATGTAGTCGGTAGCACCACTGATGACTACGACGGCACCTGTCGTGCTTGCCAACTGCTTGGCCGACTCCACGGCATCGTCGGAGCTCTGGCTGCTGTCTACGCCCTTGCTCTTGATGTCGGCATTCACGAGTGCCATAATCTCAGAGGCATTGCCACGGATGATGGTGGGGTGGCACTCGCGGATAATCTGCCACGCAGTCTCTGTGCGATAGGGGGTGGCTCCTGCACCTACGGGGTCGAGCACGATGGGCTTGCCCATGCGATGTGCAGCACGGCCAGCTGCCAGCATGCCGCGCACCCACTCGGCATCGAGCGTACCGATATTGATTACCAGGGCCGAGGCGATACCGACCATATCGTCCATCTCCTCCACGGCATGGGCCATTACGGGCGAGGCGCCCAAGGCGAGCAGGGCATTGGCCGAGAAGTTCATGGCCACGTAGTTGGTGATGTTGTGTACCAGCGGACTCTTTTCGCGCACTAGCGCGAGGTCTCTCTTCAGATTCTCTTTGTTCATTTTTCTCCTTTTTGGTTTGACATTTAGTTACGTAAATGCCGGTTCCTTGCTTGCGGAGCCGTGTATGGCATGGGCGAAAAAAGAGAGAAGACCTATTCTCACGAGGGAATACGGCCTTCTCTTATACTATCAGCGTGCCTACACACCAAGTTCCGTTTTCCTCTCTGCAATTACGCCAGCAGGTTCAAAGGGTATAATCTCAGCCTGCCCTTGGACAAGCACCCCTAACATTGGGATTACCTCACACAACGCGGCGCGCTACGCGCTTGTTTGGTGATTCCACGACAAAATTAATGAAAGCTAAGTGAAAACGCAAATTTATTTGGAGTTTTCTGAGGCGTAGCTGAAGGTATTAGTTGATTCCAGTAAATGAATTGTTATGGAATTCCGTTTGTTGAGTGAGGACTATAAGATAATTGCTTGAATATTATAAATGAGATAGGCGATTTTATCCGAGTATGTGAAAAAAGTATTACCTTTATATCCAAATTTGAGGATTATGGCACAACACAATGAGTTCGGGAGGATTAGCGAAGACCGTGCAGTGGCTTATCTCATGGCCCGCGGGTATACCATACGCGATCGTAATTGGCGTCTCGGACATAAGGAAATTGATATTGTGGCGCAGAAGAATGGCGTGCTTGTCATTGTGGAGGTGAAGGCTCGTCGGGATGACCGCTTTGGCGACCCTGTAGATGCTGTCACCAACGATAAGATACGTCGATTGGTGCAGGCTGCCCATGCCTATGTGCGCTATCACCGTATTTCGTGGCCAGTACGCTTCGATGTCATTGCTATTACTGGCGAGCCTGGTAATCAGGCGGTCGAGCATATCGAGGATGCTTTCTATCCGCCTCTCTATTGATGCCATCATTGGGGGGAAGCAGATGATGGGATATGAACAAAACGTCGCTGTGGTTGTTAATGCTTTACCATATTATATATAATAAATGATGTATACACTTCTTTTAATCCTTAATGTTATGGTAAGAACAATGACCTTAGCCTACACTTTGCCTGTACTGCCTTATGCCACAGATGCTTTGGAACCGGTGATGAGTGAGGAGACGGTGAAGAATCATCATGGGAAGCATTTTGCGGCCTATGTAAGTAACTTGAACAAACTGATACCCGGCAGTGAATATGAAGGGTTGCTGGTGGAGGAGATTGTACAGCAGGCAGCTGATGGACCTATATACAACAATGCAGGGCAGGTGCTTAATCATCGACTCTATTTCGAGCAGTTTGTGCCTGCTTCGGAATATAAAGCTCCCAACTGGAGGCTTACCAATGCCATCAATTATCATTTTGGAAATATGGAGGCTTTCAAGAGGCAGATGATCGAGGCTGCCATGTCGTTTTTCGGTAGTGGTTGGGTGTGGCTGGCAGCTGACTCCGAGGGGCGCTTACTGATAGTCACCGAGGAAGGAGGGGGTAATCCGTGGAGGCGTGGACTTGTTCCTCTGCTGGGAATCGACTGCTGGGAGCATAGCTGGTATCTTGATTATGCTTTTGACAAAGCGGCGTATTATAATGGTTTGTGGAATATCATCAACTGGGAGGTAGTGGAAAATAGATTACCGATGTAATAGCCTCCTTGGCCTGTTGTGTTCTTGAATCCTCGGCATCGAGGATTTTTTTTATGTGTTATATGGATGGCTGTGCTGTGTATGATGTTCAAAAAATGTTGTATAACACATTTTCTCTGAAAAAAAACACAAGTTTTGTTGGCTAATCGAAAGAAAGTAACTAACTTTGCACCCCGAATATGAGGTGGACTGTGCCTGTATTCGACTGAAACGACATTAACTAAATTATAAATAATTAAAAATTAACAAAATGCCAACAATTCAACAATTAGTTAGAAAAGGCAGACAGGTGCTTGCAGACAAGAGCAAATCACCCGCATTGGACAGCTGTCCTCAGCGTCGTGGTGTTTGTACTCGTGTCTACACTACAACACCTAAGAAGCCTAACTCAGCAATGAGAAAAGTAGCTCGTGTGCGCTTGACAAACCAGAAAGAGGTGAACTCTTACATTCCCGGTGAAGGCCACAACTTGCAGGAGCACTCAATCGTATTGGTACGCGGTGGTCGTGTGAAAGACCTCCCTGGTGTACGTTATCACATCGTTCGTGGTACTTTGGATACCGCAGGTGTAGCAAACCGTCTCCAACGTCGTTCTAAGTACGGTGCTAAGCGCCCCAAAGCTAAGAAGTAAGCCGAGCTTACCCTAACAACGCGGCTGCACGGATGAGTGCGGTCTGAGGTAAAGCCCTCAAAAACTAAAAATAGTATTTTACACGTTTTGGTTTGTTGGATAAGCTATAAAGGTTGAGTAAATGCCCAGGAGTGGGTGTTGAAGAAAACAGAAATGCAGCCCCAAACGAAAACAAAAACTTTTCAAAAAAGAAATGAGAAAAGCGAAACCAAAAAAACGTATGGTCCTCCCGGATCCCGTATTCAACGATACTAAGGTATCAAAGTTTGTTAATCATCTGATGTACGATGGCAAGAAGAACATCTCTTACGAGATTTTCTATGCTTCACTCGACAAGGTTAAGGCTAAAATGTCTGATTCTGAGCTCTCAGCTCTCGAAATCTGGAAGAAGGCTCTTGACAATATCACTCCCCAGGTGGAGGTTAAGTCACGCCGTATCGGTGGTGCTACCTATCAGGTTCCTACTGAAATCCGTCCCGATCGTAAGGAGTCAATCAGCATGAAGAATATGATTCTCTATGCTCGTAAGCGTGGTGGTAAGACTATGGCCGACAAGTTGTCTGCTGAGATTCTCGATGCATTCAACAATCAGGGTGGTGCCTTCAAGCGTAAGGAGGATATGCACCGCATGGCTGAGGCTAACCGTGCATTCGCTCACTTCAGATTTTAATATTGGGTAAGGACTTATATAATACGTTTTACAAATGGCAAAACAAGATTTATCGCTGACGAGAAACATCGGTATTATGGCGCACATCGATGCTGGTAAGACTACCACATCAGAGCGTATCCTCTTCTATACCGGTCTGACTCATAAGATTGGTGAGGTGCACGATGGCGCAGCTACCATGGACTGGATGGCTCAGGAGCAGGAGCGTGGTATTACCATCACATCGGCTGCTACTACCACTCGTTGGAAATGGAACAATACTCAGTATAAGATTAACCTTATCGACACTCCGGGACACGTGGACTTTACCGCTGAGGTAGAGCGTTGCTTGCGTGTACTTGATGGTGCCGTTGCTGCTTATTGTGCAGTAGGTGGCGTGGAGCCTCAGTCAGAGACTGTATGGCGTCAGGCTGACAAGTATAACGTGCCCCGTATCGCTTATGTAAATAAGATGGACCGTCAGGGTGCCGACTTCTACAGCGTGGTAAGCCAGATGAAGACTGTGCTTGGTGCTAACCCTTGCCCCGTAGTAATTCCTATCGGTGCTGAATTTAACTTCAAGGGTGTGGTTGACCTCATCAAGATGAAGGCTATCCTGTGGCATGATGAGACCATGGGTGCTGACTACTCGGTAGAGGAGATTCCCGCTGACATGATGGATGAGGCTATCAAGTGGCGCGAGAACTTGCTCGACAAGGTGGCTGAGTTTGACGACGAGGTGATGATGAAGTACCTCGATGATCCCGACTCTGTGACCGAGGAGGAGATTATCAAGTGTGCCCGTATCGGTACTTTGAAGATGGAACTCGTGCCTATGCTCTGCGGTTCTTCGTTCAAGAACAAGGGTGTGCAGACTCTGCTCGACTATGTATGCGCATTCTTGCCTTCACCCCTCGATACTCCTATTGTAGAGTGTACTGATTCTTCTACAGGTGAACCGATGGAGCTCAAGGCTCAGGAGGATGAGAAGACTACCGCATTGGCATTTAAGATTGCCGTTGACCCCTATGTAGGTCGCTTGGTATTCTTCCGCGTATACTCTGGTTGTGTAACTGCAGGTTCGTACGTTTACAACCCCCGCTCTGGAAAGAAGGAGCGTGTGTCACGTATCTTCCAGATGTTCTCTAACAAGCAGACTCCCGTTGATTGCATCGCTGCCGGTGATATCGGTGCAGGTGTAGGCTTCAAGGATATCCGCACCGGTGACACACTGTGCGACGAGTCACTCTCTGTAATGCTCGAGTCTATGGACTTCCCCGATCCCGTTATCGGTATCGCTGTTGAGCCCAAATCTCAGAAAGATGTTGACAAGCTCTCTAATGGCTTGGCTAAGCTTGCTGAGGAGGACCCCACATTTACTGTTAAGACAGACGAGCAGACAGGTCAGACTGTAATCTCGGGTATGGGTGAGCTCCACTTGGATATCATCATCGACCGTCTGAAGCGCGAGTTCAATGTAGAGTGTAATCAGGGTCGTCCCCAGGTTAGTTACAAGGAGGCTATCTCGCAGACTGTTGAGCTCCGTGAGGTTTACAAGAAACAGTCGGGTGGTCGCGGTAAGTTTGCCGATATCATCGTTAAGGTTGGTCCCGTTGACGAGGATTGGACACAGGGCGGCTTGCAGTTTGTGAACGAGGTGAAGGGTGGTAACGTTCCCAGCGAATTTATCCCCGCCGTACAGAAGGGCTTCCAGACCGCTATGCGCAATGGTATCCTCGGTGGCTATCCTCTCGATTCACTCAAGGTTACTCTCGTGGACGGTTCGTTCCACCCAGTAGACTCTGACCAGCTGTCATTCGAAATCTGTGCTATCCAGGCCTTCAAGAATGCATGTGCTAAGGCTGCTCCTCAGATTATGGAGCCCATCATGCGCCTTGAGGTTGTTACTCCTGAGGAGAATATGGGTGACGTAATCGGTGACTTGAACAAGCGTCGCGGTCAGGTAGAGGGTATGGAGAGCAGCCGCTCAGGTGCTCGTGTAGTAAAGGCTAAGGTGCCTCTGGCAGAGATGTTCGGTTATGTAACCGCTCTGCGTAGTATCACCTCTGGTCGTGCTACTTCAACCATGACCTACGATCATCACGCAGCAGTAAGCCGTCAGATTGCAAAGGCCGTACTCGAAGAGAACGGTGGTCGTGCAGACCTTGTATAAATGAAAAATGGATTGGCCGATTAGCGAATGACTCTTAATCGGCCACTCCTTATTATATTATAATTATTAACTAAAAACACTAATGAGTCAAAAAATTAGAATTAAACTGAAATCTTACGACCACAACTTGGTTGACAAGTCAGCTGAGAAGATCGTAAAGACAGTGAAGGCTACAGGTGCTATCGTTAGCGGTCCTATTCCATTGCCTACACACAAGAGAATCTTTACAGTAAACCGTTCGACTTTCGTAAACAAGAAGTCGCGTGAACAGTTCCAACTCTCTTCTTACAAGAGACTCATCGACATCTACAGCTCTACAGCTAAGACCGTTGATGCGCTCATGAAGCTGGAGTTGCCGAGTGGAGTGGAAGTAGAAATTAAAGTGTGATTATTTAAAAATTAACTGAAATGCCAGGATTATTAGGAAAAAAAATCGGAATGACATCCGTTTTCAGTGCCGATGGTAAGAATGTTCCATGCACTGTTATCGAAGTAGGTCCTTGTACAGTTACACAGGTAAAGAGTGTCGAGAAGGATGGTTATGCTGCCGTACAGGTGGGTTTCCAGGACAAGAAGGAGAAGCATACATCGGCTCCTCTGATGGGACACTTCAAGAAGGCTGGTGTAACTCCCAAGAGACACTTGGCCGAGTTCAAGAATTTTGAGACTGAGTACAACTTGGGTGACGTTATCACCGTTGATTTGTTCAGCGATACAGCTTATGTATCTGTAGTGGGCACATCAAAGGGTAAAGGCTTCCAAGGCGTTGTTAAGAGACATGGTTTCGGTGGTGTAGGCCAGACAACTCACGGTCAGCACAACCGTGCACGCAAGCCGGGTTCTATTGGTGCTTGTTCGTACCCCGCAAAGGTGTTCAAGGGCATGCGTATGGCCGGTCATATGGGTAACGAGCGTGTTACAATCCATAACTTGCAAGTGCTTAAAGTACAACCTGAGAACAATCTCCTCGTAGTGAAGGGTTCTGTTCCTGGTTACAATGGTTCAATCGTAATTGTTGAGAAATAATGGAAGTTAGCGTATATAACATTAAAGGTGAAGACACCGGAAGAAAGATCGTTTTGAACGATGCTATCTTCGGCATTGAGCCCAATGACCACGCCATCTACTTGGACGTAAAGCAGTATATGGCTAACCAACGTCAGGGTACTCATAAATCAAAGGAAAGAAGTGAGATTTCAGGTTCAACACGCAAGCTTGGCCGCCAGAAAGGTGGTGGTGGTGCACGTCGTGGTGACATCAACTCTCCCGTATTGGTAGGTGGTGGTCGTGTATTCGGTCCCCAGCCCCGTGACTATGGCTTCAAACTGAACAAGAAGGTTAAGGCTCTTGCACGTAAGTCAGCGCTCAGCTACAAGGTGCAGGAAAATGCTCTTTTGGTAGTTGAAGATTTCAATTTCGAGGCACCCAAGACCAAGCAATATGTAGAATTGTTGCAAAATCTCAAAGTGGCTGGTAAAAAGTTGCTTATGGTTTTGCCCGAAGCAAATAAAAACGTATATTTGTCAGCACGTAACATACAGCGTCAGGATATGGCTGTTGCATCTGCTGTTAATACATATCAGGTATTGAATGCAGACGCAATGGTTGTAACTGAGAGTGCGCTGGCTGTTATCGAAGGAACTTTAATGAATAAGGAGGCTTAAAAAATGGGTATTATCGTTAAACCTTTGGTTACTGAGAAGATGACTTCTATCACAGAGAAGTCTAATCGTTTCGGATTCATTGTAAGTCCTGAAGCAAACAAATTGGAGATTAAGAACGAAGTTGAGGCTTTGTATAACGTGACGGTTGTAGAGGTAAATACAATCCGTTATGCTGGTAAGAATAAAGCACGTTGGACAAAGTCAGGCCTTATCAAGGGTAGATCAAACGCTTTCAAGAAAGCTATCGTAACCTTGAAGGATGGTGACACAATTGATTTTTATAGCAACATTTAATAGAAATGGCAGTACGTACATTTAAGCCCACAACACCGGGGCAAAGACACAAGATTATTGGTACCTTCGAAGAGATTACTGCATCGGTACCAGAAAAATCTCTTGTTTGCGGTAAAAACTCTACCGGCGGTCGTAACAACGTAGGTAAGATGACCATGCGCTACATGGGTGGCGGCCACAAGAGAAAATTCAGATTTATTGATTTCAAGAGAGAAAAAGACGGTGTTCCCGCAGTAGTTAAGACAATCGAGTACGATCCGAACCGTTCGGCTCGTATTGCTCTGTTGTTCTATGCTGATGGTGAGAAGAGATACATTATTGCTCCTAATGGTTTGCAAGTAGGTATGACACTCGTTTCTGGTGAGAATGCAGCCCCTGAGATAGGTAACGCACTCCCGCTGAAGAATATTCCTGTAGGTACCGTTGTGCACAACATCGAGCTCCGTCCTGGTCAAGGTGCTGTGCTTGTAAGATCTGCAGGTAACTTTGCTCAGTTGACTTCTCGTGAAGGTGATTACTGTGTAATCAAGCTCCCCTCAGGTGAGTTAAGAAAGATTTTAAGTGCTTGTAAGGCTACCATCGGTAGTGTAGGTAACTCAGACCATGCTCTGGAAAGTTCAGGTAAGGCTGGCCGTACACGTTGGTTGGGTCGTCGTCCTCACAACCGTGGTGTTGTTATGAACCCTGTTGATCACCCAATGGGTGGTGGTGAAGGCCGTCAGTCAGGAGGTCACCCACGTTCACGCAAGGGCTTGTATGCTAAGGGCTTGAAGACAAGAGCTCCGAAGAAGCACTCATCTAAGTACATCATTGAGAGAAGAAAGTAATAAAACCACATTAACTTGAGTAAATTATGAGTCGTTCATTAAAAAAAGGTCCGTATATTAACGTATCGCTTGAGAAGAAGGTACTCTCAATGAATGAAAGTGGCAAGAAGTCTGTAGTTAAGACTTGGGCCAGAGCTTCAGTGATTTCACCTGACTTCGTTGGGCATACAATTGCAGTTCATAACGGAAAGAATTTTATTCCTGTTTATATCACCGAGAATATGGTAGGTCACAAGTTGGGCGAGTTCTCACCCACTCGTACTTTCCGTGGTCACTCAGGTAACCGTAAGAAATAAGCAGGCCATTGTAAAGTAAATAAAAAAATAAGATAATGGGAGCAAGAAAACATTTATCGGCTGAAAAGAGAAAAGAAGCCTTGAAGACCCAGTATTTTGCGAAGTTGAACAACGTTCCTTCATCACCCCGCAAGATGCGCCTCGTATGCGATATGATTCGCGGTATGGAGGTAAACCGTGCACTTGGTGTGTTGAAGTTCTCTACAAAGGCTGCTTCTGCAGACGTAGAGAAGCTGTTGCGTTCTGCTATCGCTAACTGGGAACAGAAGAACGAACGTAAGGCCGAGGCTGGCGAATTGTTCGTTACCAAGATTTTTGTAGATGGTGCTGCTACGCTGAAGCGTATGAGACCGGCACCCCAGGGTAGAGGTTATCGTATCCGTAAACGTTCAAACCATGTGACTTTGTTCGTGGATTCTAAAAGTACTAATGAAAATCAAGATTAAAGATGGGACAAAAAGTTAATCCAATAAGCAACCGTTTAGGTATTATCAGAGGTTGGGATTCTAGTTGGTACGGACAGTATAGCGACCGTTTAGTAGAAGATACCAAAATCCGTGAGTATTTGAACGCACGTTTGGCAAAGGCCAGCGTTTCTAGAATAGTAATCGAGCGTACGTTGAAGCTTGTCACTATCACTGTATGCACCGCTCGCCCCGGGTTGATTATCGGCAAGGGTGGCCAGGAAGTAGACAAACTGAAAGAGGAGTTGAAGAAGGTTACTGACAAGGAAGTTCAGATCAATATTTTTGAAGTTAAGAAGCCCGAGCTTGACGCTGTGATTGTTGCCAACAACATCGCCCGTCAGTTGGAGGGTAAGATTGCCTACCGTCGTGCTATCAAGATGGCTATCGCCAACACGATGCGTATGGGTGCTGAGGGTATCAAGATTCAGATCTCAGGCCGTTTGAACGGTGCCGAAATCGCACGTTCTGAAATGTATAAGGAGGGTCGTACTCCCCTGCACACTTTCCGTGCCGATATCGACTACTGCCAGGCTGAGGCTTTGACAAAGGTTGGTGTACTCGGTATCAAGGTATGGATCTGCCGTGGCGAAGTATATGGTAAGAGGGACCTCGCACCTAACTTCGTACAGTCAAAAGAGTCTGGTCGCGGTAACGGTGGTAAGAACTTCAAGAAAAAGAAAAACAACAATCGTTAATTTGATTAAAGACTATGTTACAACCGAAAAAGACAAAATATAGAAGAGTCCAGAAAGGCTCTGCGAAGGGTAACGCCCAGAGAGGTAACCAGTTGGCTTTTGGTTCGTTCGGAATCAAGTCAATGGGTACCAAATGGATTACCGGACGTCAGATTGAAGCTTGCCGTATCGCTGTAACCCGTTACATGCAACGTCAAGGTCAGGTATGGATCCGTATTTTCCCGGACAAACCTATCACCAAGAAGCCTGCTGATGTACGTATGGGTAAAGGTAAGGGTAGTCCCGAAGGCTTCGTTGCCCCTGTAACTCCGGGTCGTATGATTATCGAAATTGATGGTGTGCCCTTCGACGTTGCTAAGGAGGCTTTGCGTCTCGGTGCTCAGAAGCTGCCTATCATCACTAAGTTTGTAGTACGTCGCGATTACGACTTCTCTAAGTAATAATCTTGACACGAAATAACGGACTTATTAAAAAGTAGAGATTATGAAAATTGCAGAAATAAGAGAAATTGCAACAAACGAGTTAGTTGAGAGACTCGCTACAGAGGAGGCTAACTACAAGAATATGGTGTTGAATCATGCTATCTCTCCGTTGGAAAATCCTGCGCAGATTAAGAAGCAGCGCAGAATGATTGCGAGAATGAAGACTGAGTTGCGTTGGAGAGAGCTTAACAACAATTAATATTGGTTCTCATGGAAGAAAAAAGCTTAAGAAAAGAAAGAATCGGTGTTGTAGTGAGCGACAAGATGGACAAGACCATCGTAGTGGCTGCTAAGTATAAGGAAAGACACCCTATTTATGGTAAATTCGTGACTAAGACGAAGAAGTACCATGCTCATGATGAGAAGAACGATTGTCACCCCGGCGATACCGTACGTATTCAGGAGACACGTCCCTTGAGCAAGACTAAGAGATGGAGAGTAGTAGAAATCATTGAAAGAGCTAAGTAATTATGATACAGGTAGAATCCAGACTTACAGTATGTGACAACAGCGGCGCTAAGGAGGCTCTTTGTATCCGCGTTCTCGGCGGTACAAGAAGACGCTACGCTTCTGTTGGTGATGTGATCGTGGTATCCGTGAAGAGCGTTATACCTTCAAGCGATTTGAAGAAGGGTACCGTATCAAAAGCTTTGATTGTACGTACCAAGAAGGAGATTCGTCGTGCCGATGGATCTTATATCCGCTTCGATGACAATGCTTGTGTTCTCTTGAACAATGCTGGTGAACTCAGAGCTAGTCGTATCTTCGGTCCCGTTGCACGTGAGCTTCGTGCCGTTAACATGAAGGTCGTTTCACTCGCACCGGAAGTACTCTAATCTATAAAACAGGTAAAGTAATGAGTAAGTTACATATTAAGAAAGGCGATACGGTTTATGTAAATGCCGGCGAGAGCAAGGGTAAGACCGGTCGCGTATTGAAGGTGTTGGTAGAGAAGCAGCGCGCTATCGTTGAAGGCGTGAACATGGTTTCAAAGAGCACCAAGCCCAGCGCAAAGAACCCCCAGGGTGGTATTGTTAAACAGGAAGCGCCTATCCACATCTCTAACCTCAACGTGGTAGATCCCAAGACAGGTAAGCCCACACGTATCGGCCGTAAGGTTGGTGCTGATGGTAAGTTGGTGCGTGTTTCTAAAAAATCAGGAGAGGAGATTAAGTAATGAGTAATACTGCAAGTCTTAAGAAAGAATATAACGAGCGCATTGCGCCCGCTTTGATGAAGCAATTCCAATATTCTTCTCCTATGCAGGTGCCTGTATTGAAGAAGATTGTAATCAACCAAGGTTTGGGTATGGCTACACAGGATAAGAAGATTATCGATGTCGCTATCAATGAGATTACCGCTATTACCGGTCAGAAGGCCGTAGCTACCGTCTCTCGTAAGGACATCGCTAACTTCAAGCTGCGTAAGAAAATGCCCGTTGGTGTTATGGTAACACTTCGTCGTGAGAGAATGTATGAGTTCCTTGAGAAGCTCGTTC
>JAZPZS010000049.1:0-18655 GCA_045544835.1 Bacteroidaceae bacterium | reverse complement strand
TTGCGCTTGTGGCGAAATTGGTAGACGCGCCAGACTTAGGATCTGGTGTAGCGATACGTGTAGGTTCGAGTCCTATCAGGCGCACAGAGAAGAAATGGTGAACGTGTAATGTACCCAACTATGAGTCGTTACACGTTTTTTTTATTTAGGCATATGGCATTTCCAAAATTCATTATCACCCGGTCGGGCATGTTGCGCTTAGGCATGGCAAACCAGCACCGCGACCTCCTCGAACGCTTCGATGTATGCATCGGCGGAGGCTACTATGAGTTTGACTACGTGAGCAATCGCCTCCTCCTCAGCCGTCAGTCCTACGACTTCGGCAAGCCCCAATGGAGCCGCTTGCAAACCCTCATTGTTCCCGATGTATATCGCGGCATGAGCATCGTATACCGCAACGATGATGGGACGGAGCTAAAGGTCTCTGAAGCACTCACGATAGAGTATGCTTGATAGCAAAAGAACAGGGCAATTGCCCTGCTCTTTTGCTTATTGTCACCTTTCGTCTTTATAGTACAGCTATCTTCTTCTGGTTGACAAAGTAGATACCACGTGAGGATACGGGAACAATCTCTTTGCTCATGGGCTGTACGGTAACGTGTCTCACCACCTGTCCGCTCATACTATAAATGGTCACCTTCGCTTCATACTCAAGCGTAGACTCGATGTAGATTGCTTGGTTCTTGCCATAGATAGTAAGTCCACGTTCGGTAATCTCCTCTATCGGCTCGTTCTCTTCTGCTTCACCGCTGATGAAGATACGTTTAGGAGGAGCAGGTGAACTTGATGTCTCGAGATAGCCACGGAAGGGAACAGCTTTCGTTACTTCTGTTGTGGTATTAAATGAACCTCCTTCTGAATCTATTAAATGTGCATTGATAAGGTTGTCGTTCTGATAGATACCCTTAAATGTGTGGTTGCCCACTGCTGTTGCCTTAGACTCATCATCGGAAACCGCTATTTGGGCATTATCTTCTGATACCATTGTTACGACCTGTTTCTCCAATCGGTTAATTGCACCTCCTGTGTGTTGCGGTACAAATGTTCCCGACATATCAAACTCATAGTATCGTTCACCGGGGAAGGCGATAATATATGGAGTAGCAGCTGTCAGGTAGGCATAGCCATCATAAGTGCGGTCTTCGGTGTAATAGTTCTGATACTTATCGGTATTGGCATCTTGCTGGCCGTATTTGCTATAGTAGTAGTCATACAAGAATGTGCTCTCCGCAGTGTATTTATAGTCGCTTGCTTCAGGTCGCGAGAATGTGGCTTTATCGCCATCTACTTTCTTCAGTTCACGCAACCAATACTCATGCATGGCATCATCATCGCCATAGAAATGGGTAATCTCACCCTTTTGGTGTGTTGTAACAAGTCCAGCGGTGAAGGGGAGACACACGATATCCCATCCCTTGCCGTCACCATTAGCAAAACGTTCCGGTGTACGTTGGTACCACATGTGATAGCCATCTTCATATTGGTAGGCTATTGGAGCATTGAAGTTTTCCTTGTCAACGAGGAAATGGTCCCGTGTCGCCTGATGGGCACCATCACTTGTTAGGTCTACTAAGTGACCGCGCATGGCTGATTGGTTGGTCTGCTTGCTGATGGCATCATATTCTTGCAGGTACAATGTCGGTTCATGCAAGTAGTTGCTTAATATTTGATATGATGCAGCATCCAGAATAGGATTGGCATAGACAAGCAGGTTGGGAGTAAGGTCATCGATGTCAATATCCGTCAAGCCTTCATAGTCAAGATAGGGAAGATAGGCTTCGCTATCGGTATATGCCTTGTCACCATTTCCGGTAAAGTCTATGGCTGTCAGCTTATGATGTATCGGGATTCCTTTGTAGTTGTCAGTGAACGAGGCATCGGCATTATAAAAGACTTTATCTATCTGCTTACTCAGGTAATAAGCGGGGGCGCGATAGATGCGATTTCCGTTGTTGTGGTGTGTGGGCCAATCGCTATGAGTGCCCTCATCATATGTGAGCCGTTGTCCAAAGAAGATATAATCATTGGGGTAGATGGGAACATACGTTTGCGTACTATAATCGTAGCGTATGTCTGTGCCCAAAGGAATTTCTCCATTAGCATAGATGAAGTCGCTATCGGAATAGTAATTTTCAACATAATCGCTGTTGGCAATGTCCATGGCATTATTATAACGCTTATCCAGATAGAAGCGGTTAAGCAAATACGCCACTTCGCCTTTTTTGAAGGCTGCATCAGACTTTGCTATTACTTCCACTCGACTTGCATAGGCGTTATCCTCATGGGAATATCCATTTTCTACAGTACCTCCTGTGCCAATCACTGCATTTGTTGCGGGAGCTGGGGTTGCTGTGGTATATACCCAACAGTTCTTGGCATAGCCGTCACTTGTATCCCCACCATTATCGGCAACACCTCCACCAGTGAAGGTTCCTGTTACGCCCAAGTTGTATACACTACCGCATAAATGTCCGAAGAGGGAGTTGTTCAATCCGCTGATAGTGTATCCGTTGCCATGCAATGTGCCTGCGAAACACTTGTTCTCTTGGCCAATAGGAGTCCAATTGTCTTTGGTCTCTTTGGGGGCCATATCACTACGGAGGATAAAGACCAAATTGTTACATTGGGCTACATTTGCATCCAATGAACTTCCATCAACAGTTTTATCATACAGTTCCTTGAAGTAGTCAAGGTCATTTTTTGTTGTTCCAGCAGCGATACTGGAGTTTTCATACTCTGCAGCGTCGAGATATATCTTGCTGGCACGGTCCACATCCTTGTGGTCAATGTACATGTATTCGGGATGATTCATCACCTCGCCCATACGATGGTAGTTGGCTACAGATACAGGTACAGCATTTGAGTATGCTTTGCCGAGATAGGTCTTGGCGAAGTAGGCAATATAATAATCGTTCTGATACCAAAACATCGGAGTGGCATTATTTTGATATGCCTTACCATTCTTGTGCTCATTGGCATCGGAACGACTCTCGAATATTTCCCAACCGCCACCTATAATTTCGTAGGCACCTTTTGTCACTGAAGGCACAGTAAGACCGATAGTTGTATTAGGCAATACAGTATTCGGTGGGGTGAGATCGCCAATGGTGGGCAATCCGCTCTTGAATATAAGATGGATATTTACGATATGCCTTTCTACGTATATCTCGTAGTCTGAGCCTTCAGCATTCCCTTCTTTATAAGAGTATTTCAATTCTACTGTAATCACACGGTCTTCGCTAAGATTATTGATGTCTGATTCGCGTGACACATACAGTGTTGAGGTCTCAATGGGGGCATGTCCGTGTATGATGAAGTTCTTCTGATAGTTGGGGAGCTGCCCATAAGTCTCATTGCTGATGATTAGGCCTACAGGTACATCACCGTTACTATTGGTTTCTATTGTGGGAACATTTGAAGCCGGTTTGTAATCCTCTACACAGAAATAGTAAGTAGCGATCTCATTGAAGGTGTTCGGAGCAATGATATGTATCTTCTCTTTCTGATCTTCTGTAAGCATATCATACATTTCCTCAGTGATGTTACGTCCGACAGGATACCACGCATTACCCTTCTTGAACTCCTCGGTTACGATATAATAGCTTGCATGAATATCCTTCACAATGACAGGCATATAGTGTGCTTGTTCATTGAGAATACTCTCATATTGCATGCGGGTAAATGATTCTCCCTTTTTTATTGTAAGTCCATTCAGTTGGTTGTCTGATGAAACGAGTGTCACATCGTCATTTCCATTGTATGTCGCTGTATAGTTTACGTGTTGTACAATGCCGTACGGTTCGCCATAGAGGGTCATGTCCTCATTAAAGTTCGTATAGAGAAGGTCTAAAGCGTCCTTGTTGAATACAAACTTCTCGCGCTCTGATTTTGGCAGATTGCAGTATTGCAAAGCGTCATAATGTTTGGCCTTTTCAAAATAAGCTCCGCCATAGCTTCCTGCTTCTGTACAGATATAAGCAGTAGTAAAGTGTTTACTCATATCTTCACCATAAAGATAAGTGTTATTGGCGTCGTTGCTCATTGCTACCAAATTGTCATACTCCTTCTTTGGGAGCAAATCTCCATTGATAATGTATTGCTTGTCAGCTGTCTCTATGGTATTGGTACAGATGTAAGCTTCGTCAAAAGCACTCTTCTCTGTTGCGGAAAGCTTATTGTACATATTTGTAGAGATATAACTTCCCTTATACATATGATATGAATCCGAACCTATGGTGAATGTAATCTCCTGCAATGCAACATAGGCAGGTTCAAATACAGCTTGAGGTACATCGTTCAGATAGCTGTCGGGCTTATCTTTTATAGCATCCTGCGCATGATAGGACGATTCATCCACCAAGTCATTTAGCTTATATGAGCGTTGTCCATAAATACCACTCTCCTGACACAACATAGTCGGGCCTTCGATATAAGTAGCTTGTTCGCTATTGGTAAGCTTGTCATATGCAGACTGCACAACTGATGATTTGTTCCCGCTAACAAACTTGGTATAATAGTTGTCCCAATCCAATGGATTATCCATGTCGAAGGTAAGCAAATAACCTGTGTCTTGAGAAATTTCGTTGGATATACGGAATATTTCTTCAGCCATGACATCTGTTCGGTCTAAAGAGGCTACGGTACCATTCTTTCCTATCAGCTCCTCAAACTCTTCTTGTAGGAGCACGTCACCTTCTTTATACTGTTTGCCATCGATTTCCGCATCATATACGGCCACATAGGTGATGTCGGTGAAGTAGATTTTATCGGCGGCAGATAATTGGTTATAATCCCAATAGCTGATAGGATCGTTCATCCCATAGGTAACGCCATTGATAGTAATCTGATCCTCTTCGGTTAGGATTTTGTTCATATAGGGTTTTCCCTTGAAATAGGCATATTTATTGGGATTTATGCTTATCAACTCTAAACGTCCATCCGATCCGGCAGTAATCGTAAGAGGAATGTTGGCTGCTTCTGAATATGCTTGTGATGCTCCTGTGTAAGCCGATATGTATTGATCATATACATAGTAGTCACCCCGGATATACCAATAGTGTGCTGGGGAATAGCCTTCCTCGTTGGGCTTGTAATAACCTCCACGTGGGAAACAATCGTCTACAATACGTTTTTGAGGATGAACAAAGTTGCCCGAGGTTTGGTATAGTTGCAGATGACTCTCATCCTCCTCATAGGTGTAGGCAGCGTGAGTGATGGCGCCATGGTTGGCTGCAGAAAGCACTTGATGGTTCTTGTCCTCTTCGCTGACCTCTTTCGGTGTGCCATGTTCGTTCTTTGCATACACATAGCCACCACCTTCTCCTGGTTGCACATTGATCAGGTCAAGTTGTACCACACCTGTTATCGGGCCATACACCTTATTCCCATTTGCATCGAGTTCTTTGACCAGTTCGAGGAATACACCCGATGACATGGCTACCATATTGTCGCTCGAAGCATTGTTTCTTGTTCGGTTGTTCAGATTATCCTTCTTATACTCCAGATAGGTTCTGCCATCAGACGGGTTGAGGCTGTTCACGGCCTCACGCTCATCGGTAAACTGAATGTCTGAGGTCAAGGCTCCAAGGAAGTTGACCACGTTGTGTATACCAAAGTAGTTTCCGTGGTCTATATCATTCTTTGTATGCCCATTCTGTTCCCGCTTTACTACATTGAGTGATATCTCACCCACACGATTGATGGTATAGTTCGTATAGTCCACCTCTTCAGGCACACGATCTTGTGCACCATGAAGCAGGATACGACTACCAAAGATACCGCAGAAATCGGCACGTTGCACTGTGTTCATCATACGCCCGGAGGTAATGCTACATTCTCCTTTTACATCCCATTTCTCGGTCATGCTCATTTCCCACAAATCCAACATTGCCGTGTAATCATCGGCATTCAAAACAGTTCCTTGTGCATACCCTCCAAAACTAATGTCCTCTTTGGCTGTATAGTTTTCGCCAGTCGGTTCCCATTTTGCTTCCATCATGGCCATCCAAGCCGCCATCATTGTTTCATAAGCCTGCTGCTGCACCTCTACAGGATAAGCAGAAGTACTCTTTTCATAAGCAAATCTTATGCCATTGTAAGAAAACTCAACATTCTCTTTGGGGCTATATATCAATGAATAGTAATCTTTCTCGCGCTCCTCCAACGTCAGATACTCTTCGTAAGAGATATGCTCTGATAAGTTGTAGTAGTCCGTACCATAATTCGTGATATTCAGTTCACGGTAACCATCCACAAACGTCAAGTTTCCATCACCATAAAGTCCACCTACATGCACACCACCGATACGGATAAAGTCCTTGGCATAGACGTCTATGACAGAAGCTGTTGCATTGCCGTATACGGTTACAGCATTAGCATAGATCTTGTCATCACCCAGGGTGACGTTACCACCAGCAAATATCGCATTACGGATGGTGATTCCCATGTTGTCCAATTTCTGCCATTCCACAGCATTATAGTCCAGTGTGTTCAGGTCTTCTGTGCTCACATAGTCACCTACGGCATAATCATGTCCGTTGATACTTACCGCTTCCAACACCTTGCAACGTGCCGATACGACAACCTGACAGTCTTCAGTACGGTCGGTAAAATTGTTGTTGGTATAATAGTGTCCGTTAATTAGTCCTGTAGACTCTTCGGTCACACCGTCATATTTCTTTCCTGGGCTATATACATATCCCACGTTGCCGCCACCAAAGACATTACCTTTACCCTCTGCCAATGAGGCATCGGTTCCCACTGTTCCTCGATATACTCTCACGTCTGTAGTTCCAAATACATATCCGTCAGTGTAGAAACGTCCTTCACCAATCATATTGCCACTCTGGTCGTAGCTGAATCCTCGGCCACCTCCAAAGACGTCTCCCTCCACTAATCCTCCGTACAGGCAAACTGAAGTGCTGCCTCCCTCGGTAAACTTATCCAGAACATATTTATTGTTCTCCAATTTTACTGAGCCACGACCTACCGCAGCTATCTCTCCACCTCCATAGACGCTGTTGCGCACAGTGCCCCCATGAATGTTGAGCTGTGTGTGCATGACGATAGCCCCTTCACCATAGCCGGCAGCGTAGACATTACCGTTCTGCTCCAGCTTTATCGTGTGGTTATCATTCTCGATGTTCAGTAATTGGGTATAACGTTGGTTGTCCTTCTCGTATATATAGCCTACATATCCATTCCACATATCTACGGTAGCTGTTCCGCTCACCTCCGCCATCTCTCCACCGCCGTACACACTACGCTGGATAGAGGGGATACCGCTATAGAATGTCGTTCCAGTATTGTTGCCAATGGCCACACGACTGTTACCTGCGATAAGCCCCTTATAGCCACCTCCAAATACGTTGCGCACCTCGCCACCATCTATTTCGCAGTATGTAGCAATGGTCTGCCGGTTCTCCTCCGTTGCTATGAAACCATTGGTGGCTGCTGTCATTCGAGGCATGGTGCCCGCATATCCTCCACCATAGATGTCGCCTGCCACCGTACCGCCCAGCAGCTCTACATGGCTGGTTCCACTCAATGCAGCGACATCACCCAGTCCGCCACCATAGACGTTGCCCTCTACGACGGCTCCCCGCTGGATACGGATGTGCGTGTTGTATCTTCCGTCAGTAGGTTTGGGCGATGCTTGGGTAATTGTGGGCTGTATGGTGCCGTTTATCCAGTTACCATGCTGTTGTGGAGTATTCGAGTAAAAATTGATCACAGCATCCGACCCTTCCTGGGTGTTTCCGTAATAGCTGTAATGATTGTATACTTTACCCTCTTCGCCACCACCGTACACATTGGCTACTAAGGCTCCAAATTGCAGGTCAATGTTGGTGAAGCCCGATACGGTGAGTGCTCCCAGTCCTGCTCCGAATACCGATTGCAGGGTGCCGTCTTTGCTCTTGACCTTACTGCTGATGGTGACATTATTCTCTGTCGTCACACGGGCTGTATGGTTGCCGCCATAGATACCTTTCTCTATGCTGGCCAGCGCTGATGCATAGTTGATGTTTGATACCCCGACATCACAGGGGCGTCCCTCCTCCTCACCGAGCCCACCGCCGAAGAGGGCATTCATCTGGGCAGTTGAGCCTTGAGGTACGTTTATGTAGCTCTCTTCGGTATATCCTTCGGTATAGGCTCCGCCATGTACATCGTTCATTTGTCCACCATAGAGGTTGATGACCGCCTTGTCGGCTCCGCTGTTGGCACCTGCGCCGAACACATTCATGTTCGGATAGTCCATACCCTCATAGATGTTTATCAACGTGTTTCCTACATTGTATGATACATTGTCATCGGGGTTGATAGTCTTTACACCATGAGTGCCACCAAAAAGCATATCTACATTGCCCGAATAGGCGTCGATACGGGTGTTGTCGACCATGGAGAGGTTGCCTCCTCCATACACACGATAAGCCATGTGAGCGTGGTTGTTTCGTTTGCTCCGAGGCGTAGCATGCAGCAGCACATAGGTTTGGTGTACTCGCACATACCCCGGCAGATTGCGATATCCACGTCCACCACCGACAATCGCGGTAAGCATTTTGGGGTCGGTTAAAGTGCCGCTTCCAATGATGTCCTTTTCGCTTCGCGACTGTGAGGCGATATCTACAAATGTATTGGTACAGATGACGGCACCATCATCGTCGGTAATCTCCGTGAGGAACGTCGGGTCACTGATTTGTGGTTTTGTATAGATTGTGGGATCAGTGTATTTATAACTTCCGTACGAACCTCCATAGATGGCCTTACCCATCTCACCGCTAAGGTACTGTACGTAGGTCTGTGACTTCACCTGTCGCTCTTCAGTGCTTCCGTCGTGGCGGTTGACTGTGATGGTTCGCTTGGCACTTCCGTGGATTTGTCCTCCAAAGTCATTACCTCCGAATACCGCATTCTTTACATAGGGGCGGCCATAGTTATAGATGTCCTGAACAGCATCGCTCCATCCTACGATAGCCGTAGTATGTCCGCCAATGTCTGCGTTGCAGGCTCCTGCGAATGCTCGCATCACGCCACCTCCCTGGAGGTTGAGCGTAGTGTTGCCCAGCACTGGCCCTTCGTATCCGCCAGCATATACCTTATATATATTAAGCCTTGTTTTTCCCTCTTCGTCGGGCAACTTCAGGTTGCGGTCCAGGTTAACCTCGGTATTGCCTGTCACGGTACCCATTTCTCCACCGCCAAAAGCCAGCAACACACAGGCGCTATCGGTGAAGTTGATTTGTGTGTCACCGTCAACAAACGACTCTTCGCCATATCCTGCTCCATAGATGGCCAATGCACTGCCATACACGTCCTCACCCGTGGCCGTCAATATATCAGGGCGTTCGGCATATACCTCCGGATGGATGAGCCGTTTGCTGATGTTGATGATGGTGCTTCCCTTGATGTGTCCGCTATTGTAGCATCCGCCATACACATTGGCATCCACAAAGGTGTTGTTGTATTCCACCTTGTTGTCGAAGGTCTCGTAGTACTTCTTCTCCGTGATGTCCCATACGAAATCGGTTCCTACGACATATTCACCTGAGGCATCGAATTCCTTGACGAGTTCCATTGGCTTCAAGTAGGCGTTCATGTTGAGTATCACCTTCACATTCTTCATGCCCAAGGTATCTATGCCAGGTTCGAGCAGGCCGCCGTGGTAAGGGGCATTATAGGTGACGCCTCCCTCTTCCACAGACTTCACACACGCGTCGTTACATCCGCCCGACACCTTCTCGTAGATGATAAGGTCGCGGGGCAGGGTGATTCGGGCCGGGCCCTTGTAGCTCATGCTTCCTTTGTTACCGCCGAAGTACAATGAACCGATATGCGTGGTCAGTGCCAAGTCATCCCAGATGGGCTGGGGCTTGATGTGTACCTCCACGGCCTCCATGTAGCGTTTCATCTGGTCGGCATCTGTGAGGTCTATCTGGCTGAATTTGATGCCGTTCTCTTCGGCTTTATACTTCTTGATTACTTTGGGGCTTACCATGTGCTCGCCGTTACTTCCGAGGAACAGGGCATCAGCGATGACATATTTGCCTACGCGAACCGAAGCCTTCGCCTTGGTGGGGTCATCGTTTGTGGCCAATGTCGCGCTATTGCCTCCGCAGAATACGCCACCTGCTACGATCAACGTATCGTTGCGCTGTCCGCTGAGGTGTATGAGCGTGCTGGCCGCATGAGGACGGTAGTGATAAAGCGCATCCACCGAGCGCTCAAATCCTTCGGTGCTGTACAGCAGATCGGCATCTTCGGGATGCGTGGCTGCCCAGTCGGGATTATCGGTATAGGCATACGAGCCGTTACCACCACCATATACATTGCCTATGAGTCCGCCATGGATATCTACGTTACTGCCGTAGTACACATCGCCCGAGATGTCATTGCCGCCATATACATTGTTGACGTGCCCTTTGGTGATGTACACACGAGTGGCATATCCCGCATGGAAATCGTGACCGTAGAGTGTTTCGTCGACCAACTCCCCTTCACCATTGCTCTCGCTGGGGTTCACGTCGGCAATGCGGCATCCGCCATATACGTTGTGCACCCACATGCTCTCGCTCCGTATCGCCAGGATGATACCGTTAGGATAGGTCATCATGCCTCGGTTACCCCCTGAATAGAGGTTGTTGATGACGGCCCTCTTCAGATGCCATGTTGGGCGTATGGCCATTGTGGCCAAGTTGTTTCCTCCGAATACACGGCTTGCATGGAAGTCAAACACCATGTCCTCACCATCGATGCGATAGTCGGTATCCTTGATAAGACCCAGGTGTGCTGCGTGGCTTTGAGGTATTCGGTTGAGTGCATCGCTGAGGCTAGTCTGATTTTCAATATGAATGACCGTATGGCCTGTCACGGTAGCCGCATTGCCACCGCCATAGATGTGGCCGTATACGCCACCATTGATGTGGAGATAGGTCTTTGCCAGTGTTGGACGGCAGTTGATAGGGTAGGTGATGCCATCGACCGTCACCTCGGTATCATCCTCGTTGTATGTATATGCTCCATTGCCACCGCCAAAGAGTGAACCTATGACGACCGGGTATGTCGTGTTTGTCGTGGCCTGTATGAAGGCGTTCCACGTATTGTCTACCTGGCAATCGGTGGGTTCTGTCGGTACGCAAGGGGCGAATGGCATATCTTCTCCACCCGTTCCGATGGTGCCTGCGATGTCGTTACCGCCATATACCGCCCTCACCACCAATTGACTGCTGGCCTCTGCACCATTGATATGTACATAGGTACGTCCCGTGATGTCGGCCATGCGTGCTCCACCATATACGTTGCCTTGCACTGTGCCTCCTTTGAGCTCCACGTTGGCATTACCCTCCAAGTCTCCCTGGTTACCTCCACCATACACGTTGCCGCCGATGGTCTGTGCATGAATAGGGATGCTGAGTATACTTATGCACGATAGGCATAAGGCGAGCAGGGCCATCCGTAATCGTATGGCTGTATGATAAATCGCTATATGTCGATTATTCACTCTCATCGTTACAATATCACGAATGAACTCTCCATATCATTGTCCGAGAGGACATACAGATACGAGGGTACAATCTTTATATATAGGTTATAGTTCTTGCCTGCCTCCAAGTTGCCACCAAGTCGGATGATGGAGTTCTCGGCAGTGACATTTTCGCGTGTCGGTTCACCGGCAGTGTCGTATACATTATAGGTTACGCGCAAGGCGATGTCGTCGATGGACTGGTTGGGGCATACATACCCCCCTCCGAACGCTATGGCATCAGCCTTTTGCGTGGGCAGCATGGCTGGAACCGTTGTCGGTTCCGAAGCAACAACGGCATCGTATGGTGCTTGGTTACCACTCCATGACACAGAATAAGTGCCATCCGATGCGCTAAAGGTAATACTGGCCACATGATGCGAACAGCCGGGAAGCAACAACTCTACTTTCGTGAGTTCTATGCTGCGCTGTTCGGCATATCGTTCGTCAAGATAGAAGTGTGGAGTTATCTTGGCCATCAAATGATCCATATATATAGGAACTCGTACCTCTTCGTCAGTCTGGTTCACGACAATTCTTGCAGCTTTGGCCACAAGGACATCGGTGGAGCTGAGGCCTTCAATTCCCGGGATTGTTATGTAACGACCATATAGGGCAGCTTTTTCATTCCAGGGCATATAGGTATATAGCCAGTAGTCACCCTCCTCCAGGCGGAGGCTCGTCTCCAATGCAGTTCCGTCCCAAGTCATGGTGGTTGCGCTCTGCTTTTCGCCCATGGTGACGAATGCTCCTGCCGTAAAGTTTGGATATGTAGCATCAAGAGGCAGGTATGCCCGTGTCAGTTCTATATGTTGCTGCATATAAGCCTTGATGCTCACAGTACGTGGACCTTCATAAAATTCTTCTTTACGGCACGCGGTCAGCAGACTCATCGTTGTAGCGATAAGTAGCAACAAACTCTGATATATGGTTTTTTGTCGTCTCATTGCTGCATGTCTACCAATTATACTTATCATCTTCGTCCACTTCCTCATCGTTCCATTCATTAATATAAATCTCTGGCTTAATCTCTGCACCGCTGTCAAATGTCAGTCTTAATGTATAGCGCTTCCCAGGTTCCAACGTTTGAAATTTAGTTATAGCTGTTGCCGTACGCTTGATTCCGTTCACGGAATATTCCACGACAATCTCTATGCCATTGGCATTGTTGGTGCTGAATGGTACCACCATGTGCTTGAGCGTAGTTACCTCCTGCACAGTCTCTGCTACGACTATCCCATCGGTATTGTCTAGCATAGCGACAGGAGTCGCGCTCAAGGAGATGACATTCATCGCCGATTGTGAAGGAGTGGTATAGTTGAGCCTATAGGTAGCAGTACCATTGGCTATCGGTACGTTTTGGTAGCCCACAGCATGTAGGCGATATTCGTTCATTAGGAAGGGGCTGAGCACAAACTGCACCTCCAACTGTGAGAGTATGTGGGCGAAGTGCAAATCCACTACACCGTTGTTGAGTGTGAGGTAGTTGTTGGCCTCGTCCTGACTGGTGGCTACTATGATATCCGTTTCGTTGCCGTCAATCTTCTGCCAATAGGGGGCCTTGAGAGCAACGATATGCGCTTCCAAATCTGTGCCGCTATGCTCCGCCGTCAAGTGTTGTGGGCTGTAAGCCCCGAAATAATAACTTGCGGCAATGTCCCAATAGCGGGTTGGGGCATAAGTCCAGCCATAGTTGTAGTTAACAGGCTGGTGGGCAAACACCTGTGTCCCAGTCTTAGGTGTCTGCTTGTATCCGTATACGATGAACCCTTCGCTTTGCAGGGCTTCGGTATCGGATATTAGGGCACGTGTCGAGGTAGCCGATGTTGCAAGCATGCCAATAGCCTGCTCCACCGTTTCGGGGGTGCTTGGATGCGACTTCTTGTTGCAGGCCATCAGGCCTACACACAGCAGCATCCAATAATATATTTTCATTTGTCTCAACACGTGACTCTCTTTTTCTTTGTAGCCAAGTGGGGACATTCAACCCCACTTGGCTTAAATTAAGATTTTACTGCAGTATTTGTGTGCCATTGTGTGTGCTCCAAGAAGATACTTTACTTGTAAATCCAATGGCTTTAGAGTTAACAGTAATGGTCAGTGTGTTTTCCCATCCTTCGTTAAAGGGAAGTTCACCAGAGGTTATGCCAAATGCCTTAGCCAAGTTGTAATACTGTCTAAACTTTTCGATGCCACCTTCAACGGATTCGTTCTCAAGTCCATACTCGATAATTAGATAGGGTTCTTCACGAGTGCTTGCATCGCTTCCGTCTACTGCGATGTCTTCAACTTTTGCAGGCTGGGGCACAATCAAGGTTTGCATAACGTTACGGTCTGCACCCTTAGCTACTGTTAAATATCCATCAGTCTCGTCAGTGAAAGAAGATGTGTAGGTTGTATTATCTCTATCACCTGTTTGAGTCCAGCGCTCATAAGAACCTGAAGGATCAGCGGAAGCTTTGCTTTCGTCGAAATCTCCAGCTACATGCAAATTCCTAACGCTTACTTCATAGATATACATGTCTCTTGTCAAGTCTTGAGGGCGTTGAACACGGATATTCAAGCGTGACATGATGTGTATGAAGTTTAATTGTACGTCTTGGAATTTTATAGGTGTTGTCGGTGCTGCAATCAACAGATCGTTTGAACTTCCAGGTTCATTCAATACGAGCTCGTGCACTGCTTTGTTCTTATTGACCGGAGTTCCTGTCAAATTAACAGATGTCTTGAAATAAGGATTAAATGTGTCATCGACCTTTTCCACAAAAGTCCAATTGTGAGATTGGGGTGCTGCCGCATAAAAATGATATTCACTAGCAGCATTGTCCCAGGCTACTAATCCTTCATAGGTGTATGCTTCACCATTTGCGCTCTTTGTTACTTCTACCTCTTTGTTGTTAAATACTTGTATGAAATCATTTACAATCTTTTTGTATCCCCATACACCAAAGTCCTGATGGAAATCAGAGAAAGTGTTAGTATACTGAGTTTCATTGTTCTCGGAGCGAGTTGTGTTGTCGATAAATGCTCCTTCGAACTCAATAGCCTTCGGGGCTCTTTCTGGAATTTCATTTACCAGATCGGTCTGTGAGCACGCTGCAAACATTGTTGCGGCAGCTGCCATCCATAAATACTGTTTCTTCATAAAATAAAAATTTGATAGTTAATAAAAAATGTTTGTTTTGTTAGTTTATCATACCTTTTATTGTCTCTTTACACCTCTATCCATTTATTGCCTCCTTTCTTTTTAGTTATAAATATAGTTCTATTATATTGTGAAATCTGCATTTATTCCATTGTCCCACTGGTTGACCGATGCGCCAAATCCGCCATCGGTAACAGGTTTGTTGATTAGCGTATCGGGGATTTCCTTGGCTGCATCAATGACAAGAGTGACAACACCCCCGCCTGGACGCGAGCGCATCTGCTCGGTAACGTTCTTCTGCATCACGTAGGTGTAGCCGCTACGCAACTTGAGACCTACACCAACAAAGGTGGAATCAACATCGCCAACACCTGTGCCGCGCGATACCTCTTGAATGGGAGTGATACCGGGCAGTCCCCAGGTCTGCAAGCGTGCAGCAAAGATGTCGCCTATCGTATCTCTACCATCTGGCAAACGCAAGGGAAGGTTTGCCACAAGGGGCTGTACCTCGTCTTGTGTAAGCGAGATGGCTGCAGTATCGGTCTTTCGGGTGAAAAGGCTCACACTGCGTGCCAGGCCGTTGGCTGTGATACCCTCGGCACCGGTGATGCGTGCTCCATTCTCATCATTGTTGTTGAGCACAATAATCTGGTATAGGTAGATGAAGGTGTAGGGACGCAATGTGGCTTCGATGCGGTATACGTAAAGTACGCTGCCATCCTCGGCATATTCCATAACGTAATCCCCTGGGTCATCAGATACGTAGACCTCGCTGAGCAGGGTGCCAAAGAGTTGGTCGGGCTGGTTGTGCCCATTTGCCGCTCGGGTGTAGCTGGCCTTGGTACTGCTTCTTGTGGTGGCATCATAGTAGGTAGAACCGTCACTGTCGAAAAGAATATACTCGGTGTCGTTGTTGTAGAAGAGCATGTCGTAGTTCTCTTTGGTGGCGAGGTTGACGCGCCCTCCCTCGTTGCTCATATTACGGCTAAGGTATACTGACCGATTATACTGTTCGTCGAGGGTGTAGATGATGCTACGCACACCTCGCGGTTCAGTATATCCGAGTTTGCCGTGTTGTGATTCGTCCCACGGATATTGGAGATCGTCCTTCCAGTGTTCGCCCCATAGGAAATCGAGGTGTATGTCAAACACTGCCGTAGTGAGCGACACATTGCCACGCTGTGCCAGGTAGAGGGGTTTGCGATGACATGAGATGGCGGTGCTGAGTATTATCATCATCAACGCTACGATAGGGGTTATATGTCGGCCAGTTCGTCTCACGGTGTAAAGTAATCTTTGAACGACATTGGCATCCCCCTACGCTCAGGACGATAGAGGAGATCATAACTCACGCTGATGCCGACTCCCGTAGGGCCAAACCAACGCAGACGGTGGTTGCGGCGGATGAAGTCCTCCACATCGCCCTCCCAGTCGTAGTAGTACTTACCCTTATAGGGGTCGCCGGCATGGTAGGGGTCATAACGGGTTTCATAATATCCCATGCGCAGGAAACACTCTATCTTCCAGCGTCGGCTATTGTCAAGATAGGTGGTGTAGCCTACGCTCAATCCTGCTCCAACACCTTCGCCCTGCCAGGCATCCTCTGCATTGAAGCTGAAGTCGTAGAGGTTGTAGTGGACATACGGCGCGGCATACCAGCCCACATGACGATGGGTATATGTATAGTAGTGGCGTGCCTCCAAATGCCAGTTGAGCATCTGTAGGTAGTGATGTGTAGGGTCGCGATCCCACCACGGGAACGAATATTCGCCCATCACGGTCCAGGACGAATGGCGCGGATACCACTCCAAAGCCACATTGAGCACGGGTGCCCAGCTCCATCCCGGCACGAAGAAGGCATCGGCGAGCAGGTTGGTCTTGATGCTCAGTGCAGGCTCTTTTGGGGTATATTGAATCGGGACACTTTCCTCCAGGAAAACAGGCAGTTCTACCCAATACTTAGGTTCTTCGATACCGGCAACAGGGGCGGGAATGTCGAAGTAGATGATACAGAACACCGAGTTACGGATACGTGGGTAGTAGGTTCGGTAGAGGTAACGGTAGACAGGGAGCTGCTCCATGCGCCACTTCTTGGTGCCTATGTTCACATCGGCGTCGATGACGCGAAGCACCTGTTCTATGGTGCTCTGCTTCATTTGCGTGTCGTTAACCACATATTCGCGCAGGCGTTGCCACGACTCGCCGTCGGGGTGCACGTGGAGGCGGCCTATCAGCTCGGGATGACGCGACTCGATGGCACGGCGCATGGTAGCGGCACGGCGCTGCGAGAGTCGTCTGTTATGTTCGTAGGTACCTTCGGGCGATGATTGCGACACGATGACTACGGAGTCAATCATGTGGAGACCAATGGAGTCGATAACCTCGGCAAACCGCTCGAAGGTGCGCTCATTGCCCATGTAGCCGAGGTCGAGCCGCGAGTCGTCCCATCGGAAATGCACCTCGATGCCCATCAGGCTCTTCTGTCGGCCATGTTTGACAGACGACTGCGCTATGATGTCCGCTGCTCCTACGATGAGCAGCAACATCAGAAAAAGTCGTCTTGCCATTCGGTTCATTTGCGGTTATCGTTGTTGTTTGTAATTCCTCTTGTTTGCCGCTTCTTACTTCGCATACGTACGTATATGCGCGCAGCGCACAAGCGAAATTATAGCAAATTTACTTCCTTTAATTAAACTGTACAACTTTTAGCGAGAGAAACGTGAGCCTTCTACTGAATTTTAACAATTCATAAGGCTCTTCCCTTTTAGCATCAAGATGAGAAAGACTAGGTTTTTTATTGATTGACGGCGAGCATACGCGCATATGCTCGCCACCATCGCTCTAAAATGATGTCTTAATAATCTATGTCCAATAGGTTCTTCTCTCGCAAATATTTGATTTCACACAGATCTCACAAATCTCACAGAGGCTGCATCGCAGAAGGCTCGCAGCTTGTCGGCTTCGCCGAGTGTTTTCAGCCGGATGGCAAACGCGAGTGTAATGATGCGTTCTTCGTGAGATTCGTGAGATCTGTGTGAGACAAAATTCTGATTATCTGAAAGTAATAAGTTGTAATGATTAATGAAATTATAATGCGTTTTCCCTGGCTAAAAAACAGGGAAAACGCAGTATAGGTTTTTGTAGAGTTCTTTGTGACTAATCATTGATTATTTGTGTTTTGAGAACTTCCCCTTTGCCAATGCCAACCGATTTATGAACTTTGCTCACCTGTAGATACGAAGATGTGTCGCCATCAAGTATCTAATACTGACAATGATACCTGCGATGGGCGACACATCGGCATTTCGTTTCGTAACATCCTTGCGTCAAGGATAGAACAGTGGAGAATAATACGGCAATGCCACGAGCTACAGTCTCCAAGCTTCGAGCTCGGCAAGCGCGCGATGATACTCACGTCGGCATTGAGGCTACGGTCGAGGTAGTCGTAATAGAGCTCTATGCCCTGCAGATACTCAAGCACGGAGATGAAGCCCTCGTCCATAGCGCGAGCCAGCATCTCACTGTTGTTGGCCTCGGCGAGTGCACGGCGATAGAGGTCGGCTGTATGTTGCAGTCCTCGCACGCGCTCATACCCCTCCAGCAGTTGGCTACGCAGCTGCAACTCGGCATCGGCCTCACGGGCTTCGGCTGCACTGAGTGCCGTGCGTGCCGAGCGCACACGGTTCTTGTTGGCCCAGAGGGGAAGATTCATGCCTACGGTAAAGCCCTGTGAACGTTCACCTGTACGATGACGCTCATTGATATAGGTAGCTGATAGTGTGGGCAAGTGCATCGTCTTGGACAAGGACAGTTCGCTACGGCGCACCTCACGTCCCTCGCGTGCCAGGGCCATATCGGGGCTGCGCTCGAGTGCCTCCTGGTACCACGACTCAAAGTCGTCTGTCAAGGTTGCCGGAGCATACTCCTGAGCATCGAATTCCAAAGGGCAGCAAGGGTGATATCGGTACGATTCTCCAACTTGCGAGCCT
>JAZPZS010000048.1:0-2600 GCA_045544835.1 Bacteroidaceae bacterium | reverse complement strand
GCGGAAGAGATAGAGCGCATACCCTCCTACATAGGAGCATCGTCAATAGAAATCTACAATTATGTAATCATGCCCGACCACATACACATCCTCTTGCGCATCCATGACAGACTGCCCAAGCATCTGGGCCAGTATGTGCGCTGGTTCAAGCTGCAGTGCGACGATGCTTGTCGGGCACTCTCGGCTATTCCCGAGAGTAAGGGGCTCTGCCTCTTCGCCAAGGAGTACCACGACCGCATACTGACAGGGAAGAACCAGCTCGCCCACATGGTGCGATACATCAAGGACAACCCTCGTCGCTTGGCATTGAAGCGTGCTCATCGGGACCTGTTTCGTATCAGGCAGAATGTGACTATTGGCGGTATCCCTTGCGTTACACTGGGCAATATGTTTCTTGCCGACTATCCCCAGCGGCAAGTGCTGCAATGCTCCCGAAGGCTGACAAGCGAGCAGATAGCTGCCCGTAAGGAGGAGTGCCTGGCCGAAGCAGCCAATGGCATGGTGCATGTCACCGCAGCCATCTCCGAGGGCGAGAAACTGATCTCCAGGGCACTCCGTGAGGCTGGCTTTCCCATCGTTATCCTTCTTGAACGGGGCTTCCCGTCGCCCGAGAGTCCTCACTACCGCTACTTCAAGCCGCAGGGAGTCTATTTTGAGGCTTGTGCTGCTGGCAAGCTGCTACTGGTGGAGCCGAGTTCCGCGCTGCTGGAGCGGCAAGATTTCGCGGCGCGAGTGATTGCCAAGACGGGAGATATACCTCACGACACGCAACGCTATCGGTTTGTGGCCATGAATGTGATTGCTGAGTGCATGTGTGAACTTGCATGACTCGGCGGGACAACGCCGAGAGCCGAACACCCTGCTCACTATAGCGGACAGGATGTAAGGAGCAAGGAAAAACTCCCCATAAACTGTACATAAACTATCCATAAACTGTACTTATTTTTGCTGTAATACCTATGGTATACTGGGTGTTATGCTACTAAAACTGTACATCTCCCTTTCCTTCTGTTTCTTTCGGCTTGCACTAATTTTATCTTTGCTTGCTAAGAAGAAATTAGGCTGCGCCTCGGAATGCTTGCGCTTGGATAGTCCAAGAAATGCCCAAATAAATTTAACTTTATTGAATCTCTGCCTCTCTCAACAAAGAAAATACAAGCATTTTCTCTGTTTTCGTTCGTTGAGATTTGGCATTTCTCTCGGCTTGCACTAATTTTGTCGATTCAAACTCATAAATCATAACTCACAACTCAAATGAAGCGTTTATTACCTATTATCGCCCTTATGCTTTGCACCGTGGTTGGTGTAGCACAGACCAATAATGCCGATATGGAACAGGTGCGCAAGTTAGTGCTTGCCCATAGTGCTATCGCTAACCTCTATGTGGACGAACCCGATGAGGAGAAGGTGGTGGAGGCTGCCATACGTGCCATGCTTAAGGAACTGGACCCACACTCTACGTACCTCACCGCCAAGGAGGTAGAGAAGATGAACGAGCCGTTGCAAGGTAACTTCGAGGGCATTGGCGTGCAGTTCAACATGGCCGATGACACGCTCTTCGTCATCCAAACCGTGAGCAAGGGTCCCTCGGAGAAGGTGGGCATACTGCCGGGCGACCGCATCGTGACGGTGAACGACACGGCTATAGCCGGAGTGAAGATGGCACGCGACGAAATCATGAAACGCCTGCGTGGCCCCAAGGGCTCGGTGGTGGAGCTGGGTATCGTGCGCCGTGGATATGATGAGAAGCTGACCTTCCGCGTGACACGCGACAAGATTCCCGTGCACACGCTCGACGCTGCCTATATGATTGCTCCCAAGGTAGGCTACATCAAAATAAGCAGTTTCGGTGCCACTACACACAAGGAGTTCAGCGATGCGCTGGCTACACTGAAGGAGCAGAAGATGCAGCACCTCATCCTTGACCTACAGGGCAACGGAGGAGGTTACCTGAAGGCTGCCGTGGATATGGCAAGCGACTTCTTGCAGCCTGGCCAGCAGATTGTATACACTGAAGGCAACAGCTCGCCTCGCTCGGAGTTCAATGCCGAGGGTAAGGGCCAGTTCTGCGAGGGACGCCTCGTGGTGCTCATCGACGAGTATTCTGCTTCGGCCTCGGAGATTGTCACCGGTGCCGTACAGGATTGGGACAGAGGTGTCGTTGTGGGTCGCCGCTCGTTTGGCAAGGGACTCGTGCAACGTCCCATCCCCCTGCCCGACGGTTCGCTCATACGCCTCACGGTGGCTCGCTACCACACTCCCTCGGGGCGTTGTATACAGAAGCCTTACGGCGAGGACATCGACTACCGCAAGGACTTGGTGGACCGCTTCAACAAGGGTGAGCTGATGCATGCCGACAGCATACACTTCCCCGACTCGCTCAAGTATCAGACCAAGCAGTTGGCACGCACCGTATATGGTGGCGGTGGCATCATGCCCGACTACTTCGTGCCGCTCGATACGCTGACATACACCAAGTATCACCGTGAGCTGACGGCCAAGGGCGTTATCGTGAACACCAACCTCGCTGTCATAGACCGCTACCGCAAGGACTATGAGAAGCGCTATCCCGACTTCAAGACCTACAACAAGCACTTCGA
>JAZPZS010000047.1:0-26487 GCA_045544835.1 Bacteroidaceae bacterium | reverse complement strand
CCCTCAAAGTCAAGTACAACCTTGTCATTGTTCTCTATGAGCGGCAACAAGCGTTCACGGGCTTGTGCACCCAGTTGTCTGGTGCCAAGCGCCTCGCCCAATTCTCTAAACTTGAATGTTACCATAATATGTCCTATCTTTACCAAAGGTTATCCAATTCGTCTTCTCCACAAAACTCTTCGTTGAATTGGCTCTCGCAATCGGTACGGTTGTCTACTACATCATTGGGATCAATCTCTTTATTGGAGTATAGTTCAAAGTAGACAATGGTCCCTTGCCATTTCAACGCATCTTCCATGCGGATGTTCACTCCATCGTAGAGCAACTTGCTGCTACCCGAGTGTATCTCTAGTGTGATACCAACATTCTTGATGAGCCGTGAAGTGGAATACAATCCAAATCCCATCCCCTTGCCGTCAGTGACTCCATCGTCAATGCAGTGACGAACAGCATCCGTTTCGGAGATGTCGGCATATTGGGGGTTCGTACGCAATGAGTCGGCTACGCCTATGCCGTCGTCTGCCACGAGTATCTGAATTTTGTTGGCTTCGGGTACATATCGCATGATAGCTGTTCCACACTTACGTTCCGAATGGGTCAATACATTGTCCAACACCTCGTAGAAGCAGTAACTCAACGCCTGCAACACACTGACCTCGACATCGGGGTAACTATTGAGCAACGCTACGATATCGCGGTAAGTACCATATATCGTATCGTGATCAAAGACCTCAATCATTTGTTGCCGGTCAGTGTCTGAGAAATAACGTTTTATGAGTCTATCTACATTCATACATTGCAAAGATAGATATTAATTCTGAATTCTAAATTATGAATTATGAATTATTTTAAGGCAATCGGAGATTGCAACGAAAACTGTTACCCCCACCCGCTCCACTATCGTTTCGCTCGTCCCCCTTAAAGAGGGACAATGCAAAGCTGCAGGTTGAGGAAACTGCCTTTGGTTGTACGAAAACGATGACGAAACAGTAATCTTTGTGCTGATTTTTTCGAGGGATATTTGTTGTTATTTTATTTATTAATTATATTTGCAGAGCAATCATAAATAATAAGACTATGCTGAAAGTTATCGATGTGGACTATATCAAGGGATATGAATTGGCCTTGACTTTCAATGATGGCAAAAAGAAGATTGTAGACCTTCAGCCCCACCTGACAGGTGAGGTCTTTGGGGAATTATTGGATAAAAAGCTATTTATCCAATATGCATTGACTCCCGTAACTATAGAGTGGGCTAACGGTGCAGACCTTGCACCCGAGTTCTTGTATGAAATAGGCGCAGAAACTTAAGATAAGCTGATTCTTTCCCTTTCTTGAAAGTTCTGTATGAACGAAAAGACTTGATGCACAATAAAACAACTACTCCCGACCTCAATTCAACAACGAAGTCGGGAGTTGTTATATAATGAATAGAGAGCGTGGCTTTTCAACGATAACGTTGACAAAATAGTGTTTCCCTGTTTTAGGCTAAGGTGTCGGTGGGAGATGCCATATTTATCAGCAGATTATATACAACCACCGACACCTTGACTGAAAAGGCGTAACAAAATTCAAACGACTTCTTAATGGGATTGAAATACGTATGAAACATTGGCCATATACCTTCGCAGGCGAAATAAATCGCTATTAATCAGTACTAAAAAAGGATGAGAAAGGGAATGATTTGCCTTTTGACTCCCTCCTTGTGGTTTCCTGCCTGCTCAGAATGTGTAGTACACGGCCAGGGAGCTGATGGTGGCGTTGGCATTGAGGCCGATGTAGCTGCCGTTGCCGTACTGGTTGTTCCAACCGAGCGAGCCGAGGCGGGTGACGAGGCTGATGTTGTCGGTCACGCTCACGGCTATGCCGGGAGCCACGGCGAGCGATACGTTGGTGTCGCTGTCGGTCACGCCCGAGAAGCCGAGGATGCCGTCAACGAAGCAGGAGATGATGCCGCTCTTGAAGAAGGTGTAGCGGGCGTATGGGGCGATGCTCCACGTGGTGGTTCCCTCGCGGTCCCAAGCCTTGTCCGTGGCTGTCTTGCTGAAGTCGAGGCTGATGGGCAGGCCGAAGCTCCACACGTCGTCCAACACGTAGCCTGCCTCGGGGCTGAGGTTGAAGCTGGTGCTGCTGTGGTCGGCATCCTTGTACTTCGATGAGCTGAGGCCGAGGCCGCCACCTACAAATACTTGTGCGCTACCTGCGGTAGCAATCATTGCCAATGCAATTGCGAATAGTGTCTTTTTCATGTCTTTAATGTTTTTTAAGTTTTACAATATGGTGTTATTATGTTGTTTTCGTTTGTCTGTTTGGTACAGGAACTTGTCATGCTGAGCAAAGCGAAGCATCTCGCAATGTCTCTCGCCGTATTTCCTGCCAAGTCCCAGTGCGAGATCCTTCACATTCGTTCAGGATGGACAAGCGGGAGAAAAGGCCAATCCTCAAAGTCCCGTGACCTCCACCAGCTCATTCACGCTCATGAGCTTGCCTTTCTTGCTGTAACCCTCGGTCTTGACCTGGCCTATGCCGCGGCATCGAGAAGCAGAACTCCATCACCACCACATCCGACTTTACCGGTGCCTTCAATCAGGCCAAGACCCGCGAAGAGTTCATGAACCTCATTCGGGGATAAGACCCCCTGCAAGGACTACCACGGGACATGGGGCCTCGATGAGTAAATAGAAACCAAGGCCCCACGGTATTCCACGTGTTTATCCTCGCTATTGAGGTGATGTATAGGATTGGCGCAACACTCGAACTCAAACGCCTTGGCTACAAGTTCGAAGAGGCTTGTGTTGCGCTTACTGAATGGCATTATTTTGTGACAGGGCGCACTGTGAAACCATCGCTACGAGTGCCGCCACTGGTCTCACGATAGCCTGAATCGAAGTAGAGGTAGCGCGCGTACCTGTTATCGCTGTAGGGCTTAGCAGACCAATAGAAGCCGATGGAGGTTCCACTGATGAGCGACGTACCGCGGAGATAGCCAGCGGCAGGTAGGAAGATGGAGTTACCGTTGGGGCCGGTAACCTTATAACCATTGATATCGTTTTGGGTGGTCCAGCTCCAAGTACAATTGTTGATGAGTTCGTCTAATTCTTCCTTTGTAGGCATACGCCAATTGCCACCCCAATTCACTGCTGCGGCATCGTACTTAGTTGTCAAGTTGCCGTCAGAGCCGATGATGCCCTGAGATTCCAAGTCCGAAGTGGCCAAGCCGTAGGTGTCACTGTTATCAGAGGTATAGTCTGACTTCGTTTTTGTTTCGCCCCAAGCGAAATAGTCACCATATTCCTCGGGAGACTCAGCACCCACGTTACAACTTGCCCACTTTACACTCAGACCGAGGTCGATGGCTCTGGAATCAGTGGGAGAAATCACGGGATCATCCACATCTGCATCCACATTGTAGGTCACGATACTGTCAATCTCCTCGTAGGCGAACTTTACTTGTGTACCATCGGTCTTGTACACCACTACACCTTGGGCCATCAAGGGCAACTCAAACAGTGCCACGGACAAGCACAGGCACAATCTCATAAAAATACTCTTTCTCATTTCTTCATGAATTTATAGGTTATACTCTCTGTTTTTACAATATACACGCCTTTGGCAAACGAGTGCAAAGGAATTTGCAGGGTTCCATCCGAGGCGACGGCATGCTGCTGCAACAAGCGGCCTGAAGCATCGTAGATGGCTACACCCTCACCGGGAGTGAAGGAAGAGAACACCATCACATCGCCCTGACAATGCCACTGGGATTCACGACCGAAGGCTGCAATACCGGTGGTCTCACCCTGTGAGATGTCCTCGGCGGCGAGCGTGAACTTGCGGACATCGGCATGGGCATAGCGCAACTCATCCTCATCGGTGGTGACTATGATGTCGCCATCCGAGTAGGTTAGGCGCGGACGCTCCGAGAAAGGGAAACTGATGCGGGCACCACTGTGAAACCACGCTACGAAATAGAGTTCGGGAGCTGGTTCAGGCTCAGGTTCGGGAGTAGGGTCGGCCCCCCCCTCTACCTCCTCGATGGTGAACTTGCGTACGGCCGAGTGCAAGTATTTTACCTCAGAATCATTGGCAGACACGACAAGAACGCCCTCACGGTGAGTCACCACGGGACGGGAGTCCAACGGAAACGATACCCGCCCGCCATCGTGGAGCCACACCACGAAACTGTACACCGCTTCCAAAGGCGAATCTTGGGAAAAGACCGACGATGCATACAAGAGCAAGACCAGAAACGGAAAAAGTTTTCTTCTCATCATACGATGTGTTTTTAATGATCAAATAAATGATTCTATATTACATCCCCGTCACCTCCACCAGCTCATTCACGCTCATGAGCTTGCCTTTCTTGCTGTAACCCTCGGTCTTGACCTGGCCTATGCCGCGGCCATACCATACCTTCTGCTTCATCTCGCTCTTGATGCCGATGGCCTTGGCCGATACGCTGCTCTCGATGATGTAGCAGTCGATGGCGTGTCCGCTCACGGTGAGTGTCTCCTTGCCGGTGACCTTGATGGAGGTGTTGTCCGAGGTGGTCTTCAGTCCGCCGACGGTGACCACGACCTTGTAGTCGGGCAGCTGGTCGCCCACCTCGATGTTGTCCGGCAGGTAGAAGTTGTCGCCGCTCACCTGCATGCCCTCGGTCAGCAGGCCGGCCATGCTCGTGGGGTCGAAGCTCACGATGCCGTCCTCCACGATGACGCCGGCCGTGAGGGGCGCGGTGCTCAAGACGTTGCGCTCGGCATCGAGCAGTTCGGTCGAGGTCTCTACGGTGTAGTTGTTCTCGTCCTTCCAGTCAATCTTCGTGATGGTCATCCGCGAGTACGAGTCGGTCTCGCCTTTGGTCGCCTTGCTGGCGTAGGTCAGCACCATGCCCTCCTTCATGGGGTAGAAGGGCTTGCCTCCCGAGGGGCGGGCGGCGAACCGTGCCTTCACCTCGGGGCTGATGCCCTTGGGAGCCGATGCCTCGGGCTCGTCGTCGAGGTCGATGCTGAGCGAGGCGTCATCGAAGGCCACGGCAGCCTCTTCGGCGGCTTGGGCCAACGTGTCGGCCGCGGCCTGCACCTTCTTCTCGGCCTTGTCGATGGCCTTGTCCATGGCTTTGTCCACGGCTTTGTCCACGGCCTTGTCTACCTCTTGGTTGATTCTGTTCACCACTTTTCTTTCGGCTCTGTTCACGGCTCTGCGTGCCACGCCGCGTCCTACCTCACGCAGTATGCCCTGGGCGTGCAGGTCGGCCGTGCCGAGCGACAGCATCAGTGCCATGACGAGTAGTCCTAATCTTGTCTTCATATCGTAGTTGTTTTTAATGTTTTTTCGTATGTTCCATGTTTCTCATCTTCTCCTTTTCTCTTGTGTTTCCCTCTCGCGGAAGATTCTTCTCACGTGTTTTTTCTCACGCGGAATACGCGGAATGCGCGGAATATTTACACGCGCTATCGCTTGTGTGGACTCCGTGACGGAAACACTCGGCAGTCATGGCCGACAGGCGTGAGCGTAGCAAACGCCCTCCGCGTCTTCCGCGCTTTCCGCGTGAAATAAAGAAGAAGTTCTGCGGGAGATGTCTTCACGCGAGTTTCGTCTCACGCGGAAGACGTTCTATCGTGTTTTTTCTCACGCGGAAGACGCGGAATGCGCGGAATGTGTTCACACGCACTATCTTTGTGCTCCCCAGTCGCTGCCCAGTCTCAGTGTAGTGAGACTCCAGTTTCAGCATATTGAGACTCGGGTCTCGCTATGGTGAGATTCCAGTTTCTCTGTGGTGAGACTCCAGTCTCACTTCGCCGAAACAAGCTGAGACTGCTGCGCGTTTCCTCGCAGAACCCTCTCTGCGCGAGGGAGAAGCCATGTCGTCAACATGTTCAAAGAACGCCGGTTCGGTAATGACGAGGGAGGCACCGACGCCTCCCTCGCGGTTTTTCATGGTCAGTTGGTTATGGCTGAATCGTTCTGTGATTCCAAGCGTTACATCTCGGAATCCAAGTACTCAGTACCGTTAATTTTGTTGCCGTCCTTGTTGTCGTGGTAAGTGTTGTTCGACATTGTCGGGCTTGCATTGTTCACCCAGATACCGTAGCCATCAGAGTAGGCAATCTCACAGTTCTGTATGGTTACCTTGGCATCGCAGTAATAGAGATAGAGGCTGTTGCCGTCATCGCCACCATAGAGTATCTTGCAGTGGTCGAGGATACAACCGGCACTTGAATATTCATAGAAGCGGATGTTGCCCCAATCGCCGGGATACTTGTCGTTCATGGCTGAGGTAAAGATAATAGGCTCTTCTGCCGTACCCTGCGCTACAAGTTTACCCTCAGAAGAGTAGCCAACAGAGATATAATGGTTCTCGGCAAACTGAACTGTAATTCCCGGTGCGATTGTCAGCGAGCCTCCACCATCAATACGGAACTCAGTAGCACCTTGAGCAAAGGTATAAGGGACATTGTGATTTTCCCAAGTAACTTTTTCCGTAAGCACATAGTGGTTGATTTCAATACCCGCTTCACCCAATTGGTTGCCGACAGCAATTACGCCTGCAGCTGCCGCCGAGCATCTTACGGGACAAAGTTCTGTATCCTCTATCACATTATCTTTGAATGAAGAGAAAGTAGAGTTGGAATTGGCAAGTACACCATAGCTACTGCTATTCGTTATAGTACAATTCTCAATGGCGATTTTGGAATCATAAAGATACACTGCACCGTAATCATGTGCACCCGAATACTCGAAATTACAATACTTCAATGCGCTTGACTTCGATGCATATTCATAGAATCTTATTTCACCCCAGTCACCAGCATCCTTTTCCACATTGTTGGAGGTGAAAGTGATAGGCTTCTCTTCAGTGCCTACGGCCGTCAGTTTGCCTGAGCTAGAATAACCAACACTTATATAACCTTCCTCCAAGAAAGCTATGGTTACGCCTGGTTCGATGGTCACTTCTGCATTGTCATCTATTCTGAATTCGTTTCCGTTATGGCACAGAACGTAAGGGATAGTCTGCTCGTGGATAGTTACCTTACCGTTCTTCTTGCCTACTTGGTAACCCGACAGGGCAATACCTATACCGCTGATTTCATTGTCAGAGGTCACGGCAGTGGCCTGCAGGAAGGGGATTACCAAGGGATACTCCTCGCAGTCGCTGATGGTGTTGCCGGTGAATGAGCCGAACTCACTGTTGTTCAGATACACGCCATTGACGCTGCAATCCTTGACGACGCAGTTGTCGATAGATACCTTGTTCTGATACACATAAATACCTGTCTCGGCACCGCTGATGTGGCAGTAGGCAAACTTGCTGCTCTTGCCGGCGCTGCTGTAGATGTAGATGTGCTTCCAGTCGGCACCCTTCTCGCGGGCCTTGAAGGTGATGGGCTTCTCGGCTGTGCCCTCGGCCTTGATGGTGCCCTCGTTCTGCACGTAGAGTCGGGCATCCTCGTGGAACACGATGATTGAGCCCGGCTTGATGGTGAGCTCGGCATTGACATAGACGGTACCCTTCACGGAGAAGTTGCCGTCCCACACGATGGCTTCGTTGATGGGCTTGGTCCAGTCGCCCTCCACCACTACGGGAGGATCGTCGTCGTCCTGTCCCGGGTCTACATTTTCGGGGTCGTCATCATCGGGCAACCACGCTTCGGGGTCGCACGAGGTGAATACAAATATCCCAAGGCATAGGAGCAGGGACATCATCTTCCAAATCTTCAGATTAGCTGTCTTTTTCATAATCGTAGAATTTAAAGGTGAATAATAATTGAGTTTATGAGTTTTTAAGTTTTTAAGTTTTTGAGTTTATGAGTTTTTGAGTTTGTTATGAGTTGTGTATTTTCCATCCCATCAGCAAGAACCCTCCGACGATGGCGATGGCCATCACCGTCATTGCCAGCAGGATGACACAGGCGCGTGCCCAGTTGACCTTGTTGGCGGGCATCAGCTCCTTGCTGGCGAAGGCCCAGAGGAAGAGCATCACCACGTTCACTCCCGGGATAATCATCACGGCCATCGCGGCCAGCCACTGGCGCACGCTCATCACCGAGTTGTCCTGGAAGTCTTTCTCCCATCGGTCTCTTTCAGACTCGTCTATCCATCTGCGAAACATAGCTGCGTAGAGTTTTTGCGTTTTTCCGTTGGCGAAGTTAGGAGGAATGGTGTGAGCGCACAAAGAAAATTCCGCCCATTATGTGCGGATGCACGGAATCCTCACAAAATAGGCGGTGGAATGGCGTGACTTTGGACTCGCAGGACGCGAATCCTCACAATTTCCTCGAACTTTTCAACTGCAGATTACTCGGGTTACACGGCTTTTCTTCTCGCAGATTTCTTGTTGCACGCTGTTTCTTTTGTCTCACGCGGAAAGCGCGGAAGACGCGGAGGGCGTTTGCTGCGCTCACGCCTGTCGGCCATGACTGCCGAATATTTCACCCGGATGGCACACGAGCGATAGCGCGTGTGAATTTCCGCGCATTCCGCGTATTCCGCGTGAGAGAGAAAACAAGAGAAGGTCTTCTGCGTAAGGGGAAAAAGCATTTCGCGTGACAAGAAGATGCAGCGTGAAAGCAAGAGAATCAAGCGAGGGATTACACGGCTTTGGTGCTCTTCAGCCACTCCGAGGTGGTGAGCCCCGTGGCACGCTTGAAGGCCGCGTTGAAGGTGAAGCGCGAGTTGAAGCCGCACTCCTCGGCGATAGTGTCGAGCGTATAGCCCCGCTCCTTCTTCGCGAGCAGCAGCCCCTTGGACTTCTCTACACGGAGGCCGTTGACGAGGTCGAAGAAGCTCTTCTCAAGGATGGCATTGATGGCCCGCGACAGGTTCTTCGACGACAGCCCCGTGGCCTTCGCCACATCCTTGAGCGAGAGGTTGGGGTTGGTATATGCCTCGGACGATTCGAGATACTCAGCCACCTGACGGGCATACAGCGCGAGCTGCCCCATGTCGGCCTTGCTGTTGCCGGCCTCGGCCTGCGGTGGTGTGTGCACCTCCGTAGCGATAAAGTCAGCCTCCGCCTCGGCCATCTCCTCGGGAGCCGGCAGCGGATGGTGGCGGACGGTGAGGGCGGTGTCCAGCTCGGCATAGAGCAGGTAGCCCATGATGATGACGGTGAGCAGCTGTAGCAGCCACGCATCGGTGTGTGGCCAGAAGCTGTCGCACACGATCACCGCCACGAACACTGCGGCAAAGAGGGTGACGAAGCGGGGTACCCACACCTTGCGGGCCAGCTCGGGCTCGGAGTAATGCTCGCGGATATAGTGCTTCACCTTATGGAGGTAGCTGAAGATGACGTAGAGGTAGCCCACCAGCTGGAGCAGCAGGACGAGGATGCGTGCAGTGCCCAGCCGGGTGCCGCCACCCGTCGTTGCGTGGTGGACGAAACCGTTGCGCTGCTCGGGAGGCAGGGCGGAGATGCTCGCGCCGAAGAGCACCAGCATCAGCAGGGCGGGAAGGAAATGGAGCAGGCTCCAGGGCGTGAAGCGGTAGCGGGGATTGAAAGCCCTGTGCACGAGCGACCACAGCAGGGGCATCAGCGCTAGGTCGGCCGCGAAGGCCACGGGGGCCAGGAGGAGGGCTGCCTCATGCAGGCCCAAGCTACGGAAAATGTTGCCGGCTGCTGCAGGAACGGTGGACAGCACGATAATCAGCGCGGCATAGCTACTCTCGCCACGGGAACGGGTGGCAAAGCAAAGGAGCAGGGTCAGCATCAGCAGAATGATGACGGACACCGCATTGACGGTCAAGACGAGGTTGTCGTATCCCATAGTCTATATATCCATATATATACAAAAGCGTGACCCATACGCTTGTCTTAAGAAAGCAGGCTCTGGTAAAACCCTCGGACTAAAAGCAAGCAACGGATCACGCAGCAGATATATACGACATGCCCTACAGGCCGGTATATAACAACAATCTGCGTGAAGAGTCGGCTTCTTCTCGTCCTGTAAATTTACCAGATTCGCTTTCTGAGAATGAAGCATCACACTTCCCAATAAATAAAATCTATGCTACCCTTCGGTAAGCAACCGCAAAGGTAAGCAAATAATTCTGAAATCAAGGAACGTGCGGACTCTTTTTGTCCGTTGCTGTCTTTTTCATTATAGTGCAAAGGAACGAAAAAAGCCCCGATGAAGGGGCTTTTTAGGGCAGTTTGGAGTACAAGAATCGGATGATTGGACTGATTTCGGTGCTCATCATCCCCTCTCTGTCCTATTCTTGTTGTTCCTCTAACCATTTGGCAGGGGTTTCCCCCGTCATTTTCTTGAACACCATGTAGAATGTGGAGCGGGAGCGGAAGCCGCAGTCGGTGTAGATGCTCTCGATGTTGAAGTCCGACGAGTTGAGCTCGCACAGGCGGCGCTTGGCCTCCTCGATGCGCATGCGGTTGACAAACTCGAAGAAGTTGCACCCCAGACAGCCGTTGATGGCACGCGAGAGGGTCCGCTGAGGGATGTTCACCTCCTTGGCGAAGAGTGCCAGCGAGATGTCGGGACGCAGGTAGGCTCCCGATTCAAGCATATAGCGTGAGGCACGGTCGCATACCTCCCTCATCTGCTCGTCGCTCATCGGGGAAGCGGCAGTTCCGCTCTCTCTGTCGGCGGCTTCGGCGGACTCCTCCCTCATCGGCTCCTCTGCCTGTATCATCGGTATCGCAGGATGGGCGATGCTGTTGTACACGAGATAGAACATGGCCACCACGTTCAGTATCTGGATGAGCCAAGCATCGGTGCGCGGCCAGATGGCATAGCACACCATCACAATCACAAACAGGGCGGCAAAGAGGTATTCGAACACGACAATCCACTCCTTCTGTACCCACTCGGCATCCGACATGGTGTCACCGATGGTCTTCTTCGTGCGGTGGAGAAAGCGGAAGATGGCCGTGAAGTAGCCCACCATCTGCACGAAGACGATAATGGTGTTGACATCGCCTATCCACGTGTCGTCGCCCATCGTCTCGTGGAGGATGGTCTCCATGCGTTCCCCGGGCGACATCGTGAGGGTCAGCACCAGCATCAGCAGGGTTGGCAACAGATGGAGCAGGTGGACGGGCCTGAGCCGGAACGAGGTGTCGAAACTCCTCTTGGCAAAGAGCCACAGCAGCGGCATCAGCAGCGTGTTGACCGTGATACCGATGGGAAACATGAAAAGCGACACACTGTGCCATCCCAACATGCGGCTCATGTTGTAAAGATACACCGGCACGTTAGGCACCACGATGATGGTGGCCGCATAGGCGTTCTCGCCACGGAAACGGGTGGCAATGAGCAGGACAATCGCCATCACCAACAAGATGATGATGCTCGAGGAGTTGACGGTAAGTATGAAGCTTTCGTAACCCATATCGGTGCAGTTATCTTGGTTTGTGGTACAAAAGTACGAATAAACGACGAATAATCAACCTCCATTGACTGAAAAACTTTACGTCTCATCGGATTTCCGAATCACTATACTAAGGAAGCGGGGGCCGACGCTGTGTGAAAGCGTCGGATGCTACGGCATCTGGTTTATCGGCACCAAAGAATGCCGAAGGCTGAACATCCCCGTGACCGACACCTTAGTTAAAAAGGCGAAAGTATCTCCTTAAACTTATTAACGGTAAAATCCAAACAGATTCTTAACGGGATTGAAATATTTATGAAACATTTGGGCAGTACCTTCGCAGCGTCAAAAAGAAAGACAACGTAATCTGATCAGATAGAGAAAAAGTATTTAGTAAAAAACAAAAAAAAAGAAATTATGAGAAAGATTGGATTTATTGTGGCTGGCATGGCCGTTTGCTTAGGAATGAATGCACAGGCACAGGAGACAAAGGATGCCGAGCCGAAGGGTAAGGCCATCGTGCAGGTGTTCAGCAACTTCAATGCGGACTTCGGCAAGGATGCCGAGAGCCTGGGCTTCGAGCTGGAGCGTGCTTACCTGGGCTATGAATACAAGCTCGATGGTGGCTTGACGGTGAAGGGCGTGATGGACGTGGGGCAGTCGAGCGCCGTGTCGGACTACCAGCGCCTGGCCTATATCAAAAATGCTTTGGTGCAGTGGAAGCAGGGACGATGGACCTTGAACGGCGGTCTTATCTCGACCACGCAGTTCAACTTCCAGGAGAAGTTTTGGGGCTACCGCTACGTGATGAAGTCGTTCCAGGACCTCTACAAGTTTGGCAGCAGTGCCGACCTCGGTATCTCGGCTGCGTACAAAGCTGCCGACTGGTTCTCGGCCGACGCTATCATCGTCAACGGCGAGGGTTACAAGAAGGTGCAGATGGGCAAAGGGCTCTGCTATGGCGTGGGTGCTACGCTGACTCCTGTCAAGGGACTCCAGGTGCGCCTCTATGGTGGACTGAACGATGATGCTTCCGCTGCTGATGCCGACCAATGGAACGCGGCCGCCTTCGTAGGCTACAAGGCGAAGGCCTTCTCCGTAGGTGCCGAGTATAACTATATGGACAAGGCAGGCAACGAACAGAACGGCTACTCGGTGTATGCTACGGGAAATATCTCGGACGAGGTTGCCGTATATGCCCGCTGGGATGATCTGTTTGCGGGCAGCACCGCTACCAGTGCTGCCGCCATCGTGGGTGCTCAGTTCAAGGTGGGTAAATATGTCAAGATTGCTCCCAACGTGCGTATGCAACTCGACCACGCCACTGGCAAGGATACGTATGTGGGGTATGTGAGTTGCTACTTTGGACTTTGATTAATTGAAAATTAAAAATTAGTTACCCCCTCCGCTGCATTCCGCAAAGCTCCATTCCGCTCGTCCCCCTTAAAGAGGGACAGTGCTTCTCAGATAGATTTATCACGCGAACAAACTAACCAGAAAGAACTGTCGCCCTTTAAGGGGGACGAGCGTAGCGGAGTAAATACGGAGCGAAGCGGAGGGGGTATAAAACCCTTTCTAAAAAAGAATTGTTAAATTAGAATCAAACACATCAATTATGAAAAAGATTTTTTCTACCGTAATGACTTTAGTTCTTGCTCTTGCCGTGGTATCTTGCGGTGCTGGTGCAAGCAAGGATAGTGGTCGCAAGGCACAAGAACTCTCGGGCGCAGGTGCTACCTTCCCCCTACCCTTCTACAATGTGGTGTTCGAGCATTTTGCCGAAGTGAACGGCGATGTAGTGGCCTATGGTGGTATAGGCTCGGGCGGTGGCGTGCGCAACCTGCGCGACAAGATTGTGGACTTTGCAGGTAGCGATGCCTTCCTCACCGACAAGGAGATGACCGAGATGGATGCCGTGATACACGTGCCCACTTGCATGGGAGCCGTGGTGCTGGCCTATAACCTGGATGGAGTGAACAGCCTGAACCTCTCGGGCGAACTCATCGCCGATATCTTTGCCGGAGAGGTGAAGATGTGGAACGATGAGCGCATCGCAGCGCTCAACCCGGGCGTAACCCTCCCTGCCGAGGCTATCATCCCCGTGTTCCGCTCCGACGGCTCGGGTACCACCTTCGTGTTTACCGACTATCTGACCAAGGTGAGTCCGATGTGGAAGGAGAAGTTCGGTGCCGGCAAGTCGGTGAACTTCCCTGTGGGACAAGCTGCCAAGGGTAACCCCGGCGTGGCTGGCGTGGTGAAGCAGACGAAGAACGCCATCGGCTACGTGGGCTCGGAGTATGCCTTCGCGCAGAAGATCCCCTACGCTACTTTGCAGAATCAGCGTGGCGAGTTCGTGACACCCACCGCAGCAAGCATCTCTGCAGCAGCATCGGGCACCATCCCTGCCGACACACGCTGCTCCATCACCAATGCCGATGCTGCTGGGGCCTATCCTATCTCTACCTTCACCTGGATGATTATCTACAAGGAACAGCACTATGCCGACCGCAGCAAGGCACAGGCCATGGCCACACTCGACCTGCTGAAGTATATCCTCTCCGACGAGGCGCAGCATATCACCTCAGAGGTGCACTATGCACCACTGCCAGCCAAGGCGAAGGAGCTGAGCCTGGCCAATCTGAGGGCGGTGACGTATGATGGGGTGGAAATCCTTAATTAAAGATCAAGTTATTACCCCCTCCGTTTCGCTTCGTATTCACTACGCTGCACTCGTCCCCCTTAAAGGGCGACAGTGCTTCTTGAATAGTTACATCACGAACAAGCTAACTAAAAAGAACTGTCGCCCTTTAAGGGGGCGTAACGAGGCCTTTAGAGGGTTGCCTGAATGGCAAGCCGTGCCGAGTGAGGAGAGCACAGTGCCCTGTGCGACGGAGGACCCGATAGGGAGCGAAATGAAGCTGGGCGTAATGGAGCGGAGGGGGTAACAAAACATAGCTCACTATGAACGATAAACTCTACAGATTCCTATTATTTGCCGCCGCACTGGCAGTGCCCATCGTATGTGGTGGTGTAGTGTATGCCCTCGTCACCGATGCATACGCAGCCTTCGAGCATTTCGGGTTCCTGAAGTTCCTCACCTCCTCGGAGTGGAGCTACACCGAGGGAGCCGAGCAGTACGGTGCACTGCCCTTCATCACGGGCACACTGATGACCACCGCGCTGGCGCTCCTCTTCTGCATCCCCTTCTCGCTCCCCGTAGCGCTGTTTGTGGGTGAGTATTTCAAGGGCACCAAGGTGGCCTCCGTGCTCGCCACTGTCACCGACCTGCTGGCCGGTATCCCCAGCATCATTTATGGCCTGTGGGGATTCTATACACTGCGTCCGCTGATCATGGAGCTCGGCATCTCGCCACAAGGCTCGGGCGTACTCACGGCCTCGCTCGTGCTGGCCATCATGATAGTGCCCTACGCAGCCTCGCTCAGCGCCGAGTTCATCAAGATGGTGCCGAACGATCTGAAGGAGGGTGCCTATAGCCTGGGAGCTACGCGTGCCGAGGTGATACGTCGGGTGGTATTCCCCGTGGCAGGGTCGGGTATCTTCTCCTCATACATCCTGGCCATAGGGCGTGCCTTGGGCGAGACGATGACCGTGACGATGCTCATTGGCAACACCAACAACATCCCCGAGTCTATCACCTCTACGGGCAACTCGATGGCTTCCATCATCGCCAACCAGTTTGGCGAGGCCGACGGGCTGCGCCTCTCATCGCTCATTGCCATCGGACTGGTGTTGTTTCTCATCACGGCAATAATCAATCTGATAGGTAAGGTAATGATTAAACGCGCAAGAATAGTTTAATTGTTTTAATGGAGATAAAGGGAGTAAAAAGGAGATAAAGGCCAATTGTTTCGACTATGAATAACGGTTACCCCCTCCGCTCCGTCGCTTCGCTCTCTACGCTCGTCCCTGTTACCCCCTTCCCCTACGGGGACTCCCCCTTAAAGAGGGAGAGTGCAGGACAGTGCTTTCAGATAGTCAATGCGTGCGAAGATAGTAATCAAAAAAGAACTGTCGCCCTTTAAGGGGGCGTAACGAGGCCTTTAGAGGGTTGCCTGAATGGCAAGCCGTGCCGAGTGAGGAGAGCACAGTGCCCTGTGCGACGGAGGACCCGATAGGGAGCGAAATGAAGCAAGGCGTAATGGAGCGGAGGGGGTAAAACTCCAAACCAAAAGAAACACCTTTTAACTCCCCCCCAAAAATTGCTTATGAAAGTAAATACCAAACATCGCTTAATAAAAGACAAAGCCCTGCTGTGGGGTGTATGCCTCTTAGCAGCGCTCACAGCCGTACCCCTCATCGCCATCCTTGGCGAGGTGCTGCTGCGTGGCTACGACCAGTTGTCGTGGTCGTTCTTCACCGAGCCAACGCCCACAGCCTATAAGGCAATGAAAGCCATCAAGGCCGGAGAGCCCATCCCTGGCGGCATCGCCAACGGCATCATCGGCACTATAATCATGCTCGGCATGGCTGTCGTGGTAGCTGTGCCCGTGGGTATCCTCTGCGGTGCCTACCTGGCCGAGAACAGCAAACGCCGCTTTGCACAGGTGGTGAGCTACCTTACCGACCTGTTGCAGGGCACGCCATCGGTCATCATCGGCATCATCACCTACATCTGGGTAGTAGTGCCCATGAAGGGCTACTCGGCCATTGCGGGCAGCGTGGCGCTATGCATCATGATGCTGCCGCTCATCATCCGCTCCACCGAGGAGACCCTCAAGATACTCCCCGCCTCGCTCAAGGAGGCTGGCCTTGCCCTCGGTGGCAACCGCGCCCGCGTGATGCTCCGCGTGCAGCTCCCTGCAGCCTTCGGAGGCATCTTCACCGGTGTGTTACTCGCCATCTCACGCGTCATTGGCGAGACCGCCCCACTCATGTTCACCGCCCTCGGCTGCTCGTTCATCCGCTGGTCGATAGACAAGCCCATCTCGGCCGTGCCGCTGCTCATCTGGGAGTTCTTCAACGATCCCAATCTGCAGGAACTCATCTGGGGCGCATCGCTCTTCCTCCTGCTATTCGTATTGTCACTTAACCTGTTATCTAAGATTCTGTTTGAATTTTATCGTTGACATGTGTTTTGTTATGTACTTTTCGGATTATCTGAGATTCTTTTTGCCATCTTTACTCTCTTGATTCCTGCAAATAGACCACTATTTGCTGCGATTCAAGAGGGCAAATCTACTCAAAAACCTCTCTCAGCTAACTCGAAATAAAATCCAAACAGAATCAAATATCTTGCAAAGAAATGGAACCAATAATCCCTATCCTCGAGTTTAAAAACACTTGCGTATCCTATACCAAGCAGACGATGGCCGTGAAGTACGTGTCGGCAGCCATCGAGCGCAACACCATCACCGCCATCATGGGCCCCTCGGGCTGTGGCAAGAGCACGCTGCTGCGTGCCGCCAACCTGATGCACGAGCTCTACCCCAACATACGTGTCGATGGCGAGATCCTGCTCAACGGAGAGAATATCCTATCGATGGAGCCCATCGACGTGCGCCGCCGCATAGGCATGGTGTTTCAGCGCCCTGCCCCGTTCCCCACGATGAGCATCTACGACAATGTACTCTCGGGCTACACGCTCAACGGCATACGCCTGGCCAAGACCGAGAAGGACGCCACCGTGGAGCGCTGCCTGCGCAGCGTAGCCCTGTGGAACGAGGTGAAGGACGTGCTCAACAAGAAGGGCACCTTCCTCTCGGGCGGACAGCAACAGCGCCTCTGCATCGCCCGCGCCCTGGCCATGAAGCCCGACGTGTTGCTCATGGACGAGCCTACCTCGGCCCTCGACCCCATCGCCACCGCCCACATCGAGGAGCTGATGCAGGAACTGCAGCGCGAGGTCACCATCCTCATCGTCACCCACAACATGGGACAGGCCATGCGCATCTCCTCCAAGTCGATGTTCATGTACCTGGGCGAACTGGTCGAGTATGGCGACACCGCCACCATGTTCTCTAACCCCACCGACGAGCGCACCCGCGCCTACCTCACGGGAAAGATGGGGTGATGCCTTTGGGAATTTTGTTCTCTATTCTCGAAAAAACAATTCATTATCCTCACACTCAATTATTTGCGTGAGGATTTTTGGCACGTCTACTTTGGTAAACACGTCGCAACCAGATGTAGTAACCGGTGAGGGGGAGGATGCCCCCAATCAAGGCGGCTATGCAGGTGAGGATGCGACTGAAGAGTCCTCCCTTGTTGTATACTAGGGCAAAGGCATAATCGGTATTCTTGTACAAACGAAAGGCTCTGATAATTTTGCCAAACGGCTCTGGCAATCCTAACGGACGGCTCCGATTGGGAGGCTCCGCGCGTCACGCATAGCTGTGTATGCCGCCCAGCAGGTAGTTGACACCGAAGTAGGTCATCAGTACGGTGAGGAAGGCGAGGATGCAGTAGCGGTGCAGTGCCATGGGGCGGGCAAACCACGGCATGGAGCGGCTGTGGAGCGGAGCGGCATAGATGAGCATCGTGATGAGTGCCCACACCTCCTTGGGGTCCCAGCCCCAGTAGCGGCCCCACGACACGTTGGCCCACACGGCACCGATGAAGATGCCTGCCATGAGCAGCATCAGCGCGGGATAGAGCATCAGGCGGCTGGCCACGTGGAGCTGACCGATGGCACGGCTATGGTCGCCACGGCGGCGATGCTGCACCTCGGCCGCTATGCCACACACCAGGGTGCAGAAAAGCAGCACGTAGGCCATCATGATGACCGACACGTGGATGCCCAGCAGGGGCGAGCGCAGCACAGGTATCAGCGGCTCGTCGCTATGGGTGTAGCTCAGCACCATCACCGTAGCCACTATGACGCCACATACACTGCCCACCACGGCGGCGATGCGTACGGCCAGCGTGCTCGTGCGCAGCAGGTGACGGAAGCCGCTCTTGCGCTCGAAGAAGAAGCCCACCATCGACACCAACAGTAGTAGATAGCCTGCATAGGTGATGGCTATGCCGTAGGGGTCGTGACTGATGGAAAGTATGCTGCCACGGCCATCTGCGTCGTAGCTCGTCTGATAGAACCGATAGCCCTTGTGCTTGAGTATCTTGTTCATGGCCACCGTCCCCACGGTAGTATTGCCCTGCGCGTCGGTGATGAGCAGATGGCTCACATAGTCCTTAGGTGCGTCGGTGCCCTCGTAGTACTCCACCTCGAAGTTGTCGAGTGCGATACGGAAGGGCAATACCCGCTCCGTGCCGTCGCTCACGTAGTAGGTCTTAGCAGGCGGCATCCACTGACGCAGATGCACACGGCCCTGTATGCCTGTGAGGTGCGTGGTGAGCGCCCCTATGAGGATGAGCAGCAGCGCCACGTGCAGCCCGAAGGTGAACACCCGTCGCCACACACGCTGGCGCACGATGTAGAGCGTGCCTGCCACGGCAGCCAGCGCCCACAGCGCTATCATCCACCACGAGGTATAGATGTGTGAGGTCACGTACTCGGTGCCATGCACCTTCTCCACGATGGTGGCCACCATGAGCAGCAGCGCCACCAGCGCCAGGGTGCCAAACGAGAGCGTCTTGAGCAGTCGGGGATAGGTTGTTGTCATTGTCGGTGTTTTCGTTTGTGTCATGCTGAATGAATATGAAGCATCTCGCAAAAGCCTCTTGAAAGGAGAGACTCCTCGGGTAAACTAAAGTTAATGGTGCTAAAGCACGCTCCTCTGGGGGAGATAAACCTCCCCTTTGTCGCAAGCAGCGCTAATGCTCCGCGCTGCCGTCGCAACCGACGCTATCATACCGCGTCGGCCCTGCGCGAGATCCTTGACTTCAGCCCCTTCGGGCGTCGACCTAAAGGTTCGTTTCACTCAGGATGACACTATCGTGGGTTAATCTGTGTTTTTAGTCTTATATTGAACAACGTTAAAAATAGTTCCATTAAATGGCATCGAGGAACTTGATTACCGCTTCACGGTCCTCCTTGGTCAGTTCGCGGAAGTTGACCACCGTCTGATAAGCATCGCTCTGCTCGCTCACGCCGTGCCACATGATGGCTTCGAGGGTCGTACGTGCACGGCAGTCGTGCAGGCGGTCTGCGGTGGGCGAACCCGTTGCCTTCTGATGCAGGCCACGTCCCCAGAGAGGCGTGGTGCGGCACCATCCTGTGCGGATATCGTTGACCATGTGTAGCTTGTGCTGCACCATGTCGGTATAGGGCCAGATGGTCTGATTGGGATACGAGGGCAGGTCGCCATCGGCAAAGAAGCGGGCCGGGTCGCGCACCTCATCGCGCCCTGTAGTCCATGAGGGACGATGACAGTAGGCACAGCCAATCTCTTCGAAGAGCTCCTTGCCGCGCTTCACTTTCACGTCGTGCACGTTGCGCACGGCAGGCACGGCCAGTCCGCGATGCCATACCATGAGGTCGGTATACTCCTTGTCGGTAACCTCCACGGGCAGGTTCTTGTCGGTGAGGTAGGCCATGATACGCTCCTCCATCGTGCCCTCAAACCATGCTGGGTGTGTGTCGCGGAGCGAGTCGTTGGTGAGCAGCATATTGCTGAGGTAAGCCTCAAATCCCGCCTGCACTTCGGGATCCTGTGCCGAGGTCTTGGCGTAGGTGCCGGCTGCATCGAGGTAGTGGAAGCGGCGGTCGCTGCGGGTAGCGTTGGTGATGTTCCAGAAGGCATTGGCACCAGCACCGTCCTGCAAGGGTCCGCGGCTCATGGCATAGGTGTAGCGGCGCACGTAGGGAGTGCCGTCGCCACCCTGTGCGGTGTTCTTGTAGAAGTTCTTCCACTGTCCATTCTCAAAGTAGGCCGTATTGAGTCCGTTGGTCATATAGCCATCCTGCTCCTGCTTGGTCCACTCGGCGATGATGTCCTCGTCGGTGATGGCATCGAGCAGTCCGGTGCCGTAAATGCCGATGGTAGACTCCAGCTTCACCCCATACTCCTGCGCATCGATGAGCGCACGCACCTCGTCGCTACCCTCATTGTAGGCATAGATGGCCGTCTTGGGCATGGTCACCTCGGGGTACTGCAGCTCGTAGGTCTCTCCGTCGGGGAACTTGTTGCCCCACAGGTCGGTATGCTCCTTCCACTCCACGATGATCTGGCTCTCGTCGACAGGCGCCTTGAAGGGTGCCACGGCATGGCTCTGCGGCATACCTGCCAGCCAGCTCACGTAGCTCTCATCGGCCTTGTTGTACACTACCAGGAGGCATCCGTTGCCTATCTCGTTGGTGTCGAAGGGTCCCGCCTCGATGCGCTTGCCATGACCATATCCGGGGTGGCAGTGCACACACGAGGTGCGTATATAGGTGGGTCCGAGGCCCGAGCGCAGTCCGCTGTGCTGGGTGTTGAAGGGGTCCTCAAACAGTGTCTCGCCATTCTTGAAGGCAGGGTACATGCCGGCATTGTGTACCGACTGCGTGGGTTGCTCAAAGGCATTGTAGGTAGCCAAGGGCGTAGTGCCCAGCTGTCCGCCAGCATAGTACCAGTCGGGGAGTTCGGCGGGTGTGGTGCCACCCTGCTCATTGCCGCCAGTGACATTCTCTTCCTCCTGGCAGGCCGTGAGAGCTGCACATAGCACGAGGGCTATGGGGAGCAGATGCTTGTTCGTTTTCATCATCGTCAATCGCTATTTCATTTCCTTACTCAGTGCATTCATCACATCATCCTCGAGGATCTCCACCAGAGCGTTCACCACGTCGATAGCATTGTCGGTAGCCGCGCCCTGCGCCGTCTTGAAGAAGGGCTCGGGGATAACGCCTATGGCAGCCTTGGCAGCCTCGATCTGTGTCCGCACGCGAACATCGAGGTCGGCATCCACGCGCTTGATGTAGTCGCTCAGCGAAGCATCGCCCTCATGGCTTCCGGCATAGGCATTCTCAATGCTGACGATATTGCCCACGAAGTCTACGATGGAGTTGAGCGCATAGGGCGACTCTATGTAGTTGCGGTCCTCACCGCTATTGGGCATACCCATCTTCGTGTTGGCCACCTCATCGGCGATGGTCACGCAGCCCTGCACGAGGTCCTCAGCAGCCTCCTTGCAGGTGACGTAGGTGCTGCCCGCCTGTCCGGCCTTCTTCATGTTGGCGCCGTAGTTCATGGCAGGCTCCAGCTCGGCAGCCTCCAGTATGGCCTGCTTCTGTGCCGTCACCTGGTCCACGCCAGCCCACGAAGCCTCGAGGAATACGCACTGGTCGCGCAGGTCCTCGGCCACGCCCACGAGGTAGGTCATCTCTTCGGCGGTGTAGTCGGTGCTGTGCACCAGCGAGCTGTTGCCGTCGGCACTGAGCTCATACAGCATATACTCCACCGAGTGGAAGCCCAGCAGCCCGAAGCCCAGGTTGCTCACATCCCAGCTGTTGCCCTTGCGCAGCTGCTCCAGCAGGTAGTCCATCATGTTCTTGTCGAGGGGCCATGAGTCGATGTGCGGGTCGATGTTGTAGTCGGCAGCGGCACCATAGAGGAAGGCCTCGCTCTTCTCCCAGTAGTCGCGGCTCAGCTTCCAGTAGTTGCCCGCCTCGGCAATCATTTCTTGGGTCAACGTACCGTTGCTGTGAGCCTCCTGTATGGCGACGCACGCATCGGCCAGCAGGATGGCATTGTCGGCCATACCCTTGTAGGTTGGCACGATGGTCTTGTCTACATAGTCGGCGATGACCCTCTGCAGCAGCTCCTCCTTGGCATTCTCGGGAGTCACATTTTCGGGTTCGTCGGGCTGGCAAGCAGTGAAGCCAGTCATCAGTGCCATGCATCCCAGCATGGCAAGTGTTGTCTTGAAAATCTTTTTCATTGTGGTTGGGTTTATTTAGTTATTTTACAACTTTCTCACTTAAAGAATCCCGAGTAGGCGATGCCTATCGACACCGAGGGTTCGTCGTTGTAGCCCTTGGCCATGAAGCGGTGGCTATACTCGGCCTTGATGACGATATCGCTCAGGGGGAAGTAGTTGACACCTGCCGCCACACGCTGGCATCCACACCAGGCATAGTCCATCACATTCTCGGCCGTCCTGAACATGGAGTCGTAGCCCTCGTAGCGGCCGAAGAGGTAGAGTCGCTGTCCCTTCCCGTGCATCGCCTTCATCGGTGCAAAGATGTCGTACCCCGCCTCTATGCCGTAGGCAATGGCATCGGAAGCCACATCCTGCTTGGGCGAGGGAGAGTCCTTGCGCATGGTCTTGTTGTATCGGGTGATGAGCTCCGAGTCGGTCAGGTGCCCATAGTCGAAGTTGCCACGCACTATCCAGTTACAGGCATCGTAGGTGAAGTCCATCGCGCCTATCAGCACCGTGCCCTTCACATCCTTGTAGCGTTCGGCCTCGGTGGCGCTCAGCGTGTTCTTGAAGGCATTGCCCACATATCCGCTCACAGCCACGCGCAGTCCCGGGAGCGAGTAGTTGTCTACGCGGAACGCAGCCGCATAGTTGTTGGCAATCTTGAATTCGTAGGGACTCCCTGCCCCATCGTGTATCCATCCCTTGCGGCCAAACCGGTCGGCATCGAGGCCCGCCAGCGCCTGCACCTCGTAACGCCAGTCGCCCAGTCGGCCCCATAGGCTCACTCCCGTCTCGTGCCACGTGCAGGGCATGATGGTGTTCTCCCCCTCGGGGCGGTATACGGTGAAAAACTCCGTAGGCATATGATGCTGGTTGGTACCACCCACAGGCACGATGATATGTCCCATGCGCAGGTTTGCCGCCCTCGACCACGACTTCTGAATCCAGAACTGCTCCAGGGCTACCTCGCCTCCGCGTTCCACCTCCGATTCATACTCGCCGCCCTCTTCTTCCTCTATCTCCATGGCGCTCTCGGTGCCTCCGTGCTCAAACTCAATCTCCGAGCTCATGCTCCACCCGTTGCCGAAGTCGTAGCCCACGTAAAACACCACGTGCGGGAGGTCGGCACGTCCGTGCCCCTCGGCATCCTTGTAGTTGGCCGCATCGGTATAGCGCATATACTTGTCGCTGTAGAAGTTGCGCGTCATCACCGCCTCGCCATATCCGCCCAGCGTGAGGCGCGTGCCCCTCTCCTGAGCCGTAGCTGCCAGGCCTACGAAGACTACCAGCAGCATGCATATCATCAGTCGTCTCATAATCATTGCATTTGATTTCACGCTGCAAAGGTACTGCGCCCCTCACAAGGCGGCAATACTCTGTTTTTGGTATTTTGGCACGGCACTTTTTATCGCATTTTACCAAATTTTAAGTATTGCCTATTTATAAAGATGTATGTAATTTTGCAGTGTCGTTAAACGACAAAAAAGAAAACAGAGATGAGCAACACCGCATACAAGCACGACGACAAGATGCGCCACCTGGTGAAGGACAACAACGCCCTCATCCTCGTGATGGGCCGCTTCGGCATCTCGCTGGGATTTGGCGACATGACCGTGCACGACGTGTGCCACATACACGGCGTCGACGAGGCCACCTTCCTCGAGGTAGCCAACTTCGTTTCCGACAAGCCCTATAGCCACGAGTCCGTGTCGCTTCCCTCGCTCATCGGCTACCTCAAGCAGGCCCACGAGTACTTCCTCGACTTCAACCTTCCCACCCTGCGCCGCAAGCTCATCGAGGCCATCGACTGCTCGGGCAGCAACGACATCGCCATGCTCATCCTCCGCTTCTACGACGACTATGTAGCCGAGGTGCGCAAGCACATGGAGCACGAGAACGAGGTTGTCTTTGCCTACGTCGAGCAGCTCCTGCAGGGCTTCCTCAGCCGCGACTATTCCATCAAGGACTTTGCCGGCAAGCACACCCCCATGAGCGACAAGCTCAAGGAGCTCAAGGACATCATCATCCGCTACTGCCCCGAGAAGAACAACTACCTGCTCAATGCCGTATTGCTCGACATCCTCCTCTGCGAGCAGGACCTCACCTCGCACTGTATGATCGAGGACCACCTCTTCGTGCCCGCCGTCAAGCTCGTGGAGCAACAGCTCGCCCTGAGCGGCACCATCCACTACACCGACGACACCGACACCGACCCTGCTGACCGCGACAGGTCGGACCTCCTGAGCGACCGCGAAAAAGATATCCTCATCAGTATCACCAAGGGACTGAGCAACAAAGAGATTGCCGACACCCTCTGCCTCTCGGTGCACACCGTGGCCACCCACCGCCGCAACATATCGCAGAAGCTGCAGATACACAGCACCGCCGGCCTCATCATCTACGCCATCGCCAACAAGCTCGTCCGCATCGAGGACATACAGCAGTGAGGCCTGCATTCTAAAGAACGTCTAAAACGAACACACGCCGCAAAGCACTTCGTGTGCTCTGCGGCGTGCATCATGTATGGCTGTTTTGTATGTCGGCATTTATTCAATGACCTGACACCTGAGGTCAGAGGGGACGTAGGAGATATGAATCCAGCGGCCGTTGCCCTCCCATATCAACTGCGTGAAACGTATCTGCCCTTGTTGCTGCATCTGCTGGATGAGCTTGAACAGGCGGCGGTGGTCGGCACGGTTGCCGGCGATGATATCGGCCGCACAGCCGAGGAGATGATGACTGTTCTTCACGCCTCCGATGAGCGTGTTGAGTTCCTTGCAGCGATAGCCCGAGGATACCACAATGGGTTCTCCCCACGCTTCGCGGATGGGGTCGAGGAGTTGGTCTACGAGTACGTGCAATAGGTGGTAGGCGCACTTCGACGGGCGGTTGTCGATGCCCTCGCGCAGCGCCGTGGCGCTGGCGGTGAGTTCTTGTATGGTAAAGTATTTCATGAAGTAATTTACAATTTGACTATTTACTATGTACTATTTATTTACAATTTAGTTATTTGGCTATTTACTGTTCCGCGATGAGACTATCTGCACTCTCCCCTCTTTAAGGGGGAGTCCCCGTAGGGGGAGGGGGTCTGATGAGGGTTAAGAGGGACGAGGAAATTTAAGTCTTTGCTTATTTACTCAATTATTTGTACTTTTGCCCTATGCAACACCCCAACAATCTCAAAGAACAGACAATCCTGCGCAAAGAACTTCGTAACGAAGGTACTGCAGCTGAAGCCACCCTATGGCTCAGTCTCAAGGGGCGTCAAGTAGAGGGGATGCGTTGGCGTCGTCAATTCGGTGTCGGCCCCTATATCCTCGACTTCTACTGTCCTCAACTGCATCTTTGCATCGAGTTGGATGGTGCGCCACACTATACCATACAAGGTGGCGAGAACGACCTTCAACGCGAGGAGTGGCTATTGCAAGAGCATGGTATACGCACTATTCGATTTGAGAATAAAGATATATTCATCAATCATGAGGGAGTGATAGAATATATTCGTGAGGTTACAAGGGAGATACTGAGTACACTTTGATACACTTTATTCCGCTCGTTCCCCTTTAGACCCCCACCCGGCCTTCGGCCTCGTCCCCCTTGAAGAGGGGACAGTGCCCGACAGCTCTTTTTAGTTAGTTTAGTCACGCGATAAGCGTGAGTGCGCCGCTGATTAGCAGCAGCGCACGAAAGAATGTACTCATACCGCACAGGAAGCTACGCCCAAGGCACCAGCAAGGGCTGTGAGTACGGTGATTACGATCTTCAAGATGGTTTTCCAGTCGGTTTTCATAGGTTTTGAGTTTTAATGTTTTAGAGTTCGAAGAAGCACTCGGCTTGCCGCTTAACTCCCCCTCTGTTTATAGAGGGGGTGCCCTGAAAGGGCGGGGGCGTTCCAAACGAAGTGCGGAGCAGAAATACTACGCGCTACGCTTGTAACTCCCTCCGCTTCACTTCGTTGCGCTCGTCCCTCTATAAACAGAGGGACAGTTGGCGGCTATGCCGAGTGTAAACATTACTGGCGAAAGGTTTTCGTCATCGTCAGATTCAGAGTTTGAGTCGGTGAGTCCAGATTGCCTGTCATCTGGCAAACTTAAAAACTCACCAACTCAAAAACTTACTTTACTTCATCGCCTCCGACGAGATGCGCTTCAGCGAGAAGTCTGCAGCCACGGCCTTCTTGAGTGCGGCATCGGGGCGGAACACGATCTTGTGACCCTTGATCATCGATGAGGGTGCGAAGTCACTGGCAGCCATCGTGTCCTGCGAGTAGCACTTGCCCTGCAGGGTCACCTGGAAGCGGCCGAGGTCGTCGAGCACCACCACCTGACCTTCGGTGAGGGCCTCGATGATGTGGTCCTTCATGCTGAGGAGCACGGCGCGGCAGTCGGTCTGCGTCACGGTGGTGCT
>JAZPZS010000046.1:0-30739 GCA_045544835.1 Bacteroidaceae bacterium | reverse complement strand
AAACTGAACAAAAGTTCATGGAGCAGCTATTATTGTTTGGATAGAGGGGCTTGGAAATGAAAAAAGGAACTCGGCTATCGACAGAACGATAGCCGAGCACATATCTGTGAAACTATACGAGTTTTATCGGACAGCAATAATTTTTTTCATTTCACAAAGCGATTTACAAAAGGTATCTGCCTCAGTGGCAAGTCATGCTTGACAATATAGACCACAAAGAGTAGCAACAATAAAGTATTGGCGCTCATGCGTAGCCACTGGTTCTCGATAGACAGCCATTGCGATATGCCATACAATGTAAGGGCAAGGGCAAAATAGATGAGGATGCCCTTCACATCGTAGCGGATAGGATGATAATGCTGCCCGATGAAGTAGCTGAGCAGCATTGCCGTACCATACCCTGCCACGCCTCCCCACGCACAGGCTACATAGCCGTAGCGGGGTACGAAGATGATGTTCACGGCCAGCAACACCACACAGGCGATAATCGACATGATGGCACCCCAGTAGGTCTTGTCATTGAGTTTGTACCAGAACGACAGGTTGAAGTAGATACCCATAAAGATCTCGGCCATCATCACGATAGGTACTACGCGCAACCCCTCCCAATAGGTGCGGCCCACAAGGAGCTTGAAAAGATCCATATAGAACACCACCACGAGGAAGGCCAACAGGGTGAAGATGACAAAGTACTTCATCGTCGTGGCATACATCACATTGTTCTCCTTATTGCGGCTATGGTTGAACACGAAGGGCTCGTAAGCATAGCGGAAAGCCTGCAACAGCATAGCCATGATCATGGCAATCTTGGAACAAGCGCCATAGATACCCAGCTGCACCTCACCTTCGGTGCCGGGCATGATGAAAAGGTAGGTAATCTTGTCGGCCACCTGATTAAGTATGCCGGCAATACCCAGTATGAGTATGGGCATGGCGTAACGCAGCATGCGGCTTGCCAACTGGCGGTCAAATCCATAGGCCAGTCCCTTCAGTTCGGGAATGAAACCCAATGTAATGCTCGAGGTACATATCAGGTTGATGATGAAGATATAGCCTACGCTATAGTCGGGATCGTACCACCCCATCCACTCGGGATGTGAGGCATGGATGAGAGGAGCCACAAGGAAGATGAAGAGGTTGAGCGCAATGCTCATGATGATGTAACCCAGTTTCAGCGCCATAAACTTCAGTGGGCGATGTTGCTGCCTAAGATGAGCAAACATGATACTCTGCACGGCATCAATTGCCACAACCGTAGTCATGCAGGCTATATATTCCGGATGATCGGCATAGCCCATAAGCGCACTGATGGGGGCATTGAACACCAGGCACAAAATGGCAAAAACCATTGCTACCCCAGTGACGAGCCTTAGTACCGTACCATATACCTTATGGGCATCTTCACCCTCCTTGGTACTGAAGCGGAAGAGCGTGGTCTCCATTCCGAAAGTGAGCATCACCATCAGCAAGGCTGTATAGGCATATACGTTGGTCACCACACCGTAGCCACCGCTCTCGGCGGTAATCTTGATCGTATATAGTGGCACCAGCAAGTAGTTGAGAAAGCGCCCCACAATGCTGCTTAAGCCATAGAGTGCAGTATCTTTGACAAGTGTTTTCAGTTCCATACTGCAAAGATAGAAAGAAACGAGCGAGAAATATGAAATTCGCTTCAATATCTTTCACAGCGAGTGCAAAATATCTTCGATGTTTATGGCATAAATAGAAAAAGGGAGGATGCGCATGCATCCTCCCTTGTATATTATGTGTTAGTCTAAACTCTATTAGAGAGCCTCGATGATTACACGACGGTTGTAAGAAGCGGGCTTAACATCAGCAACGCCACCCTTGCCTTCTACTACGATGTTCTCTTCAGCTACGCCAAGCTTAACCAACTCCTTAGCAACGGCCTTAGCACGACGCTCAGAGAGCTGCTGGTTGTATGCAGGAGCACCGGTAGCGCTATCAGCATAACCTGTAACTTTCAACTTAGCACCATTGTTCTTAGCCATGTTAGCCAAAGACTCAAGGTTGAGGATTTCCTTCTTAGAAGCGATCTTAGCAGAGTTGAATGCGAAGAATACAGACTGGGGAGCAGCAAGCACTTCCTTAACAATCTTCTCCTTGATAACCTCTTTGGGCTTCTTAGCCAACTGCTCCTTCAAGTTCTTGTTCTCGGTCTGCTCAGCAGAGAGAGCCTCGTTCAAGCTAGCAAGCTGTGCAGCGTGCATTGCTGTGAGAGCTGCCATGTCGGGAGAAGCATCAAATCCACGACCACCAATATGCCATGAGAGACCTACAGTAGCACCAGCCTGCCAATTACGCTTAACATACGAACGAGAAGCATTGTATTGTTTCAAGAAAAGATCTAAATCTATTGACCAGCAATTAGACAAGCGGAATGTGCTAAGATAGCCAACTGTCCAAGGAGTCCAACCTTGAGCATCACCCCAAAGACGACCAAAACCTACATAAGGAATAGCATTGTACAAACGATCCTGCTTGTACCCACAAAACATATTGGTCAAATTAAACATAGCCTCTCCGTAAAGAGCCAATGAGCTATACTTTTCACCTTCATGACCCTTAAATGAGGGGAAATGTGTTTGCAAACGAAGACCCAACCCAGGAGTCCACCACTTACCGAGCGAGAATGTCACATCGGGAGTCAATGTCTCGAACAATCCAACTCCATCCTCACCTCTACCATCAGCCATTACTTGTGCACCAGCACCGAGAGACATAAACCAGTTATCCCAAAAACCGTTGGTCTGAACACTGTTTTCTCTCACCGGATAGTCAGTGGTCTGAGCCATTGCGCTGAATGACATTGCAGCGACTACCATAGCAATCATTAACTTTTTCATACTTTCTCTTTTAAAAATGTTTTTTTATTAATTAAAATTTTGTCTCAAAACGTAACAACATAGCGCCAAGACTAGCCCTAGCCTACATTATTGGTGCAAATTTATATAATTTATTTTACTCCACAACTATTTTAGAGGAAAATTATCAAAAAAAATGTACTCTTTTCAAACTTTTGTCATCCTAACAAAGCAATACAAGGCATGATTTAACGGAAGCGAGCATCGATGTCGCCATCATCAATAATGACGAACACCAGTTTCCCGTCAGGAGTATACCCTGGCATTTCACAAGCAAAGAGGTCATCAATCAAATGTGCCATCTCCGCAGGTGCGAGCACTTCACCAACGACAAGCGCCGAAGCACGCGCCATCGTGAGAGCCAAGCCGTAATGTATGTCGTCTTTAGAAACCGAACCGCGCTCCAACGCCCCTGACAGCATATCAAGGACAAGATCAGAAGGCTTTAGTCCCGCAACTCCTTCGGGAATCCCCTGAATGGCATAGGTGCCGCCACCCAAGCTATTGATATCAAAGCCCAAACGACTAAAGTCTTCGAGAAGCTGGTCCATATAAGCGACTTGAGCCATCGGAACATTTACCGTTTCCGGGAACAACATACCCTGACAGACTCCCGGGCGACCTCCCATCTGAGCCATATAGCGCTCGAAAAGTATACGCACATGGGCTCTATGCTGATCGACCAACATCAGACCCGACTTCATGGATGTCACAATATAACGTCCCTTGTATTGGTAACATTCGGCACAACTCTCCTGCATGGACGTTTCGGAATCAAAGAGTTGCGTTCCCCGACTCAAATTCTCTGTTCCCACTGCCTCCTTACGCAATGGAGCTTCCGATTCCCATAACAAGCTATCCTGAGAGATGGCAGAGGTATTGGGCTCATCGAACTCGGGCATCGACGCTTTGGAATCTCCATACAAATCCTCCCACTTCAATGGCGTACGCTTGTAGCCAGGAGCTCCCCCCTGCTTGAAAGGATTGTATGTTGTATCAGCGGAGGGTGACGGAGGCAATGGGGTCTTGTCCGAAGTATACACCGGGATATCCGGGCAATCTGCCACATCAAAATCTATGGATGGAGCTGCATTGCTGCGGCCTAACACCTCGCGCACTGACGCCATGAGGATTTGCCATATCGCCTGTTCGTCCTCGAACTTGATTTCTGTCTTGGTCGGATGTATGTTGACATCAATACGTGAGGGGTCTACAGTAAAATAGAGGAAATAGGGCACCTGCTCGGTAGACGGAATCAAATGGGCGTAGGCCTCCATCACCGCCTTATGGAAATAGGGGTGGCGCATATAGCGGCCATTGACAAAGAAAAAGCAGTGCGCACCTTTCTTACGGGCACTTTCTGGGATACCAACACATCCTGTCACCTTCACCAAGGTCGTATCCACCTCTACAGACAACAGCTCCTGCCCTAGTTTTTTTCCGAACAGGTGCTGAATGCGTTGGCGTAGCGTAGCTTGTGGAACGTTTATCAGCTCCACATCGTTCCGATAAACGACAAAAGCGATTTCGGGATGTACTAAGGCGACGCGTTCGATTTCTGCGAGCACATTGTTCATCTCGGTCTGATCGGACTTCAAGAACTTACGCCTCGCCGGCACATTGAAAAACAAGTTTTTCACCTGAAAGTTTGTACCCACCGGACACATCGCCGCCTCTTGCGACTCCAGCCTTGAACCTGCAAGATGAATTACCGTACCTAAATCGTCTTCCTCACGGCGAGTACGCAGTTCCACCTGCGCAACAGCAGCTATAGAGGCCAACGCTTCGCCGCGAAAGCCAAAGGTATGCAAGGCAAACAAGTCGGAAGGGGTGCTAATCTTCGATGTCGCATGCCGTTCGAAGGCCATACGGGCATCCGTCTCCGACATTCCCTTACCATTATCAATCACTTGGATGTTGGTACGCCCTGCATCTGTCAACCGTACCTGAATGCTCGTGGCACCGGCATCAACCGAGTTTTCGACCAACTCCTTCACCACTGAAGCCGGGCGCTGTATCACCTCACCGGCAGCAATCTGATTGGCTACCGAATCGGGCAATAAATGTATCAAGTCCTCACTCGCCATACCCCATCATCTAATCAACCACAAAAATATAAGTACCAATAAAGCCAATATAATCAACAAGCGTCTAGTGGTTAGCGAAGATTCACTTTCTTTCTTTCGTTTCAAATGTGTTGTTTGCTCCACCATCTTACCTCGAACTCTCTCTTCTGCGGTAAGCTCCTTCGGCGCGAGCATCCCTAAATCACGTTTGGCTCGTTCCTCGATTTCTTTCAGATGCTCTTTTCGCTCATCTACATAAATATACTGATGTGCGAACCTCCTTGGCTCGCGTGTCTTGAGTATACCCATTCTATTATTCTTTCGTGTCTATTAATCCTTTTAATGAAGGGAGCGGAACCTCCTTGCGCACCGTCACCTTCAGTTTCTCCTCCTCACTCTTGCCACGCCATATCATGATGTCATATTTGCTCATTGGGCGCAACTTACGCAACCAAGCAAAGTTGGGCAATTTGTCCTTCCCCGCAGGAATCTGGGCTATCGGGTAGAACACACCATTTGACTGCTCCTTAATGAAGAGCTTGTCCACCTGATGATCCTTCATAAAAGCCGTCAGATAACTGCATTCCGTTGTATTCATGCCAAAAGAGACGCTGTCACCCTCTTCTGTGTAATAGTATACCACCATCACATTACCTATCACGTCCGATCTGTCGATATTGCCATCGACGAAATAGGCCTTTACTTCGCGCCCGCTAATCTGGTTAAACTGGTTTGTATCGACCTGCTCCACGATCAGCGCTTGGTTCTCCACATGTGCCCACTCAACCGTACTGTCGTTCATATACACCCGTATCACTTCACCAAGAATCTGCTGCGGACCACTCCAAGCTACCGGGTCATAATACATTGTCATGCACGAATCGAGCGAATTGAACTCCATAGAATCACAAACCGCCTGGATATCTTCACGATAGATGCGCACCTTATGGTAGGCCTGCACGATACGATATACCGAATCAGAATCGGGATTCCTTGTGAGTAACCGCAACGTATCACCATGCACAAACATACTGTCGCCTTGCGAATAGTCGATAGCTATCGCACGACGAGTCGCATAAGCTGAATCAGCCATTTCGTTATAATAGACATAATCACCCGTAAGTCGAGTTTTATTGTCAAAGTCGTCCATCACAACATTGTCAAAGGCCTCTCCATATCCACCGTTGCGATCATAATATAGACTATCCCCCACAATACGTTTCCCTCCGTTAGTCAGTACAGAGCGGTTGAGCAGCTCTGCATGCTCACCTGCCGTATAATAACGCCCCAACGTGGAATAGATATTATTATCTTCACTATCTATGTTTGACGGTCCCACGATAGTGGCTATTTGACTCTTCGTATTGTAGAGCAACGTATCAGAAGTAAGGACGAAATTTGGATTTGTTAACGTCACCTCATAGTTAAACACTGCATCATTCGTCTGCGTATCATACTCGCCCCATTCCGAAGTCAGCACATTGAGTGTATCCTCTACGGTGCCCCAATTGAAATAATACCCGAGATTGATGGTTCGGTCATAGTTAAGGCTATCTGTTGTGAGGGTCATCTCCTTGTCAATCATCACCACATTATCACGCACTTTAGCCAACATCTCATTTCCGTCATAATAGAGCCTATCGCCATAAAGGAACAGAGTGTCTCCTTGATTCATTCGTACATTGCCATAGGCATCAAGTGAGTTGCTCACTTCATAGAAAAGCGCGCTATCACAGTACATGTACATGCTGTCATGACGGAAGGCCACATCACCCACAAGAATCTGTGCATCCGGATTTATCCTTTGGTCATAGCGTGTCTCATCGGCATGCAACAGATAGACATAGCGTTCTTCCGTCGTATCAGAAGGAGCTGTTTCACGCAGTTCCAGATTCTCTGCTTGAGCATCAAAGGTATTCTTCCTTTCGCCCCTCACGCGAGAAGCTGTCGCATCAGCCTCATCATTCTGACTGCTTTTAGCTGAGCGTCCTCGTGCCTGACTGTCATGCGAAACCGGCTCGCCTATCACAGCACGCTCTTTCTTCACTACATCCTGCCGCTGTTTTGTCGTGTCCAATACCATTTCCGTGAGAACAGCACGCTCAGAAACCTGCAACAAACGCTGCTGCTGAGCCTGCATGGTGGCACACGACAGCATGGCCAACACCCACACCGACAGTATTCTTTCTCGTCCTATCACTTTTTCCATCCCGGATATTGGAATTCACAGTCGCCCCATCCTTCATTAATACGAACATAAGTGGTTTTCTGCTTCTGCTTTATCCACTCTTCCATTTTCTGCTCACGCATCTTTGATGCCATCACATCCTTAATCACCTGAAAGTCCCCTGTTGGTGTTGCTTTATGCCCCTCTATACGGTTCTTCAGTTTCACGATTGCACAGATTTCCTTGCCGGTCTTTGAGTCGACCATGACAAAAGGCTGTGAGATATCTCCTACGTTCATCGCATAGACAGCTTTGGCCACTTCCTGAGGCAGTTCCTGCAATTCGAAACGTGAGGAGAGGGTCATCTCATTGCTCATGAGTCCGAAGTTCTTTCGCGTATTCTTATCAGCCGAGAGCGCTACAGCCTCTTCAAAAGTGAACTTGCCGCTACGTATATCCTCAGCGATGGAGTCCAAACGTTCGATGGATGCCCTCACGTTCTCCTCTGGCACTTCAGGCTTACGCAATATATGACGTGCTCTCACACGATCGCCACGTTTCTCTATCAGCTGAATAATGTGAAAGCCAAATTCTGTCTCTACAATTTTCGACACCCTGTTAGGTTCAGTCAGGCTGAATGCTACCGCCGAGAACTCCGGCACCATCTCACCACGTCCAAAGAAATCCAATTCGCCGCCTCTACGTGCCGACTCGGGATCTTGCGAGTAGAACACAGCCAATGTAGAGAACTGAGCCTCACCGCTATTCACTCGCTCCGTATATTCTCTCAGCTCAGACTTTACGCGTTCTATCTCCTCCAATGGTATCTCTGGCTGCTGCGTGATAATCTGCACCTCGACTTGTGTGGGCACAAAGGGTATCTCCTCATCGGACATCTGAGCATATCCGCGTCTCACCTCTGAAGGAGTAAGCTTGATATCCCCGAAAATCTTTCGTTGCATGGCCTCCACAATCATACGGTCACGCACCGTTTCACGCAGTTCTTCACGTATTTGAGTAGAAGACTTACCGAAATACTCTTCCAGCTTCTCCCGCGATCCTACCCTATTGATATGCATATTGATCTCATTCTCTACGGCATTTATCACTTCCTGCTCGGTAACTTCCACGCTATCGATAACCGCTTGATGCAGGAAAAGTTTCTGTATAGCCAACTGCTCAGGAATAACGCAATAGGGTTCACCCTCCATCTGCTTTCCTGACATCATAAAATACAGGCGGGCCTCTTCGACATCCGATTTGAGTATGGCTTCATCACCGACAACCCATACCACCTCATCGATCACATTATTCTGCGCCATTGCCGGCATTGTCATCAACATGACGCACAGCATCGCCCATAGATTGCACTTCTTCATTACTAAAAGTTTTTATTCTGCCCATTTCCAGGGACTGATTATACAAATCTTCCTTCACCTCATTCATAAAATCCACCTTACGCTTACTGGCCAGCAGATCAACAATCTCATGTCTGGCCAAATCATAAGGTTTCACCTCACCCTTGACTATATATTCCTCTATATGCAACAAATAGCAATGGGACTCGTCTTCATACTCCACATTACGATGCTTATCAAAGTCTTCACTCAACTCCGAGAGATTGACGACCAGCTTCCCCTCAAGTTCCGACACAGGCAGCCAATGGTCGTAGAAATATTCGTAGATTACAGCATTACGAAAAGCATATTTTTCCAACTGCTCCAACGACTCGGAGGCATTATCCTTATACCATCGTTTCAGGTCTTTCAGTCCTGGTGCCGACAGAGGAGCCTTTATGAAAACGCCTTTTATTACTGGTTCCTCAAGCATAAACAGTTGTTTATTCTCCTCATAATACTGCCTCAAATCCTCTTCGGAGAGCTCTTCCGACATCTTCTCACCTATCAGAAGTTGCTCGTAGCTGTTCATGATGAGTGCCCGACGATAGTCGTTGACCATTTGCTCTATACGTTCACTCCCACGGATATTGAGTTCGGCCTTTTCATACAGAACCTGATCTTCCGCCCATTTCCGCATGTAGTCGCGAACAAACGCCACGCTATCCGCTCCCGACAATCCATAAGGCAACACCTGACGCAAGTCCTCCTCATACAGGAATTTGGAGCCTACCTGCATCAAGGGAGTCTTCCCGTGATGTTCTGTTTTATGATGACAAGAGATGAAGACGAAGACGAGCACCATGCAAGCACACCTCATCCATACCCTCTTTCGAGAGATATCTGCAGAGAGCTTCAATATTCTTTTATCTTCTACCATTCGCTTCATCTTGTCTACACAACCAACATCCTTGGATGAGCCACACATCAGAGAGAGACACATCAATGCCTGTTCACCGTATCCAACGCTTCAGGATAGAGCACTACGGCATACTTCTTGCGCAAACCTTCAACCCACAAACGCTCCAAATGGTTCTGATAGTCTGCAGTCACCAATCCGCGAACATCTTCATAGGTGTCAGGACCTTTCTTCTGCATCTTGCCGACAACTCCTGAAACGGGGAAACCAGCCACCGTATCGGGGCGCTCGCCTACATGGAAGGCATAGTAGTCCGAATAGGCATTCTTACCCACCTTGAATGGGCCACGCACCATTTTTACCTGCATTAGCGAATCACTATTAAAGGCCGAACGAATCAGCTTCACCCATTCCTTCTGCGGTTGTTTCTTTACCAGCTTCTTAACCTGGTTCAACACATCTTCCGACACACAATGTACCACCAATCCGCGATACATCGGTTCCTCATAGCGATAGTTCTTCTTATGTTTCTTGAAATATTTTTCCAATCCAGCCTCATCATTGGCAGCCTTATCCCACACCTCACGCTTGCTCATCTCATAAAGCAACGAGCCGTCATAGAACTCCTTCATCAGGTATTTGAAATCAGGATACTTATTATCTAACTCCAGCTCGGCTCTTTCCAACGCCTCTTCAGGGGTTATTCCACCGCCCATCTCCTGTGCCAGCTTCACACCCATGGACTGTTTGGCGTATGCGCGTATGCCACGCTGCTCCAAAAATTGATAGATTGACTCTCTATGAAACTCATAAGGTTCAAACTGCTTACGTTCGCTCATCAATATAATATGGTATCCTACGGGAGAGAGTACGGGCTCGCTCATCTCGCCTGGCTGCATCGCCAAAGCCACGGTCTCGAATTCCTTAAGCAGCTGCCCCTTAAAGAGCCATGGCAGCATACCTCCTTCACGAGCTGTTCCCGGGTCTTCAGACAAGGTTCTCGCCATCTCTGCAAAGTCTGCTCCGGCCTTCAGTGCATCATAAATCGAGTCAATGCGAAGCTTCGCCTGAGCCTGTTCCAGTGCTGTCGCCTGCTGAGGTAAACGAATCAGGATATGCGCTGCCTTGAACATACCGTCAGGACCGATATTGTTTGCCGTTGCCTCGTAGGTCTTGCGGGCTTCTTGCTCAATAAAAGCAGAGTCTATCAGGTACTCCTCCGCTTGTTGAGAGCGATAGTCTGCAACTTCTTTCTTAAAAGCCTCAGCAGTGTCGAGCTGAGCATCCAATGCGGCTGCGACCTTAAGCTTATAGTTTACAAACAGTTCAACATACTCGTCCAACGACTTTTTGTCGACCACCAATTCCGTATTGTTCTTATTATACGAATATTCAAATTCTGAACGTGGCACATCCACGCCATTCACCGTCATGACTACGGGGTCATCCGTCTGTGCCATCAAAGCCATCTGTGACACCACTACGGCACTGATTAAGAAGAGTATTTTTTTCATATGCTGATTAGTTTATCAAAGTTATATTCTGCAAAGATAGGACAAAGCGTATAGAGAAAAAACTTTTTCGCGTATTTATTCCCATACGCTCCATCCATTCATATCAATCACTATTAGAACAAGAATCGGAGCACATCATTAAAATTAGCATAGATCAACAATCCGAAAAGGATAATCATGCCCACATATTGTGCATACTCCATGAACTTGTCGCTGGGCTTACGGCCTGTAATCATCTCGTACAACAGGAACATCAGATGCCCACCATCGAGAGCCGGAATGGGAAGGATATTCATGAAGGCAAGGATGATGGAGATGAATGCCGTCAGCATCCAGAAGCTGTGCCAGTCCCACTGTGCAGGGAAAAGGCTTCCGATCGTACCAAATCCACCGAGCGAGCTGGCTCCCTCCTTGGTGAAGATGTACTTGAAGTCGCTGACATACCCTTTCAGCGTGTTCCATCCGTAGGCGATGCCGGCAGGGATAGAGGCAAAGAAACCATACTCCTTGATGGCAGGCTCATAGGGGAGGGCTACGGTGACGCCCATCTTGAAGTTGGCATCGGTGGGTACAGTGATGGTGTCGAGCACACCGGCACGGTCATACACGATGCTGATGTCGTGGTTGACGATATCGCCCTCCTTTTCTTGCTGCTGTAGCAGGCTGAGAGCAGTGGTAAAGGTTGTCCACGTACTGGTGGGGGTGCCATTGACGCTGATGATGTGGTCGCCTGGCGTAAGCCCTGCGCGGGCTGCACCGCTCTGAGGTACCACGCTGTCGATGGTCATAGGCATATAGAAAGCCACGAAGGGCTGTACGTCTTTGTTGAAATCGAGCAGGTTCATGTCTTCGGGCATGGCGATGGAGTGTTCGCTGCCGTCGCGAAGCACGGTGACCTCATTGGCGGCTACGATGGCACGCAGCATGTCGCCACCATAGCGGTCGAAGGCCTTGCCGTCGGCGCTTACGAGTACATCACCGTCGCGGAAACCGATGGCCTCGGCACGCTCGTTGAACTCCATGCCGTACTTGCTGTTGTTGAGCGGTGTGTAGGCGTCGCCCCAGGTGAAGAGCACCATGGCGTAGATGAAGCAGGCAAGGATGAGGTTGAAGCACACGCCGCCCACCATGATGAGGAGGCGCTGCCATGCCGGCTTGGTGCGGAACTCCCACGGCTGGGGTGGCTGTTTCATCTGTTCTAGGTTGAGGCTTTCGTCAATCATGCCTGACAGTTCGACATACCCGCCAAAAGGGAGCCAGCCAACCACGTATTCCGTTTCGCTGCGCTTGGGCTTGTAGCGCAGGATGGGCTTGCCGAAAAAGAGCGAGAAGCGCTCGACACGCACCCCGAAGAGGCGTGCGAAGATGAAGTGTCCCAACTCATGGATAACCACAAGGATGGTCAGTGAGAGGATAACTTGAATGAGTTTTATCAGAAATACGGACATTGTTTGAAGTTGTGAGTTATGAGTTATGAGTTATGAGTTCTTCTGCTATGCGACGTGCTGCGGCATCGGTAGCCACGTAGTCGTCGTAGGTGGGTGACTTGATGAAGCTGGTATGCTGCATCGTCTGTTCTATCACGTCGCTCATCTGCAGGAATCCAATGCGTTCCTTAAGGAAGGCCGCTACGCACACTTCGTTGGCAGCATTGAGGATGCAGGGCATATTGCCACCACGCGCCAGGGCCTCGAACGAGAGGGCGAGGTTGCGAAAACGCACAGGATCGGGCTGTTCGAAGGTGAGCGAAGAGAGGGTGGAGAAGTCGAGACGCTGGCTGCTGAGTGACAATCGCTGTGGATAGCTAAATGCATACTGGATAGGCAAGCGCATGTCAGGCGTGCCGAGCTGTGCCTTCACCGAGCCGTCGGTAAACTGCACCATGGAGTGTACCACCGACTGCGGGTGCACCACTACCTCGATCTGTTCGGGAGCGACATCAAACAGCCATTTGGCCTCAATCACCTCAAAACCCTTGTTCATCATCGAAGCAGAGTCGATGGTAATCTTGGCACCCATGTCCCAATTGGGATGCTTCAGTGCTTGTTCGCGGGTGGCATGTTGCAGCTGCTCCATGCTCCACGTGCGGAACGGACCGCCCGAGGCGGTGAGCAATATCTTCTCTATCGGGTTGTGGCCTTCGCCTGCCAGACATTGGAAGATGGCCGAATGCTCTGAATCAACAGGTAGGATGGGTACGCGATGCTCAATGGCCAGCTGGGTAACCAGCTCGCCAGCTACCACTAGCGTCTCCTTATTGGCAAGGGCGATGGCTTTGCCAGCCCGAATGGCATTCATCGTAGGGCGCAAGCCTGCGTATCCGACCATTGAAGCGAGTACCATGTCGATAGGCTCTGCCTCCACCACCTCACTTAACGCATCACTGCCCGCATACACTTTGATGGGGAGGTCGGCGAGTGCATTGCATAGCGTCGCATAGTGTGTTTCATTGGCTATCACCACCACGTCGGGCCGATATCGGCGTGCCTGCTCTATGAGCAGCTGAACATTATTGTTCGCTGTAAGCGCATACACCTCATACAGGTCGTCATGCTCCTCTATCACCTGAAGGGCTTGAGTGCCAATAGACCCCGTAGAACCGAGGATGGCTATCTGTCGTTTTTGTCCACTAGTATTGTTTTGCGTATTCATACACTTTTCAGAACGAGATATATTGAGTAGGGTCAAGTGCCGTCCCCTTATGCCACAATTCAAAATGCAGATAGGGCTCCTTCATCCTCTCACCTTGCGACCCGGCCACGCCAAGAACCTCTCCGGCCTTGACTTTTGTTCCTTCGCGCTTCAGTACAGAAGACAGGTGCTTGTATACAGTAACCAGATTGCTTACATGCTGTACGACAACTACAAATCCATTATTTGCCGTATAGCCACTCATCAGGACACTCCCGTCAAGAGCAGCACATACATTAAAATTGTTGGTTGCAGCAACGTCTACACCAAAATGTAGGTTTTCCGGTGCAAACGGTTCCGCCAACAGGCCGCGCATAGGGGTATAGAAGTACAGCTCTTCCATATCACTCCTGCGCAGCGCCTGCGAAGTCAGATTATACTTTTCGTTTTCCTCGTATTTACGAGTAAACTCCTTTTCCCTTTCTGTACGCTGCATAAGGTCCTCGCTACGCAACACGGTTAGCGAGTCTATGGTGCTGACAGAGTCCATCTGCACCTCTCCCCTCAGGATATCCTGGATGTTCATCACATACAACTGATGGCGCTGCACGGCCTCGCTCAAGGAGTCGAGCCGGAAGGCCGCCTCCACGATCTGCTGACGTGCTTCAGATCCCACATAGCCCGGCATGTGTTTTTTCAGGGGGGAATAGAACAGCAGCAGGACGGTAATGCCTGCCACGACAACAGTCAGAGCCAGGAGATACATAGACACCAGAAAGCGGGAGACAGACATACGATGCTCTACGTCACGACTACCGCGTCGCGACAAGGCCACATCGTAGCGGCGAAAGAATTGCTTCCAAAAGCCTTCGGTATCTTTTTTCTTCTTTCTCATATTTTACGCATTGGGCGCAAATATACGAAAAAAAACGGTACGAATCCCCTTTTGTCGGATTATTCTAACAAACCGTCAGGTAAATTAAACTTTATTATACGTTTATCGTGGTCAAGCTCTTCGATAAAATCCTCTTGTGCGGGGATGAGCAGTTCATCTCCATCAGGGCGCTCAACGACGAAGAGCGTGTTGATGGTGCTCTCGTCGACAGCCACCAGGGTGCCCAAGTGCCCGTGGTTGACATCTTCGGCTGTGAAGTCGATGAAGTATTGCCAGCTGTACTCGCCATCTTCGGCCTGCTCGGCATAGGACTTGGGGAAATACACCTCCTTGTTAGTGAAGATGGCAGCCTCTTCGGAGGTGTCGATGCGCTCAAACTTGATGAGTGCCACGCTGTTGCTCTTGAATCGGTACTCCTCGATGAAGAAGGGCACCAGGATTCCGTCCATATCGCACACGAGGTAGGGGCAGTCGACACGGTCGAAGACATCGTCGGTGAACGACAGGGCCATCTCGCCCTGCACACCGTGAGTGCGGGTAAACTTACCTATGCAATATACCTCTTCGGGACGTATCATAGTTCAACGCGGGTTATGCGTGCCCCGAGACGGTTGAGGCGCTCGTCAATATTCTGGTATCCGCGGTCAATCTGGTCGATGCGGTCGATACGGCTGGTGCCTTCGGCACTCATGGCAGCAATGAGCAGGGCGATACCGGCACGGATATCGGGCGACGTCATGGTACGGCCGCGAAGGCTGATGGCATGGTCGTGTCCATTGACCACAGCACGGTGTGGGTCGCATAGGATGATTTGTGCTCCCATTTCGATGAGCTTGTCCACGAAGAACAGACGGCTTTCGAACATCTTTTGATGGATAAGCACGCTACCCTTGGCCTGAATGGCCGTAACGAGCAGTACGCTCAGCAGGTCGGGAGTGAGTCCTGGCCACGGAGCATCGGCAATGGTCATGATGGAACCGTCGATGAACGATTCTATTTGGTAGTGCTCTTGACGGGGTATGTAGAGGTCGTCGCCGCGCTCCTCCACGATAATGCCAAGGCGACGGAAGCTATCGGGTATGACACCGAGGTTATCCAATGAAACGTTACGGATAGTCAGCTCGCTGCGTGTCATCGCAGCCATACCAATGAAGCTACCCACTTCAATCATGTCGGGCAGCACCGTATGCTCGCATCCGCCCAACGCCTCGACGCCATGGATGACGAGACGATTGCTGGCGATACCTTCTATCTTGGCACCCATGCGGCAGAGCATGCGGCAGAGTTGCTGTATGTAGGGTTCGCAAGCTGCATTGTATATGGTGGTGGTACCCTCGGCCAGCACGGCAGCCATGATGATATTGGCCGTACCCGTCACCGAAGCCTCGTCGAGCAGCATATAGGTGCCTTTGAGGTGCTCAGCAGCTAATTCGTAGATGCCACGGTCTTCGTTATATGAGAAGGAGGCTCCCAGTTTAATCAGCCCCAGAAAGTGGGTGTCAAGCCTGCGACGCCCAATCTTGTCACCACCGGGCTTACTGATGAGTACACGGCCAAAGCGGGCAAGCAGCGGCCCCATAAGCATCACTGAACCGCGGAGGCTGGAGCAGAGCTTCAGGAATTCATCGCTTTGTAGGTAAGTCTCGTTGATGTCTTTGGCTGTAAAGCTGAAACGTCCCTCTCCGAGACGGTCGACAGAGACTCCCATCGACTGCATCATGGTGATCAGATTGTTCACATCCAGAATGTCGGGCACGTTGTTGACTGTCACGGTCTCTTGTGTGAGCAGTGTGGCGCACAGTATCTGAAGCACTTCGTTCTTCGCACCCTGTGGAGTAATCTCTCCTTGCAAGCGGTGGCCGCCTTCGATGATGAATGATGCCATAGTAGTTTTGGGGTAAGAGGGTAGGGGATATCGCGGAGTCCCTTGAACTGTAAACCGTACCCCCTAAACTTTAATCATTAGTGTTTCTTCTTGTTTTTGCGGTTGTTTCTGCCTTTCTGGTTCTTGTTCTGCTGCGGTGTGGGGGCGCGATACACTCCTAGCTTTAGCGTCTCGGCATTGAGACAGATAGCACCGTCGGAGTACTCCTTGATGTCCTCAATGATTTTCTCGTCCTCCACACTCTCCTTGTTCCACAAGATATATTCCTTCTTCATCTGTGCAGCGATGAGGCGCATCAGCTGGTCGCGTTCTTCGCCCTCTACCATGTCGCAGGCCTTCTTTATCATCTCCTCCACGCACCGGCCGTAGTGACGATAGCGGATATTCCCTTTCGGGTAATCGATGCGCTGCGGTGTGGTGTGTAATGCATCGGGACCAGCCACCTCGTAAGGGTAGTCGATGTCGAGCTTGAAGTCGGCCATTACAGCCAGATGGTCCCATAGCTTATGCTTGAAGTCGGGCATGTCGCGCAATTGGGGATACATATTCCCCATTACGGCAACAATAGTGTTGGCACAACGCTGGCGCTCGGCACGGTCCTCAATGGTCACGGCGTGGTCCACCATCTTCTGTACGGCACGTCCGTACTCGGGCATCGGAAGTCTCTTTTCTTGCGTATTGTATTTCATTGACAATAATAATGATTTTCTAAAACACTTTGTTCTTCGCCACCGTAGCTACGAACTCCTTCAAGTAGAAGGGCTCAAAGTAGGCGACATCCTGGAATGCCCCATCGAGGTACTGACGGTCAGCCAAGGGGAACATCCATCGGGCCAGGGGCTGTATGCCATCGACAAATCGTGCGTTTGGGTGTGTGATGACCTCCTTACATTTGGCCGCTCCGTTGCCGAAGAAGTAGACTGGATGTTGCTCCAGATACTCAGCATAGCTTTCGGGGGTTATGATGTCGGCACCGACCTCTTTTACGGGGTTCAGGGCACGGTCGTAGATGGCGGCATACACCTCCATGCGTCGGGCATCTATCATGGGGCACAGCAATGCATCCTCGGGCAGCTCGTCCATCAGCAACACCGGCACGCTCATCACTTTCAGTGTGGGCAGAGCAATCAACGGGATATTGCGTCCATAGCATATCCCCTTGGCCATCGAAGCGCCTATGCGCAAACCCGTATACGAGCCCGGGCCACAGCTTACAGCCACCGCATCGATGGGCTTGGCATGGCTGTCGGCCATGGACAGCACCTCATCGACAAACACGCCCAATGTGACCGCATGCTGCGGGCCATCAAAATCTTCCTTGGAGAACAGTACGGCTCCATCCTCGCTCAGTGCTACCGAGCATACATCCGTAGCCGTCTCTATATGCAATATGCAAGCCATATCCGCTACCTTTTAGGTTCCAAAATCATCATTCACCCTCACCCAACAAACGCTTCAGCTCCTTCTCCAGATCCTCGACCGCTGCGTCACGCATCACCAGCTCGTTGGCCCGGTTGATGAGGAAGTAGGTGGGCAATTCGCGCACTCCATAGAGCGTTGCCACTCGGGAATAGGGTGCCTCGCTATCCCGCACACATACCCATGGGATGTTCTCAACAGCCGTCTTCCAGAAATGTTCATCCGCGTCGAGCGACACCTGATAGATCTCAAGTCCTTGCGCCGCGTACTTCTCATACAGCTCGCGCAGTATCAGCACACGGGCCGACGACTGCTGGTGGGCATAGACCGTAAAGTCAAGCAACACCACCTTACCCTTCAGGTCGGTCAGCTTGCGCGCCACACCGTCAATATCATTCAACTCGATATCGATAAGCGACGACTCGACGATCTTGTCCTGCAACACACTGTAGTCAACAGGCTGGGGCTTGCGCGTATTCTTCAGTCCCTTGACTGCGATGCTCTTGACATTCTTCGTACGCTCGGCATCGGGATGGTACAGGTCCAGGTTGGTAGCTACCGCAGCAAAGCAACGGACATCATCGCGTGTTGCGATAGGGTCGAAGATGAGTTGTCCGCCCAGTCGTTGGAACAGCGCAAAATAGGCATACGGCTTACCCGGATTGGCATAGATATACTCCATGCGCACCTCACGTTTATAATGCTCCACCAAGGTGTCGATCCTTGCGCGGGTGACGCCCACCTCGGGACCTGAGTTGCGCACGAGAGCCCGTACGTTCTGCTGCAATTCCACCTGTTTGTGTACCAGTTGCTTGAGCATCAAGTTATCTTCCGACCCTTCCACCTGGTAAGCCATGCTCATAACAGGCAGCGCCGCTGTCACGCGAAGCGTTTCCGTAGAGTCCACGGAGAGGTATATCACTTCACGATCTATGCGCAAGCGATAGAAGTCGAAGCACTCGGGTTGCGGCACACGGAAGCGGAAAGCCCCGTCGCCCTTCAACTTCACCGAGTCGGCCACTGTCGTACGCTCCACCCCGATGCAGTCGAGGTAGAGTGTCTTGCCCTCCGCCTCAGTAATAGTTCCTTCGAGTGTAGCCATCGGGCTATTCGTACAGCCCGCCATGGCCATCACCACGATTAGGATGAGGATATTCGATAGTTTTTTCATCATTTTGTGTTTTGGGTGACAAAATTAGTGCAAGCCGAGAGAAAACGCAAATTTATTTGCAGTTTTTCCGCCGACGCGGGATAAGCGTCGGTTAACTTACTGTTTCCCTCCTTCGCACCTCGGCCATTCAAGCAAGCTTGATGGCTCTCGGTTTGGCGTCGGTTGCGACGACTGCCGGTTTATCGGCACAAAGGAGTGCGACAAAGTCGCCATTAGCCTAATTTCAAGCTGCGAAGCAGATTAAAGTTCGTGCAAGCCGACGCATGAGCGAGCGAAAAGGAGGAAAGCGAAGCTAAGCCGAGCGAAAACGCAAATTTCGGCCTCGAATAAAAAGTAAACAATTCTATTACATTCTTTCGTTGAAATTTGCATTTTCGCTCAGTTTGCACTGTCTTTACGATAAAATCGTGAAAATACTTCCGGTCGCAGTGAAAAACCAAAACTAACTTTTGTTTTTTCGCTCGCTTATTCGTACCTTTGCCCGAATTTTGGATGAATATACCAATTTAGACGTAATATATAAATAAGTTAAGATGAATCCGATTACAAAATCAGTGACTCTCCCCGACGGAAGAGTCATCACGCTGGAAACCGGGAAATTGGCCAAGCAGGCCGACGGCTCAGTGATGCTGCGCATGGGCAACACCATGTTGCTGGCTACAGTATGTGCCGCCAAAGATGCAGTTCCCGGCACCGATTTCATGCCTTTACAGGTTGAGTACAGAGAGAAATATGCCTCATTTGGCCGTTACCCCGGTGGCTTCACCAAACGTGAGGGTAAGGCTTCAGACAATGAGATTCTGACTTGTCGCTTGGTGGACCGCGCATTGCGTCCCCTCTTCCCCGACAACTATCACGCAGAGGTGTATGTAAACATCATTCTCTTCTCTGCTGATGGTGTAGATATGCCCGATGCATTGGCAGGCTTCGCTGCTTCTGCCGCATTGGCTGTTTCTGACATTCCCTTCAACGGCCCCATCTCTGAGGTGCGCGTAGCCCGCGTAGATGGTGAGTTCGTGATCAACCCCACCTTCGCACAGCTCGAGCGTGCCGACATGGACATCATGGTAGGCGCCACCATCGACAACATCATGATGGTTGAGGGCGAGATGAAGGAGGTATCGGAGCTCGACCTGCTCGAGGCCATGAAGGCCGCCCACGAGGCTATCAAGGTACAGTGCCAGGCTCAGCTCGAGCTCATGGAAGAGGTAGGCTCTACCGTGAAGCGCGAGTACTGCCACGAAGTGAACGACGAGGAGCTCCGCGCCGAGGTGAAGGCTGCCTGCTACGACAAGGCATACGCCATCGCTGCTGAGGGCAACCGCGACAAGCACGCTCGTGCCGAGGCCTTCGAGCTCGTACGCGAAGAGTACAAGGCTGCATACACCGAGGCACACGCCGAGATGGATGCCGACGAGCTCGCCGAGAAGCTCTCGCTCATCAACCGCTACTACCACGATGTAGAGAAGGACGCCATGCGTCGCTGTATCCTCGACGAGGGCAAGCGTCTCGACGGCCGCTCTACTACCGATATCCGTCCCATCTGGTGTGAGGTTGGCTACCTGCCCGGTCCTCACGGCTCAGCTGTGTTTACCCGTGGCGAGACTCAGTCACTCACCTCTGTGACCCTGGGTACCAAGTCTGACGAGAAGCTCATCGACGACGTGCTCAACCAGTCAAAGGAGCGTTTCCTCCTCCACTACAACTTCCCCCCCTTCTCTACCGGTGAGGCTAAGGCACAGCGCGGCGTAGGCCGTCGTGAGATTGGTCACGGCCACCTCGCATGGCGTGCACTGAAGGAGGTTCTCCCTGTAGACTATCCCTATTGCGTACGCGTAGTATCTGATATCCTCGAGTCAAACGGCTCATCATCAATGGCTACCGTATGTGCCGGTACCCTCGCACTGATGGACGCTGGTGTGCCCATCCGCAAGCCGGTTTCTGGTATCGCCATGGGTCTTATCAAGAATGCTGGCGAAGAGAAGTATGCCGTACTGAGCGATATCCTCGGCGATGAGGACCACTTGGGCGACATGGACTTCAAGACCACCGGTACGGCCGACGGTTTGACCGCTACACAGATGGACATCAAGTGCGACGGCCTCTCTTACGAGATCCTCGAGAAGGCACTCTACCAGGCACGTGACGCACGTCTCCACATCCTCGGCAAGATTACCGAGTGCATCGCCGAGCCCCGTGCCGACCTCAAGCCCCACGCACCCCGCATCGTATCCATCACCATACCCAAGGAGTTCATCGGTGCCGTTATTGGCCCGGGCGGAAAGATTATCCAGGGTATTCAGGAAGAGACTGGTGCTACCATCGCTATCGATGAGGTTGACGGCGTAGGCAAGGTAGAAATTGCCGGCACCTGCAAGGAGGCTATCGACAGTGCACTCTCTAAGATCCGCGCTATCGTAGCTGTTCCCGAGGTAGGTGAGGTATACACCGGTAAGGTGCGCAGCGTGATGCCCTACGGCGCATTCGTAGAGTTCATGCCTGGCCGCGACGGCTTGCTCCACATCTCTGAGATCGACTGGAAGCGTTTCGAGACCATGGAGGAGACCGGTATCCAGGAGGGCGACGAGATTGACGTGAAGTTGCTCGACATCGACCCCAAGACCGGTAAGTTCAAGCTCTCACACCGCGTGCTCATCGAGAAGCCCGAAGGCTATGAGGAGCGTCCCGCACGTCCCCGTCGCGAGCGCCCCGAGCGTGGTGACCGTGGCGAGCGTCGTCCCCGTCCCCATCATCGTGAGGAATAATACTTAAATCATTATATTCCCTCCCCGAGGCTTTATGCCTCAACCAGTGATGCCGCGAAGTGATTTCGCGGCATCATCATTTTTTGGGGATATGAACTTTAATTTGGGGTTCAGGAGTCAGGAGTTCAGGAGTTCAGACAATAGTCCGTTCACTGATTTTAAATCTGCTTAATCTGAGTAATCTGTGGTTTGTTTTAGTCTACTATAATTAAGCACTCGTGCTTCTGAGTAATCTGTGGGTACTTTCTAAGAGCAATGAAGATTAGGAGCCGAAGCCGCTTGGCAATCAGAAGAACATCTCGGAGTTCTCGTTACCCCACATCTGCTTGTAATCTTCAGCGAGCCCCCCCTCTGCAGTCTCCTTATAGAGCGACGGAAGGTCGTGACCCGTCTTCTTCATCACCTCCACCACCTTGTCGAACGACACACGATGCACACCATCAGTAAACATCGCATAGGAATTGGCATCCATCGCACGGGCAGCAGCATAGGCATTGCGTTCGATACAAGGTATCTGCACCAATCCGCATACAGGATCGCAGGTCAGCCCCAGGTGATGTTCCAATCCCATCTCGGCAGCATACTCAATCTGCGAAGGTAGCCCTCCAAAGAGCTGTGCGGCAGCAGCAGCGGCCATGGCACAGGCAACTCCCACCTCACCCTGACAACCCACCTCGGCACCCGAAATAGAGGCATTGGTCTTGACAATATTGCCAAAGAGTCCGGCTGTAGCCAACGCACGCACGATACGTTGTTCCGAGAAGTTACGCGATTTATACAGATGGTACAACACGGCGGGAAGCACGCCACACGACCCACAGGTCGGCGCAGTCACAATCTTACCTCCCGCAGCATTCTCCTCACTCACAGCCAAAGCGTAGGCGAAGAGCAGTCCGCGTGTACGCATCGATTGTTGGTAACCCTCCGCGCGTACATAATATAAAGCCGCCTTGCGTCGCAGGGCGAGCGGTCCGGGCAACACACCCTCCTGTTCCAAGCCACGCTGCACAGCAGCCTTCATCGTCTCCCACACCTCGCGCAAGTAGTCCCAGATCTCAGGGTCCTCACACTCCTCCACATACTCCCAGTAGCTCTTGCCCGTACTGATACACCAAGCGAGAATCTCTGAAGCCGTATTCATCGTATAGATATGCTTATGCTCTACGGCCTTCTGCCCCTCCTCGGCCAAAGCGCCACCGCCCACACTGAAGACGGTCCACTCGTCAAGGCATCTGCCCTCGGCATTCAGAGCGCGGAACATCATTCCGTTGGGATGAAAAGGCAGGAACTGCTTGGGCTCCCATACGATATCCGTGCGTTCGTCACCCAACACATCGAGGATGGCCTGATCGGTCATATGCCCCTTGCCTGTGGCGGCCAAACTGCCATAGAGCGTCACCTCGAAGCGAGTAGCTCCGGCATTGCGGGCGAGGAATTGGGTAGCAGCATTGCGTGGTCCCATCGTATGGCTACTCGAAGGACCGTGACCGACACGGTAGAGTTCTCTCAGCGTTATCATGACATATACTTGTTAAATGTTTTACTATTTTCGCAGCAAAGGTAAGGTAATTCCACAAGATATGCTATCTTTGCAGACAATTAATTGTATTTTTTGTTCGATGCACAAACTTCTGCCACTCCTGCTAGCCCTGCTGCTCGTATCCCCCCTACGCGCCCAGTCGAGTACCGACAGCCTCATCGTCGAGCCCCACTTCAAGGTTGGTGAGCTCATCATGCCCTTGTCATTGATCGGTGCCGGCACCTTAGGATTTGTAGAGCCACTGAAGACCTCACGCTTCAAGGTCCGCGACTACCTCGACGAGTGGCGCGGTGACCATCGCGTTACCCTGGACGACCACCTGCAATATGTACCATTAGCATCCGTGTATGGGCTCAGTCTGCTCGGTGCCGAAGCCAAGCACAATTACATAGACCGCACGCTCGAACTGGCCACCTCATACATCGCCTTGGGCATCCTTGTCAACGGTATCAAGTACACCGTGCGTGAGCCACGCCCCGATGGTTCGGCACGCAACTCCTTCCCCTCCGGCCACACGGCCACCACCTTCATGGGCGCCGAGCTGGTGCGCATCGAGTATGGCGACGACTCGCCCTGGTACTCTGTGGGTGCCTATACGATGGCCATCACCGTAGGAGTCCTGCGTGTTTATAATGAGCGCCATTGGTTTACCGACGTATTTGCCGGTGCCGGCATAGGCATCCTCAGCGCCCGCATCGGCCATCGGCTGCTCCCCTACACCCGCAAAGCCATGCACCGCCTCACTGGCTGCGACGCCTTTGTATATCCATCCATAAGCCCCGAAGGCGCCTCCCTTGGTATGGCCATGCGGTTCTGAAGGGGAAACCCATTTTAGTGAATTCTGCCATTCTACAATTACCATATGTAATGTTTTATATTTTGGCCTATTCGGATTTTATTGTAAATTTGCAAAAATTCCTACTGAAAGAAGATGATGAAAAGAGTTGCACTATATTTCACCGCACTATTTGTAACTTGCATGGTACTATCTCCTGCGCAGAAGGTTATAGCACAAGAGCTCGAGGCCAAGGTGGTGGTGAACTACTCGAAGATACAGGGCACCAACACTTCTGTGTTTACCACCTTGCAAGATGCCATGACGGAGTTCCTCAACACCCGCAAGTGGAGCAACGCGCAATATACCACAAGGGAGAAAATCGCATGTAGCTTCAATCTCATCGTCAATGAATACAGCGATGATGGACGTTTCGGGTGCAACCTTATGGTGCAGGCAAACCGCCCCGTCTACAATGCTTCGTACAACACTACAGTGTTTAACTTCAACGATAATGCCGTAGATTTTAACTACATCGAGCATGACAAGTTGGAGTTCTCGGACGACATCGTGGACAACAACCTCACCGCCGTACTGGCCTATTATGCCTACCTCATCATCGGACTCGATATGGACACGTTTGCTCCGAAAGGGGGCACTGACATACTCAACAAAGCTGAGAACGTAGTCAACAACGCACAGATGTTGGGCGAAGACGGTTGGAAAGCCTTTGGCGATAGTAAGAACCGCCATGCACTCATCAACGACTACATGAATGGAGCCATGGAGCCTTACCGCCAGCTGCTGTACGACTATCACCGCAAAGGACTCGACGAGATGGCGCAAAACGCAGAACGTGGCCGAAGCAATATTACCACATCTTTGCCACTGCTCGAAAAAGCCAAGCAGGACAAGCCGATGTCGATATTGCCTCAGCTGTTCACCGAGATAAAGAAAGACGAACTCATCAACGTGTACAGCAAGGGGACTTCAAAAGAGAAAGAAGAGGTAAACCGCATCCTCTGCCTAGTGAATCCTTCACTCACTAGCGATTGGGACAAAATAAAGGAGTAAGTATACGGTATTTGTCTTCTCCAAATCGTTTTTTACACTAACTTTGCTACCAATAGGCAAATATCATGAACGATATAACAACATTATACAGCCGTTTCAACGAGAGCACAGGCATCACCACCGACACTCGTCAGTGCCGTGAGGGGATGATGTTCGTTGCCTTGCGAGGCGAGAACTTCGACGGCAACCGCTATGCCAAGAGCGCATTGGAGCAGGGATGCCGCTATGCCGTGGTGGACAATGCCGCGTATGCCGACCCCGCCGACGAGCGATACCTCCTCGTGGACGACTCGCTGAAGGCGCTGCAACAGCTGGCCCGCCATCATCGCCGCACCCTGGGCCTCCCCATCGTGGGCATCACCGGCACCAACGGCAAGACCACCACGAAGGAGCTCATCGCCGCCGTGCTGAGCCGTAAGTGCCACATCCACTACACGCAGGGCAACCTCAACAATCATATCGGCGTGCCCCTCACGCTACTGCAACTCACCGCCGAGCACGAGATGGCCGTGGTGGAGATGGGCGCCAGCCACCCGGGCGACATCAAGGAGCTGGTGGAGATTGCCGAGCCCGACTATGGCCTCATCACCAACGTGGGCATGGCCCACCTGCAGGGCTTCGGTTCGCTCGAAGGGGTCATCCGCACCAAGGGCGAGATGTATGACTACCTGCGCACCACACCGCGCCGCACCATATTCCTGAACGTCAATGATAAGTATTTGGTAAATATCGTTGATGGATTAGAGGTGGTGGGGTATGGACAGGTGCTTGCAGATGTTCCCCTCCGCGCTTCGCTTGGAACTCCCTCCGCTCCACTTTGTTCCGCTCGTCCCTCTATGAACAGAGGGACAGTTGAGGACGCAGCTTTGCTACCAGGAGATGCTCTTGTGCAAACTCCCCCTCTGTTTATAGAGGGGGTGCCCTGTAAGGGCGGGGGCGTTACAAGCGAAGCGCGTAGTAATGGTACTCTTGGTGGAGATTTCCCCTACCTGCGATTCCAATGGAGAAAGCGCGGTGGCGAGTGGCACGAGGTGAGCACTCAGCTCATAGGTAGCTATAATATAGACAATGCCCTGTGTGCCGTAGCCGTGGGCACCTACTTCGGAGTAGCCGAGCAGGAGATATCGGCAGCACTCAGCGAATACGCCCCCACCAACAACCGCTCGCAACTGACCAAGACCGAGCACAACACCCTCGTCGTGGATGCCTACAACGCCAACCCCACGAGCATGCGTGCGGCCATAGACAACTTTGCCTTGATGGAGGTGTCCCACAAGATGCTCATCCTGGGCGACATGAAGGAACTGGGCGAAGCCGCTGAGGCGGCCCATCAGGAGGTGGTAGACCTGCTCGATGCGCACCACTTTGCCGAGGTGTGGCTCGTAGGCCCTGCCTTTGCTGCCACACGGCACACCCAGCGCACCTTTGCCAATGCCGAGGAGGTGAAGGCCGCACTTGAAGCCGAGCGCCCCGAAGGACGCACCATCCTCATCAAGGGGTCGAACAGCATGAAGCTGGCCTCGCTGGTGGAGTGGTTGTAATAAATAGTAAATTGTAAATCGTCAAATAGAAAATCTCCAAAGATGCCAACACGATACTACACCGTAGCCCGCCACACCTTCGCGGTGACTCTCCCCGAGGGAGAGAAGGGCATCGCCCTGCCCTCATACGAACCATTTGCCGTAGCCGGAGGTGCCGAAAAACCGCAGTTTACTCTCACAGTGGACGACACATTCTACCCCACGGAGAAGGGTGAGACTATCGGAGAGTTCGATTGCGGAGCTGCCGACTTTGGTGTTTACCGCCTTGCCGATGGCACCTATCAGATACTCATCAGTCCGCCCGGAGGCAAATACTGCGGACTCCTGCAAGCCAACGGCGACTTCAGCCAAGCCACCATAGCCACCCGGGGCGAAAACTCGATGCGCACCTTTGCCGTCAACAACGCACTGATGTTGGTTTATGCCTTTGCCACGGCCACCATGGAAACGATGCTCATACACGCCTCAGTAATCAAGAACCACGGCCACGGATACCTCTTCCTCGGCAAGAGCGGCACGGGCAAGAGCACACACAGCAGCCTATGGCTGAGACACATTGAAGGCAGCGAACTGCTCAATGACGACAACCCCGTTATCCGCATCGAAGGCGAGAAAGCCACCGTATACGGTTCGCCCTGGAGCGGCAAAACCCCTTGCTACAAGAACGACAGCGCCCCGATAGGAGCCTTCGTACGCATCAAGCAAGAGCCCACCAACCACATCGAGCGCGAGGGAGCGCTGCAAGCCTTCGCCGTGCTGCTACCCTCGATGTCGACAATGAAGTGGGACAAGCGTGTCTATGGCGGCATCTGCGATAGTGTATCGCGCCTGATAGAGCTGACACCACTCTACACCTTAGGTTGCCGCCCCGACCAAGAGGCCGCCGAGGTATGTCACACGGCAGTAACCTCCAAAGATAATCTATGACAACGCCCATCCGTAACACCGTAGAACTCCCCAACGAGATTTTCCTCGGAGAGGTGAAAAGACTCATCGCCGACGGCCACGATGCCACACTCCGCGTGAGAGGCTTCAGCATGCGCCCCTTCCTCGAAGACCGCCGCGACAAGATTGTGCTCACCCGCCCCACCCGCACTCCGCAAGTGGGCGATGCCGTGTTGGCAGAGATTGCTCCCGGAAAATATGTATACCACCGTATCATACGCATCGAAGGCGACAAGGTGACCCTCAAGGGCGACGGCAACGTCAGAGGCACAGAGCAATGCCACATCAGCCACATCGTGGGCGCCACCAAGCACCTCATACGCAAGGACAAGACCTACTCCCCCGACGGCAGGCGCTGGCGCTACTACTCGGCCTTGTGGCCCAAGTGGCCATTTGCCAGACGCGTACTGCTGGCCATCCACCGCCGTTTGCCAGCCACCTGGAGATGACACGGCCATTCCTATCCTAAGCAGTCCTAGGAGTCTCTAGGAAGTCCTAGGAGTCCCTAGGAAGCCCTAGATAATCCTATAAAAAAACATATAACAACCAATAACACCAAGAAAAAATGAAAATCAACGAAGGATTCGAGCTACGCGAAATGTGCGGCGAGCACATCATCATTGCCACCGGAGTGGCCAACATTGACTTCAGCAAGGTCATCAGCCTCAACGAGAGCGCCGCCTACCTATGGCGCGAGGTCGAGGGCAAGGAGTTTACTCCCGAGACATTGGCCACCCTGCTGACCGCAAAGTACGACATTGACGATGCCACCGCACTGACCGATGCCACCGCATTGGCACAGAGATGGGTCGAAGCCGGCATAGCCGCACTATAGCCAATTGTGCAAAATGCTCTTCGCGCAAGCTGAAATTTGTAACCAAAATGTAACAAACATTTATAGGAAACTTAATATATTTTAGTATCTTTGCACGAAAATTACCAATAAACGTTATTTATGGAATATTTTTATGTAGGGATAATCTGTTTCCTGTTTATCCTCGCAATCATCGACCTAAATGTCGGTGTAAGTAACGACGCCGTGAACTTCCTCAACTCGGCGGTAGGTGCCAAGGCGGCATCGCTCAAAGTAATCTTGATTGTAGCAGCAATCGGTATTTTCATCGGAGCATCAACCAGTAACGGTATGATGGATATTGCTCGGCACGGCATGTTCCAACCCGAGCATTTTTATTTCCGGCAACTGATGTGCGTGTTCCTGGCCGTGACGGTCACCGATGTGGTGCTGCTCGACATTTTCAACTCGCTCGGCATGCCTACCTCGACCACCGTGTCGATGGTCTTCGAACTCTTGGGAGCGTCGTTCGCCCTCGCGATCATCAAGGTCAGTTCAGGAGAGAATCTGCCGGGCGTAGAGAGCGTCGGCGACTTGCTCAACACGAGCAAGGCACTGGAGGTGATAGCCGGTATCTTCCTATCCGTGGCGATAGCCTTCTTCTTCGGCATCATCGTGCAATGGATAGCACGCCTTATATTTACCTATAATTATAAGAAGGGACTGACCAAGAAAATCGGTATCTTCGGTGGTGTGGCCGTGACCTCCATCATCTACTTCATGCTCTTCAAGGGTATGAAGGGTGCCTCGTTCATGACCCCCGAAATCAAGGCCTTCCTCAATGAGAACACGCTGATGCTCCTTGGCATCATCTTCGGGGTGAGCACCGTGCTCATGCAGATCCTTCACGCCCTCAAGGTCAACATCTTCAAGGTAATCATCATGATCGGTACCTTTGCCTTGGCTATGGCCTTTGCCGGTAACGACCTGGTGAACTTTATCGGTGTCACCATGGCGGCCCTGGATAGTGTGCTCCACTTCTTCCGCGAGGCAGTGCCTGCAGGCATCTCTCCCGACGAATACATGATGGGCTTCCTCAACGAGCCCGCTACCACATCGGTATGGTTCCTTATCGGTGCCGGTGCCATCATGGTATTTGCCCTTTGCACCTCAAAGAAGGCTCACGAGGTGCTGAAGACCTCTATCAACCTCTCACGTCAGGACGAGGGCGACGAAATGTTCGGTTCTTCAAGCCTTGCCCGTAAGCTCGTGCGTATGGGTATGGGATTCGTCAATGGACTCAACAACATCACTCCCGCCAATGTGAAGAAATGGGTCAACGGCCGCTTCAACCAGAGTGAAGTGACCATCGACGAGGGCGCTGCCTTCGACCTCGTGCGTGCCTCTGTCAACCTCGTGTTGGCAGGTCTGCTCATCGCACTGGGAACCTCATTGAAACTCCCCCTCTCTACCACCTACGTGACCTTCATGGTGGGTATGGGTTCGTCGCTTGCCGACCGTGCATGGGGACGTGAGAGTGCCGTATTCCGCATCACCGGCGTTATCTCCGTGATAGGTGGATGGTTCCTCACCGCAGGTGCCGCCTTCATCCTGGCCGGCTTGGTTGCTTCGGTCAACTACCTCGCAGGGCCTGTAGGTATGTTTGTCATGGTAGCTCTCGCTATCTTCCTGCTCATCCGTAGCCACATGTCCTACAAGAACAAGAAGAACGAGGAGGTGCGCGATGAAAAGATGGATATCATCCTTACCTCAGAGGACCCCGGACGAGTATGGAACAACCTCAAGGCCCACACCGCCGAGACCCTGTGCCATACCCTCGATTTCGCGGCAGATACTTACGAAAGCGTTATCAGTGCCTTTGCCAACGAAGATGTGCGTAAGTTGCGTACGGCGCTCGGCAAGATTGTTGAGGAGAAGGCCTTGCTGAAGAAGATGCGCCGCCAGGAGACACTCGGATTCCGCCGTATCGACAAGGGATTGGCATTCGAGAAGAATACCTGGTATTACCTCAGCAGTAATAACGGACAGCAGATTCTCAACACGCTCACCCGTATCACCAACCCCATGAAGGAACATACCGACAATAACTTCCGTCCGCTCTCGCCGCAGTACTACGATGAGTTTGCGCCCTATCAGAAGCGCCTCATTGAGGTGTTCCGTGGCATCAGCCGCGTCATCCGCACAGGCGACTACACCGATGCCGAGAAGCTCTCTGCCGAGGGTAAGTGGCTGAAGAAGGAGATCTCGAACCTCCGCCGCGTGCAGACACACCGCCTGCAGGAGGATGCCGAAAACATCAAGGTAGCGTTCGTGTACCTCAACCTCATCCAGGAGTCACACGAGCTCCTCTCCGAGGTGCGCAACGTGCTCCGCGGTTGCGAGAAGTACTTCAACGA
>JAZPZS010000045.1:0-10160 GCA_045544835.1 Bacteroidaceae bacterium | reverse complement strand
TCGTCACACTCCTCGTGGAACCTAAAGGTTCCTTCGTCGCAACCGACGCTCATTGACTTCAGCCCCTACGGGCGTCGACCTAAAGGTTCAGCGTCGGCGGGATAAAAATTAATGAATTTATTTTGTTCTCCTCTCGGTTTGCACTAACTTTGCAAGCGGAAATAATTATAGATTAATAAAATAAGAAAAACGAAGAAGATTAAATGAAGAAGGTTTTATCATTCTCCGCGATGCTGATGCTTGGGCTGGTGCTTTCGCAATTGCTGCCCGGTGCATTGGGCGCGAACTATGAACACACACGCGAGATTATAGAAATAATGCTCGGCGTGTGTCTTGCTTTTATTATGATCAATGTGGGTAGGGAATTTGAGGTGGACAAGTCGAACATCAAAGTCTATGCCAAAGACTACCTCGTAGCCATGCTCGCAGCGGCTCTGCCCTGGATTCTCATAGCTACATATTATATATTTATACTGATGCCTGCCGATTGGCATACAAGCGGCACGGTATGGAAGGAGACACTACTGCTAAGCCGATTTGCAGCACCCACATCGGCAGGAATCCTATTCGCCATGCTGGCAGCCATCGGGCTGCAGAGCAGCTGGATATACAAGAAGATTCAGGTACTGGCCATCTTTGATGACCTCGACACCATATTGCTCATGATACCGCTACAGATAGCCATGATAGGCATGCAGTGGCAGATGGGGGTGATACTTGCTGTAGTAGTCATCCTGCTATGGATAGGATGGAAGAAGATGGCAACATACAACATGCGCAGCGACTGGAAAAGCCTACTACTGTATGCTGTGCTCACGTATGGTGTAACATACGCTATCTATCTGCTCACGAAACACCTCTTCGGTGAGGAGGGAAGCGTACATATCGAAGTGCTGCTACCCGCCTTCGTGTTGGGCATGGTGATGAAGCATTCGCATGGAGCATCGAAAGCTGATGAACGTGCAGCTACCTGCATATCGCTCCTGTTTATGCTACTGGTGGGCATGAGCATGCCGCTCATCAATATGAGTGCTACAGCTGTAGAGGGCACATCGAGCATGATAGCTACACTGCCCATGCCGTCATGGGGCACTATCGCTGTGCATGTAGTGATCGTATCGCTGCTATCAAATGTTGGCAAACTGGCTCCTATGTTCTTCTATAAAGACCGGTCCATCAAAGAACGTCTGGCGCTCTCCGTGGGTATGTTTACTCGTGGTGAGGTTGGTGCGGGCGTTATCTTCATTGCACTGGGCTATCACATCGGTGGCCCCATACTCCTCATATCGGTGCTCACCTTGGTGCTCAACCTCATCCTCACCGGTGGATTCGTGGTATTCGTAAAGCACCTGGCACTGAGTGCATCACAGGATAAGACATGCTGAATCTTTATAAACACAACTAAGGGAATACACGAATGACTACAGACTATCTATCGGAATAAGTAGGAGCTGTCATCTGCTAAACAAGTTAAAAACGCTTTGATTTTTGTTGGAGCAAGGCGGTTTATTAAAGTAAAATCTGTAAATTTGCACATCTTCTTATCCTATATAGTATGAGCAACGAACCCATCACGCTGAGCGAGGTGCAGCAGCAGGCCGACGAATGGATACGGACCTATGGCGTGCGCTACTTCAATGAGCTGACCAATATGGCAGTACTCACCGAAGAGGTGGGCGAACTGGCACGTGTGATTGCCCGCACCTATGGTGAGCAGTCGTTCAAGGAGGGCGAAGAACCCAACCTGGCCGAGGAGATGGCCGATGTGCTGTGGGTGCTCGTCTGCATGGCCAACCAAACGGGGGTAGACCTCACCGAGGCGTGGCATCGTACCATAGAGAAGAAGACCAAGCGTGACAAGACGCGGCATTTGGAGAATGAGAAATTACAACATAATAATTAATTCTACTCAAGTAGAATTTTTATGGAGATAAAGGAGTTAAAATGGAGTCAAAAGAAGATAAATGCCAAATGTCTGTTCGCACGTAATAACTATCGGCTTTTATCTCCTAAGGGAACGAAGTGACCTATCTCCCTTTAACTACTGACTACCAAGAATTTGAATACATAAAGCTTAAATAATCATTATGGAACATCATCACCACCACGAAGCCGATGAGCACAGCAAGTATGAAGCTGCGTTGGCACTTTATGAGACAAACCTTTCTGACGATGAGGTAAAGGCAAAAACCGCCCAAATCATCGAGAAATATGTGGCCGAGAACAACACGCTGGAGGTAAAGAAATTCCTCTTCAACTGCATCGACCTCACCACCCTGAAGACCGAGGACAGCGAGGAGAGCGTGCTGAAGTTTACCGAGCGCGTCAACGACTTTGAGGACAAGTATCCCGACCTGAAGAATGTGGCTGCCATCTGCGTATATCCCTGCTTTGCCAAAATCGTGAGCCAGTCGCTCGAAGTAGAGGATGTAAACATCGCTTGCGTATCGGCAGGATTCCCCTCATCGCAGACCTTTACCGAGGTGAAGGTGGCCGAGACAGCATTGGCACTGGCCGATGGCGCCACGGAGATCGACATCGTCATCCCGGTGGGCAAGTTCCTCAGTGGAGACTATGAAGGAATGTGCGATGAAATCGAGGAAATCAAGACCATCTGCGGTGAGCGTCATCTCAAAACTATCCTCGAGACAGGTGCACTGAAGACTGCCGAGAACATCATGAAGGCCTCTATCCTCTCTATGTATAGCGGTGCCGACTTCATCAAGACCTCTACCGGCAAGCAGGAGCCTGCCGCCACACCTGAGGCTGCCTATGTGATGTGTCGTGCCATCAAGGCCTACTACGAGCAGACCGGCCGCAAGGTGGGCTTCAAGCCTGCGGGTGGCATCAACTGTGTGAACGATGCCCTCGTGTACTATACCATCGTGAAGGAGGTACTCGGTGAGGAATGGATGGGCAATCACCTCTTCCGCCTTGGCACCAGCCGCCTGGCCAACCTGTTGCTGAGCGAGATTGTGGGCGAGAACGTGAAGTTCTTCTGATATCGTTATTACCTGATTATCGTTACCCCCTCCGTTTCGTTTCACTTCGTTACACTACACTCGTCCCCCTTAAAGGGCGACAGTGCTCTTTAATTAGTTTGTACGCGCGATTTAACTATCTAAAAGAACTGTCGCCCTTTAAGGGGGACGAGCGGAGGAACGGAGTGACGGAGCGGAGGGGGTAATAAATCTTGATATATAAAAATGAAAAGAATCAAAATCACCGCCCTGCGCCGCTCGTGCTACCCCGACTTGGTGGAGCAGTACGAGAACCCTATAGAGCATGCTTGCGATGTCTGCTTGGGCCAGAGCTTCATCTCAGAAGATGGAGAGCGACCCGAGGGACTTTGCGAGAGTGCATGGGAGTCGATGCGAACGTTTGTGGAGGAGCTGGCTCGTGGAGGAGGCAACTTTTACGACGGGTGGATGAAGAATCCCCATTCAGCAATGATTTCTTGCAACGATGGCTTCCGTCCGGTAAGCTTTTATATTGAGGTGGTGGAGTAAGCGGATGAGTCACTAAAGGTTCCGCATTACTTCTTTCTATTTATCACCGCATCCATATAGGCGATGAGAGCATTTTTCACGTTTTCATCGATGTTTTCGGGCAGCAGTGCAAGCGCCTTCTGGCGATACTTCTGCATCGTCTGCTCGGCATACTCGATACCGCCGCAGGCCTTGGCAAAGGTGATGAGTTCGTTGATCTCGACGTCAGAGAGCTGGCCCTCCTTGAGGCGGTCTATCATGGTGCGGATGTGCTCGTCGCCCTGTGTGCGCACAGCATAGATGATGGGCAGGGTGAGCTTGCCTTCGCGCATGTCGTTGCCTGTGGGCTTGCCCACATCGTTACTGAAGTAGTCGAAGATATCGTCGCGTATCTGGAAACAGATACCGATGTACTCGCCTATCTGGCGGGCACGGGCCACATCCTCGGCCGATGCGCCTACTGAGAGGGCACCAATCTCGGCACAAGAAGAGAAGAGCGAAGCCGTCTTCTTGCGGATAATCTCAAGGTACACCTCCTCGGACACCAGCTTCTCGTGGCTATGGAACATCTGGAATATCTCCCCGTCAGATAGTGTCTGCCCCAATGCCCCAACGATATTGGTGATGCGGTTGTCGCCACAGCGGCCGGTGAAGACCAGTGCTGTAGAGAGCAGGTAGTCGCCCACGAGCACCGCCAACTTGTTGTTGTAGATGGCGTTTACTGATGCCTGTCCGCGGCGCTGCATGCTGTCGTCCACCACATCGTCGTGCACGAGGCTGGCGGTGTGCAGGAGCTCCAGTGCCAGCGCAGCGCTATAGGTGGAGTCCACGATGTCGCCAAACATCTTTCCGAAGAGCAGCACCATCATAGGGCGCATCTGCTTGCCGCGCTGCTTGTTGACGTGGAGGATAATCTCGCGCAGCAGCGGATTGGGATTCACGGCGAGGTCATCCTGCATCTTCTTGAAGATGGCAAATTCGGCCTCGATAGGCTGTAGAATGGTTTGCATTGCGTCCATACGATGAAAGCTGATTTATTTTCTACAAAATTAGTGCAAGCCGAATGAAATGCCAAATTTATTTGAGCATTTCTGAGGCGCCGCCTAATTTCTGTGTTCGCGCAGCGAATACTAAAATTAGTGCAAAATTTCGATTAAGCGAAGACAATGCAAGATTCTCGGACAAGCCGAGTGCTAAGGCAGTCCTTGTATTGTTGAGCGTGAGAAAGTCCGAATTTAGTGAGCAAAATGTAAGTTTACTTACAATTTATCAGCGGACGGCTCGGACTTCATCGTCAGACAAATTTAGTTTCAGGCGAATGAAATGCCAAATTTCAACGAGTGAATGTAGAAAAAAATGTATTTTTTGCTCTACTGAGCGAGGCCGAGATTCAACAAGGTTACATTTATTTGAGCATTGCATTTCTGAGCTACAACTTGAATGTTGCGCGAAGCATCGCCGTGCGTCCACATAGGCCGTAGTCGAAGCTATAGGCGTTGATGCCGTCGAAGACGGTGTAGGCATAGCTGCGCTGGTTCAGCAGGTTGTCGAGCTCGAGGCGGAGGACGAGGCGCTTGAGCTTATACTGTGCCGAGGCGTTGAATAGGGTCATGTGTTTGTGGCGGTCGGCAGTAATCTGGCGGCGCACATGATCGTAGTTCAGGGAGAGGTCGAGAACAGCGATGGGAAACACGTGGATGGCACTGCTGTGGGTGAGCGACGTCGTCGTGTTCCTCTCATTGGCAAAGCACGACTCGCTGCAGCCATAATTGATGTCGTAGCGCAGCTCGAGCCACTTGACAGGGGCGACAGATGCCTTGCCGTGGATGTTGTAGCTGCTGGAGCGGGTCTTGATGATATCCTCATCTATGGCTTGCTCTCCACCTCCGAAACCGTAGCTGGCCCCTGCGCTGAGGTTGGCGTAGAGTGACGGGAAATTCTTCGTGCTGGAGATGGAGAGGTTTGTGCTTTCAGAGCGAGTGTCGCGCAGCAGTGCCGTGCTGCTGACATTGATACCGCTGATGCTCTGCGAGTAGAGCGTGTTGCGCTTGCCCGAGCTGTGGCCGGCCGAGAGGTGCAGCGTGAAGTACTGCATGGGGAGTTGCCACTTCCAGTCGCCCGATGCACGCCACGTATTCGACTCACCGATGATTCCCGATGAGGTGCGCACGGTGCGATAGTCCGTCTGCATAGGCTCTGTCAGCAGCGTCATCATGTCGCCAATAGTTGTCGTGTAGCCCGTAGACAGCTCCATCTTGCTGTTGGCCGAGAAGGTGTAGGTAATGTTCATCGATGGATTGAGCACAGGTTTCGTGTAGTTCAGTTTGTTGTAGTACAGCCCCTTTAGCGCGGCACCGATACCCGCATTCAGATAGAAGCGGTGGTTGCGGGAATGGATTTCAAAGCCCGGGTTTAGCGTGGGGGTAAACGCCCATCCGTGAATGTCATTGGTCTCTCCTGTAGCTACGCGACAGGTCTCCACATCATCGAAGATGGCACTAAGGGCTACAGGAAGTCTCAGGCGGAATGTCTTGCCGATGGGAATCCTGAACGATGAGCTGACGCTCATGGAGAGTGTTGACGACTGTGCCGTCTGGCCATATACGTTGCCGCTTTGCCCGAAGGTCAGCCTCAATGTCGGTGTCCGCTTAAACGATATGGGTACGCTGACATTGGCGGCCTTGTTTGCCCAATGCAGGTCATTGCCAATCTCAAACGACGTGGTGCGGCGATGTTGCTCTACCAGGGCGCCGTTGGCCACTACGTCCCCTTCGTTGTCTTCAAACACACCTTTCAGCACGAATCTCTCATTGAGATACGCCTTGCTGGCATTTCTCAAATAGTTTATCGACAGTTTGGGGAGATGCACTGTTGAGAGCGGCGAGGTGGTTTCGCCCACGGTTATGTAGCTGCCGTCGCCCGACAGATAGGTGGTGCTTTGCCCTATATCGTGTGTAGCGCGGTGGTAGCTGTAGTCGGCATTCACCTTGAACGTCGTGTTTGAATCCACTTTGCAGATGGTGTTCAGCGTTGCCATGCCGTTGCGTTGGTAGAGGTACTCGCCTTGTGGAGGGGCACCGCCATCGAACCCGCCAAACAGGTTGGTAGCCGGTGTGCTGATGCCCGATCCACCAAAGTGGTCTATCATATCGACTTGCGCAAAGTTCTTGTAGTTGCCGCCCTTCAAGGAGCCGATGGTCTGTAACCTGTCGGTAAACATCATGCCAGTCGCGCCCAACAAGCCTTGCAGTCCGTCCTCACCATCCTGCATATAGCCGGCACCTACCTCCTCCTGTCCGAAGGGCTTGAACTTTGCCTTCTGCGACAGCTTGATGTTCATCGATACCTCGTCGCTCGGGAGTTCCTTGTCTATCTTGCGGCTATGGTGATTGCGCACAATCTCGACATTCGTCACATAGTCGGCCGGGATGTTTCTTGTGGCGAGGCTGTACTTGCCGCCCAGGAGGTCCAGTCCCTCGATGTTGAACTGCGAGATTGCCTTGCCCATATAGCTGATGCTGCCGCTCTTCGATACATCCACCCCCGGCAGACGCTTTAGGCCATCCTCCAATGTCACGTCACCTTTGCCGAGGAACGCAGCCAGATGATGGCTCAGCGTATCGCCCATCTGTCGCAGTGGGTCGGGGCGCACCATCACCTCCTTCAGGCTGATGCTCTTTGGAGTCAGCAGCATGTCGACCTTTGTCAACTTATCCTTCAGCGTGAGGCTTTCCGACTCCTTCTCGTAGCTGATGTGGCTGAACACCAGGGTGACCTCTCCCGTCGGCTCACTCTCCAGTTCAAGATTATACGTGCCTTGCGCATCGGTAGTACCGAATGCCAGTATCTTGTTGCCACCCATCAGCTTAACGACCACCTCACTCACCGGCTTGTTGTTCAGGTCTATCACTCTACCGGTTACTTTCACCTGTGCCGAGGCACGGGTGGCCAGTGCCAAAGATAGTATTATATATAGGAATCGGTTCATCTTGCTTTATTCTAATTCCAACGGTCTATGCACATGTGCTTTCGTCAGCAGTGGTTGTCCATTGGCCAATACGAGTTGTTGGTTGTTGCGATTAAATATCACCACCTCCTTGAGGGTGCTATTGAGGTCGGGGATATAGTAAGTAGGGTTCTTGGCATACTGGCGGTTGCCGTATACCTCGTTGCGGTACTTCAGGAGCTTGGGGTATTTCATGCGTTGCACTTCGGGGTTCTGCTCTGGTGCGGTGATGGGCACCCGCTCCTGCTTCAACCCTGCAATGCAGAACGTGTGTGCCTCACTCTCTGCCCTTACAATCAGTCCGGGCAGGCCACGCAGGCGCCAAGGGCCAGCCGATGACGGTATCTCTTCGGTGTAGCATACACGCCACTCCACGCCACGCAGCGTAGCCGTAGCCTGCTGGCAATGATAACCGTTGATAGTCACCGTGTCGTCAAGCAATGTCCACGCAATGTCGGGTGTAGACTCATAACCTTCAAACTCGTGAGGGTAGATGAACTCGCGTATGGTAGTCTTCCCCGTCGGCCACCCCGTCCACACCGTCGGCATGTGCATATACGCTTCTTGGAAGCTTGTCGCGATGTCCACCTCCTCGCCCTCCACGCGGTATTGCGAGCGCGGCATGCACTTTGTCATCGTCCGTCCCACCTGAAGCACAATCTGCATCCTGTCTGTGATGGGCACATCCTCATCGTTCAGTGTTCTGCACTCATAGTCATACATTGCCACGAATTGTGCCGTGTCCACCGTCTCCGTCTGCCCCTGCACTGCTATCGTCAGCGCAAGAGCCGTCATAGTTGCTAATAACTTTTTCATAGATCCATAGAATAGTCTCTATATATAGGTCGTAAAAGAATGTCAAAAGTAAATCTGAAAACAACTATTTTTTTTGGAGGGGAGACAATATAGCAGTTCACCCAACGCCTCGTGTCATGCTGAGTGAAACGAAGCATCTCGCACAGGGACTTAGCTGGAGACACAGCGAGTGTCTCGACCATCTTCAAGCAAGCTTGGATGGCGCTCACTGCTCCAGCGGTTGACTTCATCTTCCGCTGTCGCGACTCGGCCATCTTCAAGCAAGCTTGGATGGCGCTCACTGCTCCAGCGGTTGATACTGATGGGGATTAGAAACTATGACAACACCCGCTACGCTCCTTACATTATCACCAGCAGAATTATAACTTGTTTCCACATATCCAAAAGTCTCCATAGGGTCGGGAGCATAGTAAGTAGGATTCTGTAGATAACGACTATTGCTCAATACCTTCTTCTTGTATGCACGGAATTTGGAGGCCTTCAGCTTTTGGTAGTCCACACGCTGACTTACAAACTTGCCACGACCATCAGGTACAATCCAAGTAACATATTCGGCAAACACTATCGGCTGCTCCTCCTTTAACAATCCGCAAAGCGTAAAGGTATGTATGCCTCTGGCATCAGTTGCCTTTGTGATTATGCCAGGCAGACCTCCTAACTTCCACGGGCCAATGCTGGAAGGGATGTCCTCTGTATAGTATGCATTCCAGGTCAGCCCGTGATACTTAGCCTTAGCCGATTGGCAAGCATAGCCAAAGATACTGTCTTGTGCATCCGTCAGTACCCACTTCTGTTTATCCAGAGTTTCATCCGTCTGATAGCGGTAGGGATAGAGCATTTCTTGTGCTGTTATCCGTCCTTCGGGATAATTCATGAAAAAGGTGCCCATGTGCATATGAGCTGCTTGATAGCCATCGACTATACGAAAACGCCCCTTCTTCTGCCTGTCATACTCTTCGTAAGGGAAACTTTTAGTGACGCCATTAGATACTTGTACTGCAATAAGCATCGAGTCTGTTACAGACTTGCCTTCAACATCCATTGTTTTACACTCATAGCGATAAATCGCCGTAAACTGTGACACACCGATAGTGTCTCTCTGTGCCTGCGCTGCTATCGTCAACGCCAGGGTCATCATTGTTACTAAAATCTTTTTCATTGTTATTGATGTTTTATGGGGTTATTATAAGGATATGGCAAGGGCTGTCCGTCGTGTTGGCGGATAATAAAATGTTGGCAATAAGTTGGGACTATGTCAGTTGAGCTTGAACGTGATAGGCAAGATAACTTTAGTTCGGACAGCACTTCCACTTTGTCGTCCTGGCTCAAATGGAGGCATACCTCGGACTATTTCTTCTGCATATTCTTTTAAGTCGCGAATACCTTCGGCTTTAACAGAAAAACATGTTGAATTAAGAAACAAACAGAGCGAGGAGCAACGTTTGTAACCATACAATAGCACTTTTATAAAAATTTTTCCCTGCAATGGAGGACAAGACAAGATGTGGCAACGCATTTCGTTGATTATTAGCGAGATTGATGCATTCTGCCACATTGCCACGCGTTTTTGAAACCCTATAGGGATAATAAATAATTAATTATATATTTATTTTCTTTTAATTATTTATTTAAATACACATAAGGTATGAAAAACTGAAAAAGATGTGGCAGAACGTTCGTAACAGAATGTATATCTGTCCGTTGCGTTGCCACATCTTTTTTAAGATTGCTGCTGCTTCGTTCTATTCCTCCACGCTGCGGTGCGCATCCATGCGCTGCTGCTCCTTTATCTGATCGCCCGTGAGGATGACCACGTTCCACCCGCGGGTGTTCAGCACGCGCCGCTGCTC
>JAZPZS010000044.1:0-16101 GCA_045544835.1 Bacteroidaceae bacterium | reverse complement strand
CCGAGATAATAGGATTATCCACCGACGGATATTCACGGACACCCAGGCTCATGTAACCTATCGCACCGAACAGCACGATAATGAGCGTAAACACCGTGGCGAGCACCGGGCGACGTATACTTAGTTCTGATATATTCATATATAATATTATTGAGAACCCTCCCCAACCCCTCCCTCTATGGAGGGGCTTTACAGACATCGCGGAGTAATTATATCACCTTCCTCAGTCACCCCCTCCATAGAGGGAGGGGGATTAGGGGGGTGGGTCTGTTTCTTTATTTAATTTGTTTGACAAGATCAAGCACAACGCTCTGTCCCTCGCGCAACTGCATGGTACCGGTCGTAATCACGGTATCGCCCACTTCGAGGCCCTGCACCACCTGCACAAGGGCTTCGTTGCGCATCCCCTTGGTAATGACTACCGACTCGGCCTTGCCTCCCTTGTAGAGATACACCTTGTCCTGACCCATCTCTGATACGATAGCCTCGCCTGGAACGGCTATGGCATCGGGATATTCACGGGTGAGCAGATTGACGTTCACATAACGTCCAGGGAAGAGTGTGCCGTCAGAGTTGTCATAGAGGGCACGCACGGTGAAGGTACGGGTCTCCATATCTACACGAGAATCTGTGGCATACACCTTGGCTGCACGTTCAGCAAGGTCGCCCTCGACAGTGAAGTTGAGGCGGGCACCGGCCTTCAGCACATTCGAATAACGTTCGGGCACCGAGAACTCAATCTTCAGCGGATTCATCTTGGTCAGTTTCACAATAGGGGTCGTTGACGACACATAGGAACCAGGACTCACCTCACGCAGACCCAGCACCCCATCGAACGGGGCACGCAACTCGCGCTGTGCGATATTGGCCTTCACACGGTCAATCTCGGCATGTAGGGCAGCGAGGTTGGCCTGTGCCTCCTGGAAAGCCTCTTCACTGACCGCCTCCTTCTCGAGCAGGGCATTCTGGCGGTACATGCGATCTTGGAAGAGCTTCAGCTGCGCCTCCTGCTTACGCAGTTCGGCCTGTTGGGGCTCATCATTGATTTTAGCCAGCAGGTCACCTTTACGAACGAAAGCTCCCTCTTGGAAAAGGATTTCAGTTACCTTACCCGAGGTTTCGAAAGCTAGGCTCACCTCTTCGTCGGGCATCACGTTACCGCTCACAAAGAGTTCATCGGCCAGCAACACGCGGTCCAATACTACAGCCTGCACATTGAGTGTACGGCTCTGCTTCGGAGCCTGCGGCTGCTTCACCACCTCATCCTTCAGTTCCTCATTCACATGAGGCTTGAATGCACGTAAGCCCAGCACTACGGCTAGGCCTACTCCAACGACGCCCACGAGCGCCCATTTTAACGTTTTGTTCATATTCTATTTGTTTTTGTTATATATATTCAGTTTTCGCTTTCAAAATTACATAGTTTTTCACTAACAGCAAAATAATAAAGATTAATCTTTTTTAAAAAGAAATAGGAACAAAGGCATCGTATATATAAAAAATGTAAAAGCCCACACAAATAGGCTATCAGCTCCCAACAACTCAAACAAACCGACATAATGCAATGCCGCCATTAGCTGCGAGGCTACAATAAGGGTCACAAAATATCCAGAGCACCGGGCTATCTCCGAAGCAAGGGCATCAATTATTTCGCCTTCCGTATGCCATAACCCAGCAATGCAGCCATAAACAAGGCATGGCACACACACCATGATGCATAAGAGAAAAAGCCATCCACGCGAAAGTGGCCCCCCCGCAATATGCCCGGTAACACTTAGCAGATTACCGTTTGGAAGCATTACTCCACTCAATACCATCAATAGAATTACCCCGAAGAGCACCCAAGCTATGCGTGCGGCATGCTGCTGACGACGTGTCAATGGCAACCCTTTCCGTTCTCTTGCCAAATACCCAAGATGCCGTGTTAACCCACAACTTCGCATTGCACCTATCATTATTAGCAACAACAACACCTCGACAATTGGAGCTGATGCAATCGTATCAATACTATGACGAACGAACCAACGTAGGCTATCGGGACCAAGTAGACTAGGCATTACATCACCGCTGGGCAATGCCACACCATAGACACTGGCAATCCAGGAAAAGAGTACCAGCAGCAACAATAGTATGATATATATGAGGGTAAACAAAGAGGTACGAATCATTTATTACTAATCAATCGTCCGAAACCAGTTTGTCTGGTTCGATGATATGCAGTTCTATAGCACGTACTACAAGTCTTGTGACATTGACACCACGCTGCTCCTCTCCTGCAAACAGACGTGCTATGAGGTCGGCCTGCCGCTTCTCCAACGATTTCGGACTAAAAGGCATCGTACGCAATGAGGCAATCATGTCCTTGGTATAGCCCAACGCCAAATGACGCAGGAAACGCTCATCATATTCATCAATTTCATATGCTATTGCAGCACGCTGACGCGTCGCTTCAGCATTGACAGACTGACGGAAGCGAGCCACAATCTTCTCTAATATGGGTTGGTTAAATACAAGTTGCTTACCTTCCATCACACTCTGCACCTCAGCACGTGTAAGCAATTCACCAGTTTTGAGCACAACGCCACAAGCTCCTGCGTCAAGTGCATCGACCCATAGTTTTTCATTAAGTATCTCCCCTGTAAATATCAGCACCTTTACTCCTGGATAGCGTTTCTTTATGGTACGGCAAATGGTGACCCCAATCGTGGTGGAACCTCCAAGCCCAAGATCAAGCAAAACCATATCAGGTAGTTGCTTTTCCATAAGTGGCCAAAACTCCTCCTCAGACATTGCCGTACCTATAACTTGTGCCTCAGGAATCTCATTACGAAAGATTTCCTCCGTACCCTTCAACTCAAGCTTTACGTCTTCTACTATAATTACGTTATACATAAGCCCTTTCAGCGATTAGGATAAATAACTATTCATCAGTGTTCAGTGCAAATTTAGTGCAAATATTCGGCATTATCAGAAATTCACTGAAAAAAATCGGAACAAACATGCTGTGATGTACAATTTCACACTGGGGAATTGTACATCAATTTTATCCTATAATTTTCACACACAGCAGCTTGCATGAATAATTGCGAACAATATTCATAACACTGTTTTTATTGGTTTGCATTTAAGTCCTCTGCTATGTTACACCCGAGCAGACGAACTTTAAGCAGTTTGGCATGGAACGATAACAGATGAAAAACAACAAATTTACAGACGGATGGCAATAATATGAGCAAAGTGTAAGCAGGAATAAAAAAAAGGAGTATCTTTGCGTAACAAAGTTACTACCATACAGAAAAAACGACAAAACATTATCATATATGATAGAAAGAAAATTGCTTTTAGGTGACGAAGCGGTAGCCCTCGGGGCAGTACATGCAGGCATCAGCGGAGTGTATGCCTACCCAGGAACTCCCTCGACAGAAATCACTGAGTATATACAGGCTCATGCCCCTGAGGTGCGAAGCCGTTGGTGCACGAATGAGAAGACGGCCATGGAAGCAGCCTTGGGCATGTCTTATGCCGGAAAACGAGCGTTAGTGTGTATGAAACACGTAGGTATGAATGTTGCCGCCGACGCCTTTGTCAACTCAGCCATCACAGGTGTCAACGGCGGTGTAGTGGTATTGGCTGCCGACGACCCCTCCATGCACTCATCACAGAACGAGCAGGACTCACGTTTCTATGGCAAGTTTGCCATGATTCCCATCCTGGAGCCATCGACCCAGCAAGAGACCTATGACATCATGCCCTATGCTTTCAGCCTGTCTGAAGAGCTGAAGCTTCCAATATTACTACGTGTTGTCACCCGTCTGGCCCACTCTCGTGCTGGTGTTGCGGTAGGTCAGGCTCAGCCTCAAAATCCGCTCCACCTCGACAATGAGCGTACCCACTGGGTACTGCTTCCCGGCAATGCCCGACGCCAATATGCCTCACTTGTAGAGAAGCAACCCCTGCTGTTGGCCTCCTCGGAGAAGTCGCCATACAATAAATCTGTACTCAGAAAACAGAAATCCAAACTCGGCATCATCGCCTGTGGCATCGCCTATAATTATATTATGGAGAACCAACCGGAAGGAAACGCTTTCCCCGTATTGAAAATATCACAATACCCCATACCTGAAACATTGATCAAGGAACTCGCCAGCCAATGCGATTCGCTGTTGATTGCCGAGGATGGACAGCCTCTGGTAGAGGAGCAAGTGAAGGGTCTGCTGGGAAGCAACTACCCCATCAAGGGCCGACTCACCGGCGACCTTCCAAGAATGGGCGAACTGACTCCCGACTGCGTGGGCGAAGCATTGGGCATAAAACAGGCTACGACATTCGCTGCAGCCCAGCATATCGTGGCACGTCCCCCTGCCCTATGCCAAGGTTGCGGACACCGCGATGTATATGATGCACTGAACAAGGTGGCTGCTGAGTACGAAGACGCACGCATCTTCGGTGATATAGGTTGCTACACTCTCGGTGCCCTCCCCCCGTTCCGGAGCATCGACAGTTGCGTAGATATGGGTGCCTCCATCACGATGGCCAAGGGTGCGGCCGACGCAGGTGCCCATCCCTCCATAGCGGTAATAGGTGACTCCACCTTCACCCATTCGGGCATGACAGGTCTATTGGATGCCATCAACGACCATAGTCCCATCACAGTCATCATCTCCGACAATCTGACCACCGCCATGACGGGCGGACAGGACTCTGCAGGAACCAACAAGTTCGAAGCTATATGCCTTGGCTTGGGCGTAGAGCCCGAACATCTGCATGTAGTGGTACCGCTACCCAAGAACATGGAAGAGATTACCAATATTCTACGCCAAGAGATAGAGTATAAGGGAGTTTCAGTCATCATTCCACGTCGCGAATGTATGCAGACCCTCAAACGCAAACTCAGAAACAAGAAGTAACATGAAGAAAGATATCATATTAGCCGGCGTGGGCGGACAAGGAATCCTCACCATAGCCACAATCATTGGCGATGCTGCAGCCGTGGCAGGATTGAGCCTGAAGCAGGCCGAAGTGCACGGCATGAGCCAAAGAGGCGGCGATGTACAGTCCAACCTACGCCTATCGACCGAAACCATCCATTCCGACCTCATCAAGCAGGGAACTGCCGACCTCATCATCTCTATGGAGCCGATGGAGGCTTTGCGCTACGTACAGTATCTGCACGAAAACGGAAGAGTGGTGACCTCTTCGCACCCCTTCAAAAACATCCCCAACTACCCCGAGGAGCAGGAGATTGCCGCCGAGCTTGCTGCATTGCCCCACACCGTGAGCCTCCCCATCGACGACATAGCCAAGACGAATAGCCTTCCCAAGAGTACCAACGTAATTCTACTGGGCATGGCAGCCAAGTTCATCGAAATCCTTAGCCCCGAACAATTGCGCGAGAGCATAGCCCGCGTGTTTGCACGAAAAGGCGAGGAGGTCGTCAAAGCCAACCAAAGAGCATTCGACTTGGGTCTGGCAGCGGTATAGTACACAGATTTGGAATTACCTAGGCTATCCTAGCATATACTATCCATATCCCTGGAAAACAAGAAAAAAGACAATGAAAATATTCAACGAAGCATTAGTAGAGCAGGCAGCCAAGGCGTGCCACATCGCCAATCTCTCGACAGCTACTATCGGAGAGATACTGCTCATAGCTCAATACTTGGAAAGGGAAACCGGCATCCCCTTTATCCGCATGGATCAAGGTTCTCCGGGACTCCCGGTCAATCGCTACGGTGTGGAGGCTGAGAAGGCTGCACTCGACCGTGGCGTAGGTTCGCAATATCCCGCTGCAGCCGGCATACCAGAGCTTAAGCGCGAAGCCTCACGCTTTGTCAAGGCATTCCTCGACATCGACATATCAGAGCGTTCATGCGTACCTACCGTAGGTAGCGTAGCCGGTTCGTTCGGATCGTTCATCGCCTGCACCCAGCGCACACCAGGCAAGAACAAGGTGCTGTTCATCGACCCCGGCTTCCCCATTCAGAAGTCACAGCTCAGAGTCATCGGAGCCGAATGGGTGGAGTTTGACATATACCTCCACCGTGGTGCTGCCCTGGAAGCAAAGCTGGAGAGCATGCTGCAGCAGGGAGACATAGCAGCCATCATCTATTCCAACCCGAACAATCCCGCCTGGATTTGCCTCGAAGAGGAAGAACTGGCGACTATAGGCAAACTGGCCACAAAGCACGATGTCATCGTCATGGAAGACCTCGCCTACTTCTGCATGGACTTCCGCCACGATATGGGTCATCCCTTCGAGCCACCCTTTGCCCCCACCGTAGCCCGATACACCGACAACTACATCCTGATGCTGTCGGCCTCAAAGATCTTCAGCTATGCCGGACAACGCATGGCCCTGACATGCATCAGCGACAAGCTGTTCGACCGCCACTTCCCCGCTCTTGCCGAACGCTACCACGATGCAGGCGTGTTCGGGCAGACACTCATCGCATCTATCCTATATATGATAACCTCAGGATGCACCGCCTCCACCCAATACGCCTACGCCGAGATGCTGCGACTCTCCACCGAGGGCACCATCAACTTCGTGGAGGACACCCGAGAATATGCCCTGCGGGCAGAAAAGATGAAAAAGATCTTCACCGACAATGGCTTCCACATCGTCTACGACTACGACGTGACCCAAGCCGTGGGCGACGGCTTCTTCTTCACCATCGGATATGGCAACATGAGCAGCGGCGAACTGCTGAAAGAGCTCCTATACTATGGAGTCAGCAGCATATCGCTCTCTACCACCGGAAGCGAGCAGCAGGGAGTAAGAGCCTGCACCTCACGCATGAGAGACGACCTCTACCCCATCATGGAAGAGCGCATGAGAGCCTTCCACGAAGACCATCCTATACTATAATAACGACAAAAACGATATTCCCCATGATTTGGAATCCCTACAAAGAGTGTATGAGCCGCGACGAGATGCACGCGCTGCAGAGCAAGCGGCTACAGAAATTGGTCACCTACGTGTACCACAACGTCCCCTTCTATCGCAACAAGATGCAGGCGATGGACCTATCTCCCGAGGACATACACAGCATCGACGACATCGTGAAGCTGCCCTTCACCACCAAGCAAGACCTTCGCGACAACTATCCCTACGGCTTGCAGGCCGCCCCACCCTCTGAGATTGTACGCGTGCATGCTTCATCGGGAACCACCGGCAACCCCACCATCGTGGGCTACACCCGCAAGGACCTTGACGTATGGTCCGAAGTGATGACACGTGCCCTGACAGCCTACGGCATCACACGCGACGACACCTTCTCCGTGAGCTACGGCTACGGACTCTTCACCGGCGGACTGGGAGCACACTATGGCGTAGAGAACCTCGGAGCCACCGTCATCCCCACCTCAACCGGTAATACCGAGAAGCATATTCGCCTCATCCGCGACCTTCACATCACAGGCATTGCCTGTACACCCTCCTACGCACTCTATCTGGCCGAGACCCTCGAAAAGATGGGACTAACCAAGAACGACATCAGCCTGCGAGTAGGTGCCTTCGGAGCCGAGCCATGGACAGAGAACATGCGCAAGGAGATTGAGGAGCGCCTCGGCCTGAAGGGTTTCAACCTCTACGGACTCAGCGAAATCATGGGGCCCGGAGTCTCCTACGAGTGTGAGGTACAGGACGGCTCACACATCAACGAAGACCACTTCTACCCCGAGATTATCCATCCCGACACCCTCGTGCAGCTTCCCCACGGCCAGCAAGGTGAGCTGGTATTCACCACCCTCACCAAAGAGGGCATGCCCCTGCTCCGCTACCGCACCAAGGACCTCTGCACCCTGTACGATGGACAGTGTGCCTGCGGACGCACCTCTGTACGCATGGGACGCATCATCGGACGCAGCGACGACATGCTCATCATCCGAGGCATCAACGTATTCCCCTCACAAGTCGAGAGCGTCATACTCGAGATGCCCGAGTTCGAACCCCAATACATGTTAGTCGTCGACCGCGTGAACAACCTCGACACCCTGCAAGTGCAAGTAGAGGTACGCCGCGACTTCTTCGGCGACGACATTGGCCGCATGCTAAGCATGAAAAAGACCCTCGCCGACAAGCTCAAGAGCGTGCTCTCCATCAGTGCCGACGTAAAACTCATGGAGCCGGGCAGCATTGAGCGCAGCCAAGGCAAGGGCAAACATGTGATAGACAAGAGAAAATTAGTATAATAGAGCGGCGAGTCATGAGCACTGAGCTCCAATCAAACAGACAGCTCAGCATCACTCATAACTCATAACTCACAACTCAAATCAGATTATGACCATCAAGCAATTATCCATCTTCCTCGAGAACAAGACTGGAAGAATCAACGAAGTGACCAAGATATTGGGCCAGCACGGCATCAACATGCACGCCTTCAGCATGGCCGAGACCACAGATTTCGGCATACTCCGCCTTATCGTTTCGGAGGTCGACAAAGCCGTAGAGGTACTACGCGAAGCCAATTTTGCCGTGATGCTGACCGATGTGGTATGGATTACCTGCCCCAACGTAGCCGGCTCGCTATCCCACATCCTCGACCACCTGGCCGAGCAGCACATCTTCATCGAATACATGTATGCCTTTGCCGAGGGCGACCAAGCCAATGTCATCATCCGCCCCAACGACATCGACCATTGCATCCAGGTGCTTAAGGAGTGCGACTGCAACATCCATAACAGGATTTAGAATTTCTTTGATTCTTTCTTTTGTTCAGATGTCCCAAGCATTCTCTCCAGGAGAAACCCGTAAAGGTTATTAGCCCCAGCCAACACGTAGAACTCTTCTACTGGTTTATCCTCATATTTATAAGGAAAAGTTTTTCCATTTGAACTTTATTGTGTACTTTTGTCGATAATTAACAGAACACACACTATCATCTATCACAATGAATAACAACAGACCTTTTATGGTATTCTCAGGCACAAAGTCGAGATACCTTGCAGAGCAGATTTGCGATGAGCTGGGTTGCAAGTTGGGCAACATGATCATCACCCATTTTGCTGATGGCGAGTTTGCCGTATCGTACGAAGAATCGGTGCGTGGAGCCGATGTTTTCCTGGTTCAGTCGACCTTCCCCAATTCAGACAATCTGATGGAGTTGCTCCTGATGATTGATGCTGCCAAGCGTGCTTCGGCTCATAGTATCATCGCCGTGATGCCTTACTTTGGTTGGGCGCGTCAGGACCGCAAGGACAAGCCTCGTGTGTCGATCGGTGCCAAGCTCGTAGCCGACTTGCTCAGTGTAGCTGGTGTAGACCGTATCATCACGATGGATCTTCATGCTGACCAGATTCAGGGATTCTTCGATGTTCCTGTCGATCACCTCTATGCATCAAACGTATTCGTGCCCTATATCCAGTCGCTCGACCTTGAGGATCTCGTGATTGCTACTCCCGATGTGGGTGGCAGTAAGCGTGCCAGCAGCTATTCGAAGTATCTGCATGTACCTCTTGTGCTCTGCCACAAGACTCGTGCAAAGGCCAATCAGGTAGAGTCGATTCAGATTATCGGTGATGTTGCAGGCAAGAACGTTGTCCTCATTGATGACATTGTGGATACTGCCGGTACCATCTGCAAAGCTGCCGATGTGATGTTCGAGGCTGGTGCCAAGTCGGTACGCGCCATCGCATCGCACTGTGTGATGTCGGGTCCTGCTCCCGGGCGTGTCGAGGTTTCCAAGCTTGAGGAGATTGTGTTTACCAACAGTATTCCTTTCAACAGAGACTGCAATAAGCTGAAACAGCTCTCCATCGCTCCTATTTTCGCAGAGACCATCCGCCGCGTGATGTCCAACGAGTCAATCAGTTCGCAATACATTATATAATATATAACAAGCCCATATATGAAGAAATTAGGATTGATGGCTATGGCAGCCCTCATGATGGTTGCCTGCCAAAACAAGAACGCCTATACCATATCAGGAAGCTATGAGGGTGCCGTAGAGGGCGACTCGGTAGATTTGCAGTTCGTAGAGGGTCGCAAGTTGGTCGATTTCCAGAAGGTTCCCGTAGTGAACGGTAAGTTTGAGTTCAAGGGTGTGGCCGACAGTGTACAGATTGCCGCCATCACCATAGGCGATGCTTTCTGCCAGCTTTTTCTGGAGCCTGGAGAGATAAAGATCAATCTCGTGCCCAACCAGATGACTTTTGCCCTCGGCACTCCGAACAACAATGCCTATGAGTCGTTCATGTCTGACATGAAGGCGCTTGAGGATGAGTATGCCGAGATTTCTCAAAGTGCTCAGAATCCCGAGCTGTCCGATGCCGAAAAGACCAATATCATGAAGTTGATGGGCGAATTTGAGGAGAAGTACTATCAGGCCTTGAAAAACAGTATTGCAGACAATGTAGGCAATGACTTCGGCTTGTATAACCTCTGCAACAGTTATTACTATTACACTCCCGAGGAGCTTGCGCCTGTACTTGAAGGTTATATTGCCGCTTTCCCCACCGACACTCGCCTGCAACGCATCAAGGCCAACAACGACCTTTCACTCGAGACGGCAGTGGGCAAGCAGTTCAAGGATTTTGAGATGGCCGACACAGAGGGCAACATGCATAAGCTGTCTGAGTACATTGCAGCCAACAAGGTTACTCTCATTGACTTCTGGGCAAGCTGGTGCGGTCCTTGCCGCCAAGAGATGCCTGCCGTGAAGGATGCTTACGAGGTATACAGCAAGGAGGGATTCGGCATCATCGGCATATCGCTCGACAACAACAAGGAGGCTTGGGTAAAGGCAATCGCCGATCTTGGCATGGAGTGGCCGCAGCTCTCTGATCTCCAGGGATGGAACTGTGCCGGTTCCAAGCTCTATGGTGTCAACTCTATCCCGGCCACCGTACTCGTAGCCCAGGATGGTACTATCCTTGCCAAGAATCTTCGTGGCGAAGCCATCAAAGAGAAGTTGGCTGAGATACTGAAGTAATCTACACATTTTCGACCGTTCCGAAGGCGTATCTCCACATCCAAGGGATACGCCTTTTATAATCCTCAACCATAAAATGCCGGATTCCTCATCTACCATAGAAGAGATACGCACACGCCTGACATCCCCCCCGAGCAAGGCGCTTACGCTAACGCTTGCGCAGGAGGCCATGGGGGATGATGCTATACTGAGTGCATTGCTACATCTCATATATCATGATACAAGTCCTGTACGCTGGCGTGCAGCATGGGTCATCGAGAAGGTCAGCGGCAGATATCCTTCGTCGGTATCGCCCGAGGTGTCCCGCCTTACCGAATTGGCCATGTGTCCTGATATAGCCCATGGTCTACGCCGTCTCTTGCTGCGCATCATATACAATATTCCTGACAGGGCGAGTATGGATGTAGCCTTCTTCAATTTCCTGCTCGATACGATGCTCGATCCTCAGGCTACGCCGGGTGTGCAGTCGCTGGCGATGAAGTTGGCTTCACGGATTAGCGCGTGTGACAGGGATCTGCACGATGAGTTCCTTTGCCTTGTCGGCAACATGGAACTTGAGTACTATTCGAAGGGAGTGTGCTCCGTTGCACGCGAATGTCTAAAGAAACGAAATAGAAAGGTATGACGCAAAGAACAATAATCCATATTGCGGAGGGCATAGCCCGCCACCCGCTCTACCGGATGGAATCGCCCATCAACTTTACCTTCAACGAGGGCGAGCAGCTTGCCATTGTCGGGCCCAACGGGAGTGGAAAGACGCTACTGGTCAATACCATTATCGGGCGCTATCCTCTGTTGATGAATGAGGTGCACTACGACTTTGGTGAGGGGAACGAGCAAATGGCTTATGAGAATATCCGCTACATAGCTTTCCGCGACAGCTATGGCGACTACGATTCGGGGTACTACTACCAGCAGCGGTGGCACTCTCAGGATGTGGAGAACTTGCCTACAGCCCGTGATCTGTTTGCCGGATACACTGACGAGGAGTTGCAAGGTGGCTTATTTTCCGAGCTGGGTATTCCCTCCCTGCTCAACAAGCAGTTGGTGATGCTGTCCAGCGGTGAGATGCGACGTATCCAGATTGCCAAGGCTCTCGTGACCGCGCCTCAGGTGCTCATCATCGACAATCCGTTCATTGGGCTCGACAGGGAGATGAGAGCGCAGCTCCACGACCTGCTGCAGCGACTCATCGAGGAGTGTGGGCTACACCTGCTACTCGTACTTTCGAGGGAAGAGGAGATTCCTGCATTTGTGACGCACGTAATTCCGGTGGACAGGAGGGTCGTAGGGCTTAAGGTTCCCAACCCTGTTTCTGTTCTCGGGTCCTCTCCTACTCCGTTGCCTGAGGGGCCCGACGATATGGTCGATGCCAATATCTGCACTGAGCCTCCATGCCCTATCATCGAGTTCCGTGATGTGACCTTACGCTATGGCGGGCATACCATCTTCGAGCATCTCGACTGGACGGTGCATCGGGGCGAGCATTGGGCTCTTCACGGGCGCAACGGCAGTGGAAAGTCAGCTCTTCTGGCACTTGTCTGTGCCGACAATCCGCAGTCTTATGCTTGCGACATCAGCCTCTTCGGTTGCCGCCGTGGGACGGGTGAGAGTATTTGGGACATCAAGCGGCGTATAGGGTATGTATCTCCTGAGATGCACCGTGCGTATCTGAAGGATCTTCCTGCCATTGAGATTGTGGCGTCGGGGTTGCACGATAGCATAGGTCTTTACAAGCGTCCTCGCCCTGAGCAGATGGGCACCTGCCTGAGGTGGATGGCTGTCTTCGGCATCGAGTCGTTGGCGCAGCGCACTTTCCTGACTTTGTCGAGTGGCGAGCAGCGTCTTGTGCTTCTGGCACGTGCTTTTGTGAAGGATCCCGAGCTGCTGGTTCTGGACGAGCCGCTCCATGGACTCGACACGCGGCGTCGCGAGCTGGTGCGCGATGTCATCGCCGGTTATTGTTCCCGCCCGGAGAAGACGCTCATCATGGTCACGCACTATGCCGAGGAGCTGCCTTCATGCATAACGCACCATAAGTGGCTATGAGTTTTCAATTCTTTTTTGTAAGTTTGCACCACATTTGACACTTTGCATTATGGAGACGAGTATTGACAACGCCTTATACCTCATTCCCTGCACTTTGGGAGATACGCCTGTCGACCGGGTACTTCCGGCACACAACCGTGACATCATCCTTCAGATACGTCATTTCATCGTCGAGGACATCCGTTCGGCCCGCCGTTTTCTGAAGCGGGTAGACCGCGATATCGACATCGACGCGCTCACCTTTTATGAGCTAAACAAGCATACTTCTTCCGAGTCTATCGGTTCGTATCTGAGTCCTTTGCAGCAGGGTCATCCGATGGGTGTCATCTCCGAGGCTGGCTGTCCTGCCGTTGCCGACCCGGGTGCCGATGTGGTGGCGATAGCCCAGAGAAGGCATTTGCGGGTGGTGCCTCTGGTCGGTCCTTCGAGCATCATTCTCAGTGTGATGGCTTCGGGGTTCAACGGGCAGAGCTTTGCCTTTCACGGTTACCTTCCCATTGATGGGGGTGAGCGTGCCAAGACTTTGAAGCATCTGGAGTCGCGTGCCTATGCCGAGCATCAGACCCAGCTGTTCATCGAGACTCCGTACCGCAATCTGAAGATGTTTGACGATATCGTGCGTACATGCCGCCCGCAGACGAGGCTGTGCGTTGCTGCCAATCTGACCTGCGACGGGGAGTATGCTGTCACGCGCAGCATTGCTGAGTGGAAGGGCCAGCGTCCGCCCATCGACAAGATTCCGTGTATATTCCTATTATATAAAGGGTAGGCTTTGTCAGGATGAGACCATCGCGAATGAATTTGCTTTTTTTGGACAACTCCTATATTGTTCCCCCCCGAAAAAAAGGAAAGAGCGCCTTGGGCGCTCTTTTCTTGCATTATGCCTGTCGGGGTGCGACGGGTTATTTCAGGTTCGATGCGGGATTGAGGTTCTCTTTCTCGATGTCCTTGAAGTAGTTTACGGTACCCACCTTGAGCTCTACGGTGGCTGCATCGTCGCACACGATGATTCCGTGGGGGTGGAGCTGGAGTACGCTGATGGTCCACATCTGTGTGATGCTGCCCTCTACGGCATGCCACAGGGCTTGTGCCTTGTTGTGGCCGTTGACGAGGATGAGGACTTCCTTGGCGTCCATCACGGTGCCTACACCTACGGTTACCGATGTCTTGGGCACTTTGTTGACGTCGTTGTCGAAGAAGCGTGAGTTGGCGATGATGGTGTCGGTGGTGAGGGTCTTCTGACGGGTGCGTGAGGTGAGCGATGAGCCTGGCTCGTTGAAGGCGATGTGGCCGTCGGGCCCGATGCCGCCCATGAAGAGGTGGATGCCGCCGTATGACTTGATTTTCTCTTCGTAGCGTGCACACTCGGCGTCGAGGTCCTCGGCATTGCCGTTGAGGATGTTTACGTTCTCCTTTTTCACGTCGACGTGGCTGAAGAAGTTGTTCCACATGAATGAGTGGTAGCTCTCGGGGTGCTCCTCGGGCAGGCCTACGTACTCGTCCATGTTGAAGGTCACTACATTCTGGAAGCTTACCTTGCCTTCCTTGTGCAGGCGGATGAGCTCCTTATAGGTGCCGAGCGGTGTGCCGCCGGTGGGCAGACCCAGCACGAAGGGTTTCTCGGCAGTGGGGCCGAACTCGTTGATTTTTCTCACGATGTACGATGCAGCCCATGCTGACAGCTGTTCGTAATTGGGTTCGATGATTAAGCGCATGATACTTGAGTTTTTAAGTTATTGAGTTTTTAAGTTGTTGAGTTTGCTTATTCTTCTTCCTTCTTCTTCATGGCCTCCATGATCTTTGCTTCCAGCTCTTCGGCCAGTTCGGGATTGTCGGCGATGAGTTGCTTGGTGGCGTCGCGGCCTTGTGCGAGCTTGGTTTCTCCGTAGCTGAACCATGAGCCTGATTTCTTGATGATGCCATACTCTACGCCGAGGTCAACGATTTCGCCGTTCTTCGATATTCCTTCGCCGAACATGATGTCGAACTCTGCCTTGCGGAATGGGGGTGCTACCTTGTTCTTGACGATCTTCACTCGGGTCTGGCTACCTACGACTTCTTCGCCATCCTTGAGGGGTCCTGCCTTGCGTATGTCGAGTCGCACCGATGCGTAGAACTTGAGTGCGTTACCGCCGGTGGTTGTTTCGGGGTTTCCGAACATGATGCCTATCTTCTCGCGCAGCTGGTTGATGAAGATGCAGCAGGTGTTGGTCTTCGATATGGTGGCGGTGAGTTTTCTGAGTGCCTGGCTCATGAGTCGGGCTTGCAGGCCCACCTTGTTGTCGCCCATGTCGCCTTCGATTTCGGCTTTGGGGGTCAGCGCTGCCACGGAGTCGACGATCACGAGGTCTACGGCTGCCGATGAGATGAGCTGGTCGGCGATTTCGAGTGCCTGCTCTCCGTTGTCGGGCTGTGCGATGAGGAGGTTGTTGACGTCAACGCCCAGCTTCTGTGCATAGAATCGGTCGAAGGCGTGCTCGGCATCGATGATGGCTGCTATGCCGCCGGCTTTCTGTGCTTCGGCAATGGCGTGGATGGCGAGGGTGGTCTTACCTGATGATTCGGGACCATAGATCTCGATCACTCGTCCGCGCGGATATCCGCCTACGCCAAGGGCTACGTTGAGGCCTATCGAGCCGGTGGGGATGACCTCTATTTCCTGTATGCTGTCGTCGCCGAGCTTCATGATGGCGCCCTTGCCAAAATTCTTCTCGATCTTGTCCATTGCGGCTTGCAAGGCTTTCAGCTTGTCGCTTGCGCCGCCTGTCGGTATTTCTGCTTTCTTTGCCATATCTTATAGTATATATTATCAGTCTTCAAAGTTACAACTATTTTCCGAAATGTACACTATTGGCAGAAGAAAAAAGTTTTTTATGCCATACTGGCAGAAAACATGACGTGTATTTTCCTTGTCACCTCGTCACCCTGTCACCCGTTTTCTTTGTGGCACGCGGTTTGTGGTATATATCGGCGTAAACCGATTAAAAAGTAAAAAAGCAAGAACGAAAAATTAAATTCTCTGCCCCGGGCGAACAAAGCCTTGCAGAAACAAGTTTTGAGTATTAACAATTAAAAAGTATAAGAAAAATGGGAAAGATTATTGGTATTGACTTAGGAACAA
>JAZPZS010000043.1:0-6929 GCA_045544835.1 Bacteroidaceae bacterium | reverse complement strand
TGTGTAGATTTGCGCTGTCAAGGCGCAGCAAATAGTGGTCTATTTGCAAGAATTGAGAGTGCAAAGATGCAAAAAAGAACCTCAGATAAACCGAAAAGCAGATTCTAAAACATATTAGCGATAATTTAAAACAGATTCTTACTGTTATAAATATTTTTTCATAGTAAAATCCCCCGACCACACGTGATGTGCCGTCGGGGGATTTTACTATCGAATGAGTTTGTAGCAGCTACCTGCCAGTGGGCGTACGATGCCGCGCAGCTCGAGTTCGAAGAGGAGTGCGCTGAGGCGGTTGATGGGGATGTCAGACTCGGTGACGAGGGTGTTGATATGTAGGCCGTCGGCATGCTGCTCGAGGAGTGCTACGATGCGGGCCTCCTCGTCGGTGAGGTCGGGGAAGAGTGTCTGCTGTATGGCTTCGGGGCGACCACCCGAGGGGGTGTCCCACATCATGGCCTCGATGAAATCGGCTGCCGAGGTGATGAGGGCTGCCTGATGATGGCGTATGAGGCCGTGGCAACCGGCTGAGGCGGTGTCGTGGATGCGGCCGGGGAAGGCAAAGCAGTCGCGCCCGTAGCTGCCTGCGATACTTGCGGTGACGAGGGCGCCGCCCCTGGCGGCCGACTCGATGACGATGGTGGCATCGGCCATGCCGGCTACGATGCGGCTGCGCTGGAGGAAGTTCTGGCGCTCGGGCTCGGTGAAGCTGGGGTACTCGGTGAGGAGTCCGCCACACTGGGTCATCTGCGCAGCGATATTACGATGTGCCGATGGGTATATGCGGTCGAGACCATGGGCGAGCACGCCTACTGTGGGGAGGTTGTACTTGAGGGCAGCACGGTGGGCGCAGACGTCGATGCCGTAGGCCAGTCCGCTGACGATGAGCACATCGGGAATCAGAGCGGCCAGGTCGCGCACGAAGCACTCGCAGAGGTCGCGCCCATAGTCGGTGCACTTGCGTGTGCCTATGATGCTCACCACGCGGCGCGGGTTGAAGGTGGTATTGCCACGGTAGTAGAGCAGTGAGGGGGCATCGTCGCACTCGCGCAGACGGGTGGGGTAGGCCTCGTCGTGGTAGCCGATACAGGTGATATGGTGTTTGGTGATGAACTCCAGTTCCTGCTCGGCGCGGCGATGGGCTGCGGGACAGTCGAGTGCCTTGACGAGCGAGGGCTGCACATGGGGCACAAGGCGTGGCAGCTCGGTGCGCTGCGCAAAGATCTGCGTAGCACTGCCCATACTCTCAAGCAGCCGCTTGGCTGTGATGCTCCCTATGCCTGGGATGTGCTGTAGGGCGATGAGGTTTTGTAACTCTTGGTGGTTCATTTTTTAAAGTCTACGGTCGACGGTCAACGGTCAACAGCCTGCCATCCGGATGGTGAATTGTCAATTGTGAATTGTGAATTGTAGCTTTGTTGTGCCAGGCGAATGAACCCGATATACTTGGGTACTTGCGTGTTGGCATGCTTGTTGCTGAGGAAGGTGGTGTTGACGGTCTGCATGTTGTCCACCATTGTCGTGTGGGTGTATCGGTGGGCTGCGATGAGGTATCGCTCCTCGCCGGTCATCTGATAGGCATCGGCAAACATCTCGTTGATGCCGCCATGCTCGGTGTTGAGCACGTCCTGCACCTGGGTGTCGGTGAGATTGCTGATGAGGTTGACGCCCCAGTCGCATATCTTGAGGAAGCACTTGCGCCCCTGCTCGCTGCCGCCATAGAGCCAAGCGTCGCGGAAACCGGCCATCACCTTGTGGACGACGTAGAGGGGTACGTTACCGCGGTTTTGGTTGTACTTCGTGAGGTCGCCACGGTAGAGACCTGTCCACACACCGTTGTCGGGGAGTCCGCCTATGTAGCCGTAAAGTCCTTCCGTGTTGTCATCGAATACGGCTTGGCACTGCGCCATCTTTTCCAACGTATAGTCCATGCGCTCCTTCAATCGGGTACGCATATCCTCATCCTTGGTGGCCGCATAGGCTAGGGCGAGAGCCGATAAGTAGTGGCCGCCCACATGTCCGTCGAGACGGAAGTTGCCCGAGCCCCAGTTGGGGAAGTTGGGGTGCTCTTCCTCCCAACCCTTGATGCCAGCCTGGCGGAAGTAGGGGGTGAGCAGACGATCAACATCGTACTGCAGCAACAGGTCGTTGTTGAGGTCGAGGGCCGTCTTGAACATGCCGTCGGTGAGGGTCACCTCCTGGAGGTCGAACAGGTGAGGGTAGAGCTTGCTCTGTGCAAAGCTTGCCGAGGCTGTGGCTAATGCCAAACAACAGGTAAGGATGATTCGTGGTACTTTCATAAATGTATCTTGGTATTGATGGTGTAAAAATAGTAAAAACTTTGTTGCTAACCAAATAACCTATAATAAAGCAACTCACTTTTATCGTCTTCCAAAATGACTAGTTATGGAGTTTATCCTGTGTGTTTTGGAAAATTCGATGCTTTTGTGATTAATACAAAATTCTGTCACAGTAGATTTACAACCACTAGTGGCTTTTGAAATCTCTGTCTGTTGTTTTTGGGTATTCTTAATGCGTCAACTAGATGGACTACGATGTCTTGCTTTAGGGCATTGCTTTTTATTTTACTCAAGTACGGTATAGATAAGCATGGCTCTATACTTTTTCATCTCGGGTGGAATTCCCATGCTGATGGTGAGGCGGCCTGTCTTTGTAGGACATACTTCGATAGTGCGCCATCCTGTGGTCTCATCTATCGTCCAGTTGTTGTAGAGATTCCCTTCATTGAATACGGCCCATACTGTATCGTTGGTGGGGCGTATGGCAAATCTATAGCTCTTGCCGATGGTCAGGTATTGTGAGAGGGGGACATCTATCTCGGCAAGCTCAGAAGTCGTGTCTTTGTGTTGCATGAAGATGGCCTTCAGCCCATTCTCTCTTACTTCATGTAGTATCCTTTCGCCACTGATTCCGAGTGCTTCCATCCGTTCGGGGTAGAGGTTCGCCAGTGTTTTAACTTCGGGCAGGCGATAGGGATTGTCTTGCCTGATTTCCTCCATAGCTTGTGCTGTAGGTGCTATTACCTGATATTCGATGGCAGTACTATAATTGCCATCCCCACAGGCAACTACGATACTTAGCGGACCTGCCGCTGTGGGCATATAGGAGATGGTGTAACAGCTGTCCTCAAACAGCCATGCATTGTCGTATACAAATTCGCCATCGTGTACCAATGCCATGATGCTGTCGGTATGTTTCGCAATCTTGAAAGTGTAGTGTTGCCCTGGCGTCAGTTCGGCTTGTAGAGGAATGTCTTTGATGCTGAGGTCGGCCGCATGGGCACTAAGGATATGGGGAAGTGATGTAAACTCTCCTTGTAGGTGTTTTGTGTAGAACCCTTTAGCCTCCCATCCGTAGTCACCCAATGTGGGCTTGATGTAGGGAAGATTGGCAAATACCTCCCGAGTGATAGGGGCATCGATGAATTGGTAGGTGGAGTCATCGGGGTGATGCGTAAATATCATCCAATAGGGGTCTACTCTAAACCACGACATGTCATTGTCAGAAGCGATGAAGACACCATCCTTCACGCCTCCTGCTCCCCATGTGGGGTCTGTAAGTATACTTCCATTTTCGACCTCAACAAGGAGCCATGCATGTCCGTCTTCGCTGATGCTACCTTTAGAATTTTTGGTGACTCCTGGTATTATCGTGCATTTGATGCTGAGTGGTTCGGCTAGTCTGTAGAAGAGTTCGCAGTAGGCTTGGCATACTCCCCTACGTTGCTCCCAACACTCATCAGCGGTATGTATCTTGTGTTCGGTGTCGTAGGCGATATTGCTACACAGCCATCTGTAGATGGCTTCGGCTTGCTCTAATTTGGTGTTACTATTCTCGGTAATTTGTTTCGCTATAGTTGTGTAGTCATACTTTGTTGGCGATACCGTTTGGGCATGCACTTTCACGGCAGTCGGTGACAGCAGTAAGGTAAGCAGTACGAAAACTGTTGACAGCATGTTCTTGAATGTGTTTGTCATTTTCATTATATTTTTAGTGGAGCATCCCCTCCATCCATTAGAGGATATCCATTGTAAAAGTAAAAAAAAATATTGCAATGGCCAAATATTTGGCAGAATCGTTTCGTTCCCTAGGATTAATCCGAGGGTGCTGAGGTTGTGATTTGCAATCCCTTAATTATTGCGGGTCAAAGCCCCTGATACTCGTTAACAGCGGATATGCTATTACTAGTGGCTGAAAGATTTTAACACACTTATAATCGGTCGTATATTTGTTCGATTGCAAATAGTTTCGTATCTAGGTTTGTGGACATCAAGACAGAATACCGTTTTCATAGGCTTACTTTTTTTTGAGGCAAAGACCTCGTTATACATTTTTTTGAGACATCCCACACTTCGGGTAAGCTTCTTTCAAAAGCTAAAGATACGGATGTGGTCTTGATTTTTATTACAGCGGGCGTAAAAATGAAAATTTTTATGTAAGTTTGCGACAAATAAATCAATTAAACAACTAGCAAATCGAAATCATGAAAGAAAAGTGTTCCTACCTCCTCTTTTTTGCGTGCTTTTTTTGCTATATCTCTGCTTTTGCAAAGAATACGGACAGGAACGAACGCATACGTGTGTTAGTGACGACGGACGGAGAGATTGATGACGAGTGCTCCATGGTCCGTTTCCTGCTTTATTCCAATGAGTGGGATGTAGAAGGGATTGTTACGAGTAGTTCGGTCTATCATTGGAGAGGGAATGGTTTTGGTGGCCCGCATAATTGGCCGGGTGATGATTGGTTGGAGCCTTATTTGGAAGCGTATGAAAAGGTTTATCCGAATCTGATAAGGCATGAACCGGACTACCCGACTCCTGAATATCTGAAAAGTATATCCTTTTTAGGGAATGTGGACTACAAAGGCGAAATGGAGAGAATTACTGAAGGTTCAGAACATATCGTAAAGGTGTTGCTTGACGATACCGATCCTCGTCCCGTCTGGTTGCAGGCATGGGGAGGTCCCAATACCATTGCGCGGGCTTTGAAGACCATTGAAGAGAAACATCCTGAACGAATGGCGGAAGTTGCAGCAAAGATACGTTTCTTCTTTATATGGGAGCAGGATGATACCTATCAGAAATATATCCTTCCGGTATGGGGTAAATATAACATCCTCACCATCATCAGTGATCAATTTGAAGCGATAGCGTATCGTTGGGAAAAGGCACAGCCCGAACACATGCGTCCTTATTTTGAAGCTTCATGGATGAAGAAGAATATCCTCAATGGACATGGACCTCTTTGTTCCCTTTATAAATCTCATGGTAGTGGAGCATTCCGTTCAGAAGGCGATTCTCCTGCTTTTATGCATCAGATTCCGGTAGGTTTGCGGAACCTGGAACATCCAGATTGGGGAAGCTGGGGTGGTCGTTATATCAAAGTGCGTGCTAACACATGGATGGATATGGTTCCCGTAGAGAATTTTAAGCATCCGGAAAAATGGCATGACAAAGTAGGATGGGGTATCAATGCGTTGCGTAACAAAATTTCATCCACTCCCGAGCAGCGAAACACGTATTTCAAACCGATATGGAGATGGGCCGATGCATTTCAAAATGATTTTGCGTCCAGGGCGGATTGGTGTGTAAAGCCTTACGGCGAAGCCAATCATGCTCCGAAAGTAAAAGTGAAAGGTAAAATAGACGTTAAGGCACGTCCCGGAAAACGTCTTCACTTAAATGCGTCGCCTAGTAATGACCCTGATGGTGACCAACTCAATTTTAGTTGGTGGCAATATGCAGAAGCGGGAAGTTATCAGGGAGCAGTAACGATTGATGACGATAAACGGCCGCGAGCATCCCTTGTTGTTCCGATGGATGCTAGGGCGGGGGATACAATACATATACTATGTGAAGTTTCTGACGACGGTATACCGTCCTTGACACGTTATCAGCGAATCGTGATAACCGTTCTGTAATCGGAATGAGGAATGGATTTTAATAAAGCGCAAGTATGTTTGTGCTTTGTTTTTATTCCTTACGGGATTTTAGTGAGAGAATATTTCATATTCGGTAAAAATATGCGATAACAATTTGCAAAAGTCTAATAATTCAACTCGTGAGTGTGGCTCACTATTTCAGTTGACTACATTTTTGTAGTCAACTGAAATAATTGCATCGATCATCAAGAATTTTCGTCACGGGGATGTTCCTCATTCGCTGTAATTGAGAATAGGGAATTTCATAATTCCTTAAAAAGGAGGGATTAAACCTTTGAACCTTATTCATTTGCCACCCTCCGCCAAGGTGTAATAAATGTCAGTAAATAAATAAACTAATGGCGGACACTGCGTACAATAATCCATGTGCGGAACTACTATAGATAAAGTCAGCATGAACGACATCAATATTTCACTAAAAGATGGTATGTTGCATGTAACAGGGCACACCGGGAACTATAGTATATACAATATGCAAGGAAAACTTTTGTATGAAGGCAATGCCACTTCAACACCCTTACCCGCAGGCATATATATAGTGGATGTTGAAGGGGCGGAAGCTAAAGTAATTTTATAAGATGAATTGGTTGGAGCAGTTTGCAGGGCAGATTTCGTTCGTAGAACTCATCCTAAAGGGTATTATGATAGGTTTCATCGTATTGGCCCCTATGGGGCCGGTAGGTGTTATGTGCATACGACGTACTTTGAATAAAGGGCGTTGACACGGCTTCATTACTGGTAAAGGTGCTTCAATGAACGATTTGGCATATTTGGCAGTTACTGCATTATGCATGTCGTTTGTGTTCGACTTCATTAACAATGCACACAGTATGTTTGTCCTTCAGGTCGTGGGTAGAGAGGCCGAGGCTCGCAAGTTGGAGAATCGTACCGATATCACCCTTGCTGCCCTTTGGAATTCGATGCTCAGGAGTATGCTCCGGCAACCTTGACAGACGACTTTGAGTCGTGG
>JAZPZS010000042.1:0-5242 GCA_045544835.1 Bacteroidaceae bacterium | reverse complement strand
GGAGCGATGAAGTCTTTCCATGTGAGCGAAAGTACCTGTCGGTCCATGTAGTTGACTGTTGTTGCTAAGAACAACATGGCGCACATGACCCAACGATAGTTGGTCATTTTTGCATTTCCTTTTTGATTGCTCATGTTCTTTCGTTTTGTTTATTTGGTTATTAAATTAGTGTTTTCTGTACACATCATCGGGCAAATGTAAGGACTTTTCTCCACAAATGCAAATTATTGATGCAACAACTCGTGTTCGAGCGACGCATTGATGAAGGGGCCGAGGGCTTTGGGGTCGTTCGAACGTATCTGTTCGTTGATGTAGTAGTTGTAGTCGCCGGCGCGATATACCTTGCCTCCGAGGCCTGCTACGGCGCAGGTGCGGGTGAGCGAGATGGTGCCGTCTTCGTGCTCCTCAATGAAGTTGTCGAGGATGCCTTGGTAGCCCTTCTCGGCTACGGCAAGGTAGGAGCTGTCGAGGTAGCCGAGGCGTACGGCCTTGTAGAGGGCAAAGACGAACATCGATGAGCAGGACGACTCCAGGTAGTTGCCTTCACGCCCGGGGCAGTCGAGCACCTGGTACCACAGGCCCGTGGCGGGGTCCTGATAGTTCTTCACGCCTTCGGCTACGGCATTGAGAATCTTCTTCATCGTAGCGTTACCGGCATAGTCGGCGGGCATCTGCTCCAAGGCATCGACGATGGCCATGGCAAACCATCCCTGGGCACGTCCCCATGAGTGGGCCGACTGGCCGGTGATGCTGTCGCACCAGCGTTGCTCGCGGCTCTCGTCCCAAGCATGACGGAAGAGTCCCGTGGCGGGGTCGTAGGTCTTCTCGGCCACTACGGCAAACTGGTGCACGATGTCGGCATAGCAGGAGTCGGGAGTGGTGTTGTAGCCACCATAGCGACGGGTATATTCGGCATAGAAGGGCGAGCCCATATAGAGTCCGTCGAGCCACATCTGCCAGGGATACACCTTCTTGTGCCAGAAGCCTCCGGCATGGGTGCGGGGCTGATGGGTAATCTGGTCGCGCACGAGGTCGAGGGCCTTCTTGTACTTCTCCTCGCCGGTCTTGTCGTAGACGCGGTAGAAGAGTTTGGCCGTGTGGATGCGGTCGAGGCTTTCCTCGTGAGGACGGTAGGTCTTGATGGTGCCGTCTTCGTTGACCATGGTGTCGCAGAAGGCGAGCACGTATTGCCAGATGCGCTCGTCGCCATAGCGCTCGTAGGTGTTGAGCATACCTTCAAGCTCTACGCCAGAGGCATAGTCCCATTTAATCTTGTCCTTGAAGTCGAGGCGCCAGCTCTCGGGCACGCGCTGCATTTCAGACTCTGTCATGCGTACTGACATCGGTTTCTCGTGGGTGCAGGCCGCAAGGAGCGTGCATGCAGTCAGGAGGAGGGATAGTGTCTTTTTCATTGTTCGTTGTGTTTATTGGTGTTGTTTGTTGTTTTTTCTTTGTTTTTTCTCGGAGGACTCAGAGGTCTCAGAGAACTCGGAGGACTCGGAGATCGCTGAGAGCGCTGGAAACTCTGATGACCCGGAGGCCCAGCTCGTCAGCTCTCCAGCGAGTAGACGCGGCGCACGCGGGTGGAGATGCCTGTCATTACCTCGTAGGGGATGGTGCCGAGCCATTCGGCCAGTTGGGTCACAGGCAGCTCGGGACCGAAAATCTCTACCTTGTCGCCCTCTTGGCAGGGGATGTCGGTGACGTCTATCATGCACACATCCATGCAGATGTTGCCCACGTAACGGGCTTGCTGTCCGTTGACGATGCAGTATCCGTGCCCGTTGCCCAGTCGGCGGTTGAGTCCGTCGGCATAGCCAATGGGGATGGAGGCGATGCGCGAGGGGCGCACCAGCTGTCCTCTACGGCTGTATCCCACGGTCTCCGATTCGGGCACGTCGTGTATCTGCAGTATAGTGGTCTGAAGCTTACTGATGGGGTGGAGCAGGCGGTCGCCCACCGGACTGATGCCATAGAGGCCGAGGCCCAGACGCACCATGTCGTGATGATACTCGGGGAAGCGCTCGATGCCTGCCGAGTTGCATATGTGGCGCAGTATCTTGTGGGGGAAGGCGGCTTGCAGGGCGGTGGCTGCTTCGTCGAAGCGGGCGGCCTGCAGGTGAGTGAAGGTGTCGAACTCGGGGCTGTCGCTGCCTGCAAAATGCGAGAACACCGAGCGGGGAATCACGGCCGACTGACGGCTGAGGCGACTGATGAGGCGGGGCATCTCGTCGGGACGGAAGCCCAGGCGGCTCATGCCCGTGTCGATCTTGATATGTACGGGGTAGTGTAGGTAGCCCTCTCGCTCGCACGCGCGAATCATCTCTTCCAGCAGGGTGAAGCTGTAAATCTCCGGCTCCAGATTATTCTCGAAGAGGGTCTTGAAGGCTGTCAGCTCGGGGTTCATCACGAGGATGCTGGCGGTGATGCCAGCCTTGCGCAGCTGTTCGCCCTCGTCGGCTACGGCTACGGCCAGATAGTCCACCCGATGGTCCTGCAGCGTCTTGGCAATCTCGTAGAAACCGGCTCCGTAGGCGAATGCCTTGACCATGCAGACGGTCTTCACCGAGGGGTCCATCAGACTGCGGTAATGGTTGAGGTTGTCGACCATGGCTCCGAGGTCAATCTCGAGGGTGGTCTCGTGGACCTTCAGGGCGAGACGCTCGGCGATGCGGTCAAACCCGAAGCTGCGCGAGCCTTTCACGAGGATGAGCGAGTGGCGCAGGGTGTCGAGCTCGGCCGACTGCAGCAATTCCTCGGTAGTGGCATAGAAGGACTTCTTGATGTGGAAGCGCGAGGCTGAAGCCGACAGCCCGGGTCCGATGCCGATGATATGGTCGATGCCGCGGCTCTCGATGCGCTCGGCCACCTTGCGGTAGAGCGAGCGACTGTCCTGCCCTGTCTGCATCAAGTCCGAAAGGATGAGCACACGGCTACGTCCTTCGCTCTCGGGGCGGCGGGCCATGAAGTCGAGGGCGATATCGAGCGAGGCGATGTCTGAGTTGTACGAGTCGTTGATGAGTGTGCTGCCATGCTTGGCCTCCTTCACTTCGAGTCGCATGGCCACGGGTTCGAGGCGGGCCATACGCTGTGCTATCTGTTCGGGGCGCAGGCGCAGGTAGAGGCATACGGCGAGGCAGTGGAGCGAGTTCTCTATGGAGGCGTCGTCGGTGAAGGGTATGGTGTAGCTCCCCTGGAAGCCCAGGTAACAGTAGCCGATGGTGGTGCCTGCCTCCCCCTTCTTCACCGAAGAGATGAAGAGGGGCTTGTCGGAATCACGGCGCGACCAGGCTATCTCGCGGGCCGACTGCAGGGTGCGGTCAACGCTCTCGCACACCTCCTCGTCGTCGCCATTATAGATGATGATGTCGCAGTCGCGGAAGAGCGTGAGCTTCTCCATGCACTTCTCCTGCAGGGAGTTGAAGTGCTCCTGATGCGCTCCGCCGATATTGGTGAGCACGCCTATGGTGGGGTTGATGATGGGCTTGAGGCGCTTCATCTCGTTCAGTCGCGAGATGCCGGCTTCGATGAGTGCCACGTCGGTATGCTCATCGATCTGCCACACGGAGAGGGGCACGCCTATCTGCGAGTTGTAGCTGCGGGGCGACCGGGTCACGTGGCGGTCGGGACTGAGCAGCTGTGCCAGCCACTCCTTCACCACCGTCTTGCCATTGCTTCCCGTGATGCCCACTATGGGGATGGAGTATTCGGCGCGGTGCTTCTCGCCCAGCAGCTGCAGGGCGGCAAGCGTGTCTTTCACTTGGAGGAAACAGGCCTCGGGCATCTGTTGCAACTGTTCCTGCGAGGGCAGTGCAGACACTACAAAGCGGCGCACCCCACGCCTGTAGAGGTCGAGGATGTAGCGATGCCCGTCGCCGCGCTTAGTGACGAGGGCAAAGAAGAGTGTCTCTTCGGGGAAGCTCAGCGAGCGGCTGTCGGTAAGGAGCCACTTCACGGTGCCTTCGGCAGTGCCCGTGCACTGGGCGCCTATGAGGGCAGCTATCTGTTCTGTAGAGTATGGCATTGGTCTATCTCGTTTTGGACCTCTAAGTAAGGATATTTATCCTTGAGTTCCGCTATCTTTAACATATTTTGACGCACAAAGGCGCGGTATTGCTCCGAATCGGGCTTGAAGGGCCGGTGCTCCAGCGCCCTGCACACCTTGCTCCATTCGGCCATGAAGGCATGTGCAGCCTCGTCGGTGCAATGCTCCACGAAGCGCTCCCACATATAGTCTACCGCCTGCTTCGAGGGGTGGGCCATGTCTTCGGCATAGAAGCGGTAGTCGCGCAGCTCATCCATCAGCACCTCGTAGGCGGGGAAGTAGACGCACCGTTCGGGCATCCTGCGGCACAGCTCGTCCACGGCCAGCAGCAGCGTAGCCTTGCTCAGCTGGTTGCCGTGCAAGCCATCCTTCAGGTGGCGTACGGGGCTGACGGTAAGCAGCACCCTCGCCCCGGGATTGACGCTCCACAGGCGGTCGAGTAACGCAACGAACGTCTCCACAATCTCATCCACCGAGAGCCGCTGACGCACAAACTCCCGTTCGGGCACCTTGTGGCAATTGCCCACCACGCGGCCATCCTCCTTCAGCCGATACACCCATGCCGTGCCCAGCGTCAGCACCAGCCAGTCGGCCTGTGCCAGCATCCTGGCCGCTGCCTCCATGCTGTTGTTGATGGCGTCGAGCGCCTCCCTCCTGTCGGGGTATGAGTAGCGGCTATGGTGCAGCCACGTGTTCCATCCCCCGTCGGGGAACTCCACCAGTTCATCCTCGCCGTAGCGATGTGCGTCAATCAGTCTCCCCAGCGCCTCGGCAATGGAGAGCGGATTGTAGAGCACGCCGAAGGGATTGACCACGGCACGCCACTTCATCTGTTGCAGCCGGGTACCCATATGCTCGGCAAAGCATGAACCCATGACCAGCAAGCGTGCATCGTGCCGTAACCGATATCTTAATGGGGCAAACTCTGTGGCTGTCCGAAAATCCATAGATGCAAAAGGTATTTATTTGCAAAAGTAAGCATCTTTGAGGTAATTATTGAAATTTTCTTACACTTTTTTCACCTACGTTGTTTCTCACACCGTCAGCCGCTTCGGTGTTGTCCCCGTATGCTTCTTGAAGAACTGCACGAAGGCCGATGGGGTGGAGAAGTTGAGCCTGTCGGCAATCTCCAGCACGGTGAGGTCGGTGGTGCGCAGCAGCATGGCGGCCTCGATGAGCAGCGCTTCGTGTATCCAG
>JAZPZS010000041.1:0-3507 GCA_045544835.1 Bacteroidaceae bacterium | reverse complement strand
GTTCAGTTCGTTGTAGTCTTCGCATCCGAAGAGCACCAACGCGGCGGCAACGTATAATAATGATTTCTTGTTCATATTCATTTATATTATTTATTGTGTAGTTAGATGTAGTTAAAGGGAGCTATCACTGCGCTTTCGCTTCGTTGAGTAGATAAAGGCCAACCTTTAGGTCGCTGCCCGAAGGGGCTATTATTAGTACGCGTGTAAGAACATTCGGCATTTATCTTCCTTTAACTCCTTTTATCTCCTTTTATCTCCCTAAAAAGCTATCTCCATTCATGAAAATTAGAAGTTAATCTTCAAGCGTACTGAGTAGGTGCGTCCGAAGGCATAGAACACGCGGTAGGCTTTCTGCCATGAACTATCGCCCACGGGGCTGAATGCATCTACGATGTAGAGATTGTCAAACAGGTTGTCGATGTTTCCGATGAAGGTGGCACGACAATTGCCGATGTTGAATCGATACGAAGCATTGAGGTCAAACTGTCCGCCAGCAGGAATCATCCAAGGTGTGGTGTAGTTCTTGGTCTGACCAGAGGCGATGTCGCTGGTGCTGATAGAGAAGTCTGCATAGTTGTTGCCATAGTAGGTGTAGTCAAGTCCGGCACTCAGGTCGCGAGTAATCTTGGCGCGTGCACCGAGGGCTGCTGTTGTCTGAGCCGAACCACCTACCTTTACCCCCTTGAGGTTGAGCTTGGCCCAAGCATGGTCTTCGGCACCTGCTGCTGAGGCAAGTGTACCCTTGCTAACATTGGCCACGGGCTGACCCAGTGAGTTGTAGTAGTATCCGGTAGCGTTGCTGTCCCAGGTCCAGTCGCCCACTGAGAGCATACCTGTCACATCAAGCCAGCGTGCGGGTTTCGCAGTAAAGTCGAGTTCCACACCCATGTGCTTGGCATCTACACCCTCCATGTTGATGCTGATGCGGTCCTCAGTTCCGTCCTCATATTCGATGGCGCTTGAGCGAGCCATGGTCTTGTCCATCCACTTGGTGTAGTAGGCATTCAGACGCAAGTCGAGCAATCTGTTGTGGAATCCGTAACCAGCCTCTACTGAGAAGATTTTCTCATTTACAGCATTTGGATTGATAGAGTTGCTGTTCGATGCGCTCAGGAAAGCACCGCCAGAGTAGAAGGGAGCACGGCTGATGTAACCGATGTTGGCAAACACGTTGTGGTTGTCGTTGATGTTGTAGTTGGCACCACCCTTGGCAGTGTAGCCCCAGAAGCTCACTACGTCTGACTTGGCGTGCTCGGCATCGTAATAGAAGCGGTCGTAGCGCCAGTAGTTGTTGTAGTTGAGCGAACCGGCTACGAAGGCGGCCAGCTTATCCTTATTATATTCGGCCTGGAAGAAGAGTCCCTCCTGCATTACATAGCCGTCGTAGTCGCGGTATACCACGTCGCCCACCTGCAACTTCTGGTTCACCCAGTTGGGGTTGAGCGCTGCTGCGTTGTTCTTGGGGTCAACACCGGCACGGCTGCTGCTGTCGATGAAGAATTTACCGTTGTAGAGGTCCGAGAGTACATTCTTGTGCGTACCTTTATAGTAGCGGTAGTCGATACCACCATAGAAGTCGATGTACTTGCCAATCTGGGTGGTGTAGGTCGATACCAATCCGTACCAGTTGTGGTAGTTGGGGTTCTTCGACATCACCATGAGCGCACCCGCCTCACTGGCCTGGTTCATCAACTGAATCTGGTCGTAGGCAAAGGTACCATCAGCATGACGCAGGGTGTAGGTTTGGTTCAGCGCATCACCTGAGAAGTAGTCGCCGTAGTCGGCAGCATTGATGGTGTTGAAGTTGAGCACACCGTCGCTCGAGCCATACCAATAGTTGCGTAGGGTAGAGCTTACGGCCTGTCCAGAGTAACCGTTACCGCGGCCTATCGACACGTAAGCAACCGAGCTGAGCGATGATTTGTGATTGATCTGCCACTGGTGGTTGAGCGATATCTGTGGCTTGTGGTACTCATTGTATGAAGAGGTCTTACGCTCGCCATTGAGACCGAAACCGTAAGTGGGGTTGTACTTGTAGGGACTGTCGCCCTTCATGTAGTTGGCCACTTGCTGCCATCCCTGAATGGTGAGGCCATCGTAGTTGTCGCGCTTGTAGTGCTTCTGTGGTGCGCCGAAGGCTGTGAACGACAACTGATGGTCGAGGCCGATACGCTTCGACAGGTTCACGAAGTAGTTGTAACCCTCAAAGTCGGTACCCTGGATGTAGCCATCACCCCAGGTCTTCGAACCGAGGAACGAGAATGCCCATCCCTTGTCGTTCTGGCCGGTAGAGAAGCTGAAGAGCATCTTGTTGTATCCGTCGTTGCCCATGGCATACGATGCCGTACCGCCCTTCTTGGCTTCGAGGCCCTTGGTGACGATGTTGATGGAGCCACCCACTGACGGAGCCGATACCTTTGAGGCACCCAGACCACGCTGAGTCTGCATGCTGCGTGTCACGTCGGTCAGTCCCATCCAGTTGCTCCAGTACAAGCCGCCCCATTCCATATCGTTCATGGGCACGCCGTTGACCATTACAGCCACGTTGGCGCTTTGGAAACCGCGCATGTTGATTTTCGAGTCACCGAATCCGCCACCAGCCTTTGTGGCATATACGCCTGGGGTGGATTTCAATATTTCGGGAAACTCCTTCGTTCCCATCTTTTCCTCAATAAATACGGGGTCAAGGGTCGAGAGAGCTACGGGAGTCTTGCGTGCGATAGCCACCGACTGGGTGATGACCACATCGCCCAAAGCCACGGCGTCGGGCATCAGTTCCACGGTACCCATGTCGCTCTTGCTGGCCTTCTGCTCCAAGGTCTGATAGCCGATATAGCTGAATATCAATGTTGGCTTCGCCTGTTTTGACTCGATGGAGAACTGTCCATCCAGATCCGTTACTACGCCCGAGGTAGTGCCCTTCACCTGTACCGAGGCCGCCACCAGCGGCTCCCGTGTCTCGGCATCTACCAGCGTACCCTTCACCGTGTGCTGAGCACTCACGGTAACCATGCCGCCCAAGACGAAGGCGACACTCACAAATAGTCGTGATAGTTTTGACATAAGTTTGATTATTAGTTTATTTTATGTTAGTAGTTACATATCCCGTCTTTTACTCTGCGAAGATAGTGAAAAAATCTTAATCGACGAATATATATTATAAGGAAACTTTATCTCCATCATTGCCAATCTGTGCTTATTGTGATGTGTCATTCTGCCTTTTTCTCAAGTTCTTCAAACTTATGCTATAAAGATAAGTCATGCCTTGAAAAATTGTACATTGTTCGTCCCCTCGGATTTGCAATATAGCATATCCGCTGTTAACGGAATTCTTTTTGCAATGCTAGGATTACAATTCCTTGTGCGTAGAATATGAACTTATAAGGGAAACATTTATATAGCCATTTCTGGCTTAATAATATCATATAACAATAATTGCAGTAGAATCATTTAATATCTACATTTGTTATACGTTAAACTTAAAACCAAAAGGTATGAGAAACTTTA
>JAZPZS010000040.1:0-5216 GCA_045544835.1 Bacteroidaceae bacterium | reverse complement strand
TTGTAAAGAAATGCAAACCCTAAAAGGCAAAAACGCGTGAAACAGCTGATAGACAAACTACAGACAGCACTCTCGGGCATCTATGAAGGACACGAACTAACGGCCATCATCCGCACCATCTGCTGCGACATGCTGGGCATAAGCAGCACTGCTTATTACCTCAAGGAAGAGGTGACACTGACTACCGAGCAGGGGACACTTCTACAGGGCATCATCGACCGTCTACGACAAGGCGAGCCACTGCAATACATAGAGGGGAAAGCCCCATTTTGCGGAATGGAGTTTGCAGTAAATTCATCTGTACTCATACCGCGTCCCGAGACGGCAGAACTGGTAGATTGGATTGTCTGCGAGCATGCCACGCAACAACCACGCATACTGGACCTTGGCACCGGAAGCGGCTGCATCGCCATCGCACTGAGCAAACAGCTTCCGCAAGCCACGATAGAGGCTTGCGACATATCGGCAGAGGCTTTGACCGTAGCCAAAGAAAACGCCCGAATGAACGAGGCGCCCGTATCCTTCTTCACACACGACATGCTCGACCTCAGCACTCCCCTCCCCCATTCCTATGACATACTGGTGAGCAACCCTCCCTACATACGACAGAGCGAGGCAGCGGACATGAGCATCCAAGTCACCGAATGGGAGCCCCACACCGCCCTCTTCGTACCCGACAACGATGCACTACGTTTCTACCGCGCCATTGCCGAACTGGGGCAGACGGAGGCACTACGCCCTGGTGGGCATATCTACGTGGAGATCAATCAGGCATTAGGCAAAGAGACTGTGGCCCTATTCGAAGCATACGGCTATCAGGATGTGGAGTTGCGGAAAGATATTTATGGGAATGAGAGGATGATTGGAGTTAGGAGTTAAGAGTTGTGAGTTATGACTGCAGATGAGATACTATATAAATTGGCTGCGCGATGCTCGGTAAGCGAGCAATGCTTGAGCGATATAGAGGCCAAACTGAGCCGCTACGACCTCACCGAAGAGGAGCGCACCCACATCCTGCGCCACCTTGTAGAAGAGGAGTACATAGATGACCGGCGCTATGCCGAGGCCTACGTGAAAGACAAATACCGATTCAACAAGTGGGGACGCATCAAGATTGCTCAGGGCCTGCGTCTGAAGGGCATTGACAATGAGACGATAAAGTCGGCCATGGAAACAATTGACGAAGAGGAGTATCTAAGCATTCTGCGCGACCTCATCAAGGCCAAGCGCAAAAGCACGCGAGGGACAAGCGAGTATGAGATAAACGGCAAACTCACCCGTTTTGCCACAGGGCGAGGCTTTGAATATGCCGCGATACAGAGGTGCATTAACGTTGACGATGACTATTGGGATTAAAAGAATAATAATATGGCGAGTCAAACAAACAGGTCGTGTCATTTTGAGCACAGCGAAAAATCTCGCATTTTTTTTGTGAAGTCCCTGCGCGAGATGTTTCACTTCGTTCAACATGACACTCTTTGGTGACCCTTTATGAAATGGATTGACGACCTCAAGGAACTACTTTTTCCACGCTACTGCAAGGTATGCCGACGCCGCCTTACCCACAGCGAACAGCACCTCTGCGTGAGTTGCCTATTGGAACTGCCACGCACCCACTACGAGCGCACTCCGGACAATATGCTGATGCAACACTTCATGGAATGGCCCGAAGTAGTGGCCGCCACAGCATACTTCTATTACTATAAGGAGGGACGATACAGCAACCTCATCCATCACCTGAAATACTACGACCACCCCGAAGTGGGCACTTACCTCGGGCGCTTGGCCGCCACTGAGCTACAAGCCAGCGGATTCTTCGAGGGCATCGACCTCATCGTCCCCGTCCCCCTATCGAAGAAGAAACAACGCAAGCGTGGCTACAACCAATGCGACTATATTGCCCGAGGCATCGGCCAAGTCATCGGTATCGATGTACATACACGATGCATCGAACGTGCCGTAGACACCGATACACAAACGCACAAAAGCCGAATGGAGCGATGGAAGAATACCGAAGGTATCTTTCAAATAACCGATGCTACCGCCGTGAGTGGCAAACACATCCTTATCGTCGATGATGTAGCGACAACAGGCGCCACGCTACATGCTTGTGTATCGACCTTACTGAAAGTACCGAACGTGCGTGTCAGTATATTTGCATTGACAAAAACGGCAGAATAATCCATCGCGTCAATAGCTACCGACGAACACGTCACTAACTACCGAGCCACACATCGATAGTTAGCGATGCATGGCTCAGTAGTTACTGAGCGACAATTTACTTAATGATTACCAACAAGGCTCCAAAGCCATATTCGCGGAACGAGGCGTCCTGACTGAGACAGGAACCATACTTGCTCTTCAGTTCCTTGAGCAAAGCATTGCGTAGTACGCCTTCGCCCTTTCCGTGAATGAATACCAGGCGCTGGTTCTTCTTACCACGGTACTCGTCCATCGTCTTGCGGAACACATCGAGCTGATAGTTGAGCATATCGCCACTCGTCATACCATTGGTGTTATCGAGGAGCTCGTGGATATGGAGGTCTACCTCAACGGTATTGTCGGCCTTCTGCTTGCGTGCAGGTTGGGGCGTATGACGGGGGCGGCTATCCTCCTTCTTTTTCTGCAGCAAAGCCTCTTTCAAGTCGTCAGCCTCGACATATACTTGACGTACGGGGCGGTCATCGCGGACGATATCGTACACTAAAGCCGGCTCGTCAAAGAAGGGGCTATCGGTGTTGAAGGTATGTAACTTGTAGAATTTTACCGTATCGATGCGCAGCTCTACATCTACCGCAGGCTTCTTCATATAGTTCTTCTCCTCCTTGAAGGCGATGAACTGAAGGTTTACGCGCTCCAACTCATTAAGTTGCTCACGGCCAAACTCCTCGATGAAGAGCTTGGTGTTGGGCTCTATGATGCCTTGTGCACGCAACTTCATTCCCCCAGCCGTGGGCGAAGCATAGAGATACGAGAGGTAGTAGTTGCTATCGTTCACCAAGTATGCCTCAAAGATGGTGGTGCTGATCTGCTTGATGTCGACGGGCACAAAGGCAAGGGCGACGTTGAGTTTCTCACCTTCGCGACGCTCCATAGGGCGATAGGTCACTTCTGGCTCAAAGTCATCCTCTTCATCCCGAAGCGGTGTTACCGTTGTTTTAGCAGGCTTCTTAGGCTCTTCCTTCTTGGGAGCCACCGTCTTCTTCTCGAAGTTATACTCATTGGTGTCTATCACTACGCACTCGCGGATAAGCATGGGGATGCTGAAACCATTTTCGTCCTCTACGAGTACGATATCTTTACCTTGAAATCCTTTTACGATGCCGCCTCCGGTCTCGAAGAGGAAGCGCACTTTGTCTCCTATTTGCATATTGTTTTTGTTTAATTCAACCACAGATTACGCGGATTGCTCGGATTATTTTATATATTCACCATTGCACACTGGATAAATCCGTGTAATCAGTGTAATCCGTGGTTTTAATTCAATCCATTATTCTCAAAAATTCCTGTTCAAAGTTGGGTGTGAGCACGCCCTTGCCTATGGCATCACGTATCTCACCGAGTGTCCAGAAGCGTCCACCGTCGAGCTCTGCGCTGGGGCGAATTTCGCCTTGATATACCGTTTTATATATGTGTACCAATTCCCGTTCACGCTCCGACTCAAAGACGTAGCGCAGCAGAAACTCGGGTGTGAAGTCCTCGATGCCCAGCTCTTCGCGCACTTCGCGGCGGAGTGCATCGGCAATCTCTTCGCCAAAGTCCACGTGACCACCTACGGCCGTATCCCACTTGCCGGGCTGAATATCCTTCCACAGGGGTCGTTGCTGAAGGTAGAGGCGCCCCTCGGCGTCAAACACATGCAGATGTACCACGGGATGCAGCGGCTTGCTGCCGTCGTGGCACTCGCCTCGGGTGGCCTTGCCGATTACGCGGCCTTCCTCGTCGACGAGGGGGAAGAGTTCTTGGTTATTGTCTTGCATTGCTTACTGTTTTCTTTGAGCAGACGGTGTCTGCTCTTACTAAAATTAAGGGACGAGCAATGAACTGTCGCCATAGCTCAGGAAACGGAAGTCATGAGCAAGGGCGTAGTCGTAAATCTTGCGCCAATCGCCCTTCACAAAAGCCGATACGAGCAGCAGTAGCGTGCTCTTGGGCTGATGGAAGTTGGTGACAATGCGCCGCACGATGTGGAATGTGTAGCCCGGCGCAATCATGATCTGCGTATTGGTGTGCAAGGCTGGCAATTCGTGACGGTCGAGATAGGCGAGGATGTGCTGTAGTGCCTCCAGGGTGGTGAGGCGGTTGTTGTCCTCCTCATAGGGCATCCACTGGGTAACGCGCAGTTGCTCCTCCGTAGCATTGGGGCAGCGACCGATGAGTACTCCTATATAATATAGGCTCTCGAGCGTGCGCACCGAGGTGGTGCCCACGGCAATGGCCTCGCCATGGTGTGCAATGAGCTTCTCTATCGTGGTGCGCTCTACCACGATGTACTCCGAGTGCATCTCGTGGTCGCCAATCTCGGCACTCTTCACGGGCTTGAAGGTACCTGCGCCTACATGCAGCGTCACCTCTTCGCGCTCTATGCCCTTGGCATCGATAGTTTGTAGCACCCGTTCGGTAAAGTGGAGCCCGGCGGTAGGTGCCGCCACCGAACCTTTTATCTTCGAGTACACCGTCTGATAGGTTTGCTTGTCGCTCTCTTCGGTCTTTCTGTTCAGATAGGGAGGAATGGGCAGTTCGCCCACGGCCTCGAGCACCTCGGCGAAGGTCACCGTGGCATCGTCCCATGCAAAGGTGATGCGATGTCCCGTGCCCACGGCCTCGCCACGTGTGGCGGTGAGCGTCAGTGTGTGCTCGCGCACCGTAATTTCGCGGCTCAGCACACCCTCTTTCCATTTCTTGAGGTTACCCACCAGGCAGAGCCAGCTGCAACGCTCGGTTTGTGCAAACATCTGCACATACTCGTTCGGTGCCAAGGGCTCAAGGCAGAAGACCTCGATGAGCGCTCCCGTCTCCTTGCGGAAATGGAGGCGTGCCTGTATCACTCGGGTATTGTTGAACACCATGAGTGCTCCCGATGGCAGATGTTCGGGAAGCGAAGAGAAGGTGTCTTCGCTCACTTCGCCGCTCCGATAGAGCAGCAGCTTGGAGCTATCGCGCTCGGCAAGAGGGAACTTGGCTATGCGCTCATCGGGCAGCGGATAGTCAAACTC
>JAZPZS010000039.1:0-20487 GCA_045544835.1 Bacteroidaceae bacterium | reverse complement strand
TGTACACGGAGCCTCCATCAACAGTATCCTTATGATGTTCGTGGGGCAATATGCTCGTATGGTGCTTGTGGCTTTCCTCTTTGCCATGCCCGTGGGTTATATGCTCATGTCGCGTTGGCTCGAAGAGTATGCCTACCACATACCGCTCTACTGGTGGGTCTTCGCCCTTGCTCTCCTCATCGTGCTCGCCGTCACCAGCGCCATCGTACTGGCTCGCTCGTGGAAGGCGGCGAGGGAGAATCCCGTGAATGCGTTGTATAAGGAGTGATAATAATTCTGAATTCTGAATTTTGAATTCTGAATTCTGGATACTTGAGCAAACGCTGACGTGGTATGAAAGCGTCGGTCTCCTCTAAGGGGAGGAGTCGGACAGCGTGGAGAAGGTTGGATGATTGGAAAAGAACTGTCCCCAAGATTAATTTTGGGGACAGTTTGATTGTTTTACTTGATTCCTCTCTGATTCAATGCCTGCTGGTATCGGCGGGCATTGGCATTGTGTTGTCCCAGAGTGCTGGCAAAGTTGTGATAGCCGGAAAAGTCCTCCTTGGCACACATATATATATAGGAGTGCTTGGCGGGGTTGAGCACGCTCTCGATGGCCGCTATGCTTGGTATGCGTATGGGGCCAGGGGGAAGGCCGGCATATTTGTAGGTGTTGTAGGGCGAGTCGATTGTGAGGTGGGCGAGGAGGATGCGGCGTAGGTCGAACTTGCCGTGGGCAAACTTCACCGTGGGGTCGGCTTGCAGCAGCATGCCGCGCTTCAGGCGATTGAGGTAAAGTCCCGCAACGAGGGGTTTCTCATCGTTCTTGTTGGTCTCTTCGTCTACGATAGAGGCCAGTGTGGTGACTTCGATGGGGGTGAGCCCTTGTGCTTGCGCCTTCTTCTTGCGCTCGGTGTTCCAGAAGGTGTCGTGCTCCTTCTTCATGCGTGCGATAAACTGCTCCGGCGACATGGTCCAGTACACCTCGTAGGTGTTGGGCAGGAATAGGGTAGGGAAGGTCTCTGCCGTGTAACCGAGGCTGTCGATAAGGTGATGGTCGGTCAGGATAGTGGCTATCGCTGCGGAGTCTGTCATGAGCTGCTTGCCTACGGCACCGGCCAGTCGGTCGAGCGTGCGCACTGAGGGGATGACGAGTCGCACGGGAGTCTGATTACCTGAGAGTAGGCGTAGGCAGATGTCGCGCATGGAGTCGCCGGGGCGTATGGCATAGTTGCCCGGCTTCACCCGCTCGTCATATTTGTAGTGCTTCATCAGTGGGGCGAATCCGGCCATTGACTCTATCGTAGCGCTTGAAGTCAGCACTTCGGCTACCTGTTGTGTGTCATACTCGGGGTGTATCTGAATGTATACGGTCTGTTCTCCCTTTACGATGGGGGCCAATATGGCTGAGTAGGCGAGGTAGCCTACGGTAGCAGCTGCAGCGAGCAGTATGGTGATGGCTGAAATTATAATGTATATTCGTCTCTTCATTTGAATCTTAGATTAGGGTTACAACTCCTCCTCCGGTTCAAACAGACAGTCGATGGTCTTGCTCTTGAGCCATGCAGCCTCCTCGGGTGAGAGGTCGGGAGCGAGGGCTTCGTAGACGCTGCTGTTGAAGCAGTCGATAAACATCTTCTCCTCGTCGGTGAGCAGCTCCTCCACGAGCGGAGTGGTGTCGATATAGGTGCAGGTCATGGTGATGAATGCCAGCCAGTCGCCATACTCGTTTTTCTCCTCCTCGTAGCACAACAGCATGTTCTCGTGGCGTATGCCGTAGTGGCCCTCGCAATACATGCCGGGCTCACACGAGGTGATCATGCCGGGCAGCATGGCCTGGTCGTAGAGGTTCTGGCGCAGGTCTTGCGGACCCTCGTGCACGCAGAGCACATGGCCTACTCCATGACCGGTGCCGTGACCGTAGTTGCGGTTGTATTTCCATAGCGGCATGCGTGCCAGGATGTCGAGGTTGGCGCCGCGAGTGCCACGGGGGAACGAGGCAAGCGAGAGGGCTATCATGCCTTGCAACACGCAGGTGTAGTCGGCAGCCTCATCATCGGTGAGCGGACCCAGAGGCACGGTGCGCGTGATGTCGGTAGAGCCGTCGAGGTAGTGGGCGCCCGAATCTATCAAGTAGAGGCCGCGCGGCTGTAGCACGCTGCACTTCTCCGGTGTGGCCGAGTAGTGGGGCAGGGCCGCATTCTCGCCATAGGCCGAGATGGGCGCAAAGCTTTCGTCGAGGTATCCCTCCATCTCGCGGCGGAAGCTGATGAGCTTATCCGAGGCGTCTATCTCGGTGATGCGCTCGCCACGCTGCATGGCCTGCTCGAGCCAGTAGAAGAAGCGGGTCTGCGCCACGCCATCCTTGTGGTAGGCACGGTGGAATCCGGCAATCTCGGTCTCGTTCTTGAGAGCCTTCTCGAGCTTTACGGGCGAGGTGGCATTGACCACGGCTGTGCCAAAGCGCTCTACCACCTTCTCGTAGAGGGCATAGTTGAGCATGCCGCCATCAATATATATAGGTGCGTCGATGGGCCATGAGGCGATGCTCTGCACTACGTCGGCATAGGGTGCCAGCTCCACGCCATCGGCAGCCAGGGCAGCACGCAGCTCGTCACTAAACTTGCTCTCGGTGGCGTACAGCACGGCTTTCTGGGCATCGAGCCACAAGTAAGCAATGACCACAGGCGTATGGGCGATGTCGCGGCTGCGTATATTGAGCATCCAGGCTATCTCGTCGAGACTGCTCAGGAGGATAGAGCCACAGCCCTTCTCGGCAATGGCCTGGCGCAGCCAAGCAAGCTTGTCGGCACGTGAGCGGCCGGTATACTCTACACCGAGTTCAAAGGCAGGAGCATCGGGCAGTGCGGGGCGGTCGGGCCAAAGGGCATCGATGAAGTCGGGACGGCTCACCACCTGCTGGTGCTTGGGGGCGAAGAGTGCCTGCATGTGCTCTACCGTAGCGAGAGGCATACAGAGGCCATCGACACATACCGTAGCGTCCTCGCCAAGGTGCAGGGCGAGCCATTCGGGGAAGTCCACAGCATCGGGCACACGCAGTTTGTGCAGTTCTATGCCGGTACCTTCGAGCTGGGCAACGGCCTGTATGAAGTAGCGCGTGTCGGTCCACAGGCCGGCATGGTCGTGGGTGACTACCACGGTACCGTACGAGCCGGTAAACCCTGATACATACTTGCGTGCCTGCCAGCGCTTGGGCAGGTATTCGCTACTGTGGGGGTCGGTGCCTGAGATGACAATGGCATCCCATCCCTCGCTCTGCATCATCTGACGCAACTGGGCTATAATTTCTTTGGAGGACTCCATGTTATGTTATAATTTTACAGTTTACAATTCATTAGTCTGCTGTTTACGATTAAGCTATCTGCTATTCTATTTTCCTGCATTAATAGCTAATCATTCAACGCTAACCATTCTTGAAGCAACAAATATACTCTTTTCCCACGTTACAGACAATATTATTGTTAAAAAATCGTCATACAAGAGCTGTGAAATAAAATATATGTACTACATTTGCCGTATGTTAAAGAGTTTAAAAGAATTTACCTTGCGATATGCTTGCTTCGTGCTACTTGCTTATGTGGGTATGGCCGATGCTGAGGCGCAATCCTTTGCGGGAGTGGAAGATAGCACAATTGTGGTGTTTGATGTCGATAACTTCAGTTTTTTTGACAATCGTGAGGTGCGTAGCCCTTACCAACGTTCTCAAACCCTCTTTGGCTCTCGTTTAGGTGGTGAGGTCGGGGTTCAGTTTGGGGCTAACACCGTAAAGTTGGGTGCTCATGGCATTAAAGATTTTGGCGGACAGGGCTTGGCGAATACGGAAGTCTCCTTTTACTATCATTATGCGCAGGGACACTTTTCAGGTGCTTTTGGCTCTTTCCCCCGAAAGCAACTTATGGCTGAACTTCCCGATATTTTTATTTACGATTCCTTGCGCTACTATTCGCCTATTATCCATGGCGCTCTTCTACAATATATGGATAGCAGAGGATATGCTGAGGTGTATTGTAACTGGATTAACAAGCAGGGAGTGGGCGAGCGCGAGATATTTGAAATTGTGACTGACGGCCGTTTCGGTTATAAAGGATATTATGCGGGATGGAATGTGCAGTTACTCCATTTTTCAGTACCTCGTCCAGCCAATGGGCTTCGTGTGTATGACAAGTTAATGATTAATCCGCACCTTGGCATTGAACGCAGCAATCTTAGGTGGCTCGACGCGCTTAGTCTGCAGGCGGGATTGATGTTGTCGCTCAACCGTGACCGCACTGACATGCTGTGGAAATCGCCCATGGGATTTCTCGGTGAACTGAAGATGCGCAAATGGAGATTCGAATTGGCTGATAGACTCTATGCCGGAAACCCGCAATTCTCCGATTACGAAACCTATGGCGCTGAACTTCATCGGGGTGACCCTTATTACCGAAGTGGGCTGTATAACCGTACAGATGTGACTTTCTTTTTGCTAAACAAGCGTTTTGTGCAATGCTGTATCACCGCTTCGTTCCACTATACGGAACAAAGCCTCGATAATTCACAACTTGTGATCTTACGCTTCTATCCTGAGCAATGGATGTATGGCCTTTCTAGATGAAAAATCTCTCAGTAAAGATAGAATAAAGGGATACCACGAGCGTGATATCCCTTTTGTTTTGTATTGTAGATTGCGGCTTATTGGTACAGGTAGCGTTTGATACTCTTCTTGGGAGTCTTCTCAAACTCTTCACTATAAATCTGTATACCAGTAATCTGACAGTATGCTGGCAAATTCCTGTTCAGTTCAGCGCGGTTAAGTTCCATTTGGGCAGCTACATCTTGTACCGACTTCCCTTCTTTGAATGCAGTGTCATAGTCAGGGTGGATAAGGGCTACTAGCTTGCCGTGGCGGTCTACGATAAGCGACTCGGCAACATAGGGGAAGCTGTTCAACTGATCCTCAATCTCTTCGGGGTAGATGTTTTGTCCTGAGGGACCGAGGAGCATGTTCTTCGAGCGACCCTTAATGAATACGTTGCCCTCATTGTCCATAACACCTAAGTCGCCAGTGTGGTACCAACCGTCGGAATCGATAGTCTCGGCTGTAGCCTCTTCGTTTTTATAGTAGCCAAGCATCACGTTGGGACCCTTCACGAGAATCTCGCCGGCAATGTTTGCTGGGTCTTTGCTGTCGATACGTACTTCCATGCCATATGCAGCCTTTCCGCATGATCCGGGTACAAACTTTTTCCAATCTTCGTAGCAGATGATGGGGGCGCACTCGGTAGCTCCGTAGCCTACGGTGTAGGGGAACTTGAGCTGATGCAACAGGTTTTCTACCTCTTGGTTGAAGGCTGCTCCGCCTACAATCACTTCGTAGAAGTTGCCTCCAAACGAACTTATCATCTTTTCGCGCACCTTGGCTAAGATTGTTTCGTTTACGATGGGTACCTTGAGCAAGAGTTTTGTGCCGGGCTTTTCCAGCTTGGGCAGTACGTTCTTTTTAATAATCTTTTCGATGATGAGCGGTACGGCAACGATTACTGAAGGCTTGATTTCATTGAGCGCTTGGAAGATAATCTTTGGTGAGGGTATACGAGTGAGGAAACTGATGTGCATGCCGATGGTAAGCTCGTAGAGGAACTCGAATGCCATACCATACATATGAGCCATGGGTAGCATGCTCACGATAGTCATGCCTGCCTTTAGGTTCAGTGCATGCTCGGCAAACTCCATGTTGTTGTTTACCGCACGATAAGGTATCATTACTCCCTTTGAGAATCCAGTCGATCCGCTAGTGTAGTTGATGATAGCCAAGTCATCGGGCTGGTTGTTGTGGTAATACCCAATCATGTTCTTCTCGAAACGGTTGGGGAATTTCTTTCCGAACAATTCGTTCAAGTGTTCGCGGGCATAAGTCAACTTTTCGTCACGGCTGATGAGCAGGTCGTAATCCTCCATCTGAATGACACCAATCACGTTGGGTATCTCATCTTCGTTGAGGTTTTCCCAGTTGCTCTCACCTATGAAAGCCAGTTTGGAGTCACTATGGTTGATAATGTTGTGCACGTTGTCAGCCTTGAACTCATGCAAGATAGGTACGGGCACTGCTCCGTAAGTCATGATAGCAAGAAAGGCTACGCCCCAGTTTGAACTGTTGCGGCCGCAGAGCGAAATCTTGTCTCCCGGCTCAATGCCTACTTCATGGAACATGATGTGTAGTTTCTCTATTCTACGGGCTACATCCTTATATTGTAGTGTGCAACCCTTGTAGTCGGTCAGGGCATCGCGATCCCAGTTCTTCTTGATACTGTCTTCGATGCGGAGGATAATGTCTTTTGCCATATCTTCGTAGTTAAATTACGTTGCAAAGATACGCATTCCCATCGAATGTGCAAATGTTTGCTTTAGTATTGTTTGCACTTTTAGGTTTATTTGTGTATGTTTTTCCAGTAAACTATGCCTTTGCTTTTGTTTTTTAGCAATTGTCATGGGCATTATTTGTAATTTTGTGAATATGGGAGGGATAAACAGACTAATATGTTGTACTGTCTTCAGTATAGAAAAGTGAACTTTTTCCATAACATTCACTCGTTGAAATTTGGCATTTCGTTCGGCTTGCACTAATTTTGCGACCATGAACGAAAACGAAAAATTGGCGTTGCAAGAACGTATCGTCGAAGCACTGAAGACAGTGTATGACCCAGAGATCCCCGTCAATATATACGACTTGGGACTGATATACCGTATTGAACTGATGGATGACGGGCGTGCTGAAGTGGATATGACACTTACTGCTCCCAACTGTCCTGCGGCAGATTTCATCATGGAGGATGTTCGTATGCGGGTAGAGGGCATCTCGGGTATTACAGCAGCTACCATTAACTTGGTGTTTGAACCTGAGTGGGATAAGGACATGATGAGTGAGGAGGCAAAGCTCGAGTTGGGATTTATGTAGAATTAGGATATGGTTTATTTTATCTCTGATGCCCATTTAGGTAGTCGCGCACTCACTTCTATGCGTACACGTGAACGCCGCTTGGTCAGTTTTCTTGATGCTGTCAAGGACAAGGCGTCGGCCATTTACATGCTGGGTGACATGTTCGATTTTTGGTTCGAGTATCGCAACGTGGTACCTAAAGGGTATACGCGCTTTCTCGGTAAGTTGAGCGAACTTACTGATCGTGGCGTGGAGGTACATTTCTTTATCGGTAATCACGATATCTGGTGCAAAGATTATCTTACCGAAGAGTGTGGTGTCATTATGCATTATGAGCCGATGACTGTAGATATAGAGGGGAAACTCTTCTATTTGGCTCATGGTGATGGCCTTGGAGATACGGATTGGAAGTTCCGTATGCTGCGTGGCATGTTCCATAATCCCATATTGCAATGGCTATTTGCCGGCATTCATCCCCGTTGGAGTGTTCACTTCGGACTTGAGTGGGCCAAGCACAGTAGACTCAAGCATGAACGTGAAGGTGCACCTCGCTACATGGGCGAACAGAGTGAGCCGCTCGTAGCCTACTCCAAGGAGTATCTCATGCATCATCCGGAAATCAACTATTTCATTTATGGACACCGTCATATCGAGCTTAATCTGATGCTGTCGCGTGATACCCATCTGCTCATTTTAGGTGAGTGGACAGATCTCTTTACTTACGCCGTATTTGATGGCAACACTCTGCGACTGGAAAATTATGTTGAGGGTGAGGGGGTAGAATGAATTTACAGACACATATGAATAACATGATAAAGCGAAGAAGAATTGCGCCTGGAGCATTGTGGACAGTGCTGGTCATTGTGATGCTGGCGTTGGCTGCCATAGCGGTGATCGGGCGTGTGCGCTCAGTACGAGGAGCAGGTGTGGAGCTATCTGCTGATACATTGTCAGTGATGGATACGGTATATCGTTTTGGACTTCCCATTGAGCTATACCACGTAGCCCATGATACCATAGCGCCGCGCCAAACACTTGCTGAGGTACTGATGGCTTATGGCCTTTCCTCCCAGAAGGTATATGCCCTTACGCAATGTCCCGATTCGGTGTTCGATGTGCGCAAGGTACGTGCGGGACGCCTCTGCGCCCTCTTGTCCGACAAGGACACGCTTCATACACCCCGCTATTTCGTATATGAGGAGAGTCCGAAGCGTTATGTCATTTTCAATCTTACTACCGACGTGGTCACTCGTGGCGAACACCCTTCGGCGTGGCGTGAAGGTGAGGTGGCTGGTATTGTGAAGTCCTCATTATGGAATGCTATGGTTGATAATGGTGCATCGCCCCAACTGGCGGTGATGCTCTCGCATATCTTTGGGTGGTCTATTGACTTCTTTGGCATACAGCCCGGTGACGTCTTTTCACTGATCTACGAACAGGAGTTTGTGGAGGACAAGCCTCTTGCAAACTTTCGTATTCGTGCAGCCTCATTTTGTGCATCGGATAGTTTGTTCTATGCCATTCCTTTTGTGCAGGATGGTGAGGAACTTTATTATAATGAAAAGGGGAATAGCCTTGAAGGTGCGTTCTTAAAGGCTCCGCTCGATTACTATCGGATTTCGTCCCGTTTCTCAAACAGCCGCTATCATCCCGTGTTGAAGCGATACAGAGCTCATCATGGAGTTGATTATGCTGCGCCTACCGGTACGCCTGTATATGCTATCGGTAGCGGTAAGGTGATAGCCAAAGGATACCAAGCTAACGGAGGAGGAAACTATGTAAAGATCCGACATAATGGTACTTATACTACAACCTATATGCATCTTTCGCGCTTTGCCAAGGGACTTCAGGTTGGCGACATGGTGGCGCAGAAGGAGGTTATCGGCTATGTGGGGTCAACTGGGCTATCCACAGGGCCTCATCTCGACTTCCGTGTATATGAAAACGGCCGCCCTGTCAATCCGCTCACAATCAAGTCGCAGCCTAAGAAGCCTATCAGCGAGGAAAACCGCCCCGCTTTTCAAATCTTGTGCGACTCATTGGTACGTCGTTTGTCAGCCATCCACACGGATGACGGATCGGATGTTGTTTAGCTTTTTCAAATTGTCGCAGATAACTTTTATGTCGTCCACGTCGTGAACTCGGAGGCGTATGGTACCGTCGAAGATGCCGTCGTGTGCCTCGATGAGGATGCGTTCCATGTTCACGTTGAGCTCCTGTGAGATGATGTTGGTGATTCGGTTCACTACACCCACACCGTCGATACCCTTGATGTTGATCGATACGGAGAAATGGAGCAACTTGTGGGTACTCCACTGTGCTGCTACGATGCGGTTGCCATAGCCGGCCTTGAGTTTGGCTGCTTCTGGGCACTTGCGCTGGTGGATGATGATTTGTCCGTCGTCGCCGATGAATCCGAGCACATCGTCGCCTGGGATGGGGTGGCAGCACTTTGCCATGTGGTAGCTGCTTTGGATGGCCTCGTCGGTGAGGATGAGCGGACGTTTCTTGTCAATCTTTTGTGGATTGTCGTTTGACAATTGCGGCTTGCCAATAGGCTTTTCTTCTTTCTTGCTTGTGCGGAAGAGTCGGCCAAGGATGTTTGTCGATGAACTGGAACCCTTGAGAGCATTGCGGTCGGCATCGCCGAGGATGATGCTCTTGTTGCCCAGCGCTACGAGCAACTGGTCATACTCCGAGAAGTTGTGCATACGGCATAGGCGGGCTATGCTGTGTACGTCGAGTGTGAGGTCCTCCTTCTGGGCAAACTCGGCAATGATACGTTCGCCCTCTTTGTGAGCGGCACGCTCCTCACGGCGCAGTATGCCCTGTATCTTGCTTTTTGCCTTGGCGGTGGTCACCATGGTGAGCCACTCGGGCTTCACATTCTGTGTTTTTGAGGTGAGTACCTCTACCTGGTCGCCACTCTGCAATACGTGGCTCATAGGCACGAGTTTGTGGTTCACCTTGGCACCGATGCAGTGTGTTCCCACCAACGTATGTATGGAGAAGGCAAAGTCGAGCGCGGTGCAGCCTTGCGGCATGGTCTTGATGTCGCCCTTGGGGGTGAAGACGAAAATTTCCGACGAGTAGAGGTTGAGCTTGATGGCGTCGAGGAAGTCCATCGCGTCGGGCTGTGGGTCGTCGAGGATTTCCTTGATGGTGTGGAGCCACTTGTTGAGGTCCACCTCATCCTCCTCCACGTAGCCGCTCTCCTTGTATTTCCAGTGTGCTGCAACGCCCTGTTCGGCGATGTCGTCCATGCGCTGGCTACGAATCTGCACCTCCACCCATTCGCCGTGATTGCTCATGAGGGTCACGTGCAGGGCTTGATAGCCGTTTGTCTTAGGCTGGTTCACCCAGTCGCGGAAGCGGTCGGGGTGGGTACGGTAGAGGTGCGATAGAGCAATATATATGTTGAAGCACTCGTTGGCCTCCTCTTTGATATTCTTGGGTTCGAAGATGATGCGCACGGCCAGTATGTCGAAGATTTCTTCGAAGGCGAGCTGTTTGTTCTGCATCTTCTTCCATATCGAGTAGGGCGACTTGATGCGCCCCATCAGTCGGTACTGTACACCCATTTCGTCGAGCTTGGCCTTGATGGGAGCGGTAAAGTCGGCAAAGAGTTTCTCACGCTCAGCCTGCGTCATGGCCAGCTTTTCCTCTATACGCGCATACTCCTCGGGGTGCTCATACTTGAAGCTGAGGTTCTCCAGTTCCACCTTTATCTTGCTCAATCCGAGGCGATAGGCGATGGGGGCGTATATGTAGAGCGTTTCTCCGGCAATCTTGTACTGCTTGTTGGGTGCCATGTGCTGCAGGGTGCGCATGTTGTGCAGTCGGTCGGCAATTTTGATGAGGATTACGCGGATATCCTCCGACATGGTGAGCAGCAGCTTCTTGAAGTTCTCCGTCTGTGCCGACGCCTTGTCTCCGAAGATGCCACCCGCTATCTTGGTCAGCCCGTCAACGATTTGCGCTATCTTGGGGCCGAAGAGGTTGGCGATGTCCTCTACCGTGTATTCGGTATCCTCCACCACATCATGAAGCAATGCTGCGCAGATAGATGTGGAGCCCAGGCCAATCTCCTCGCTCACGATGCGTGCCACGGCGATGGGGTGCATGATATAGGGCTCGCCCGAGTTGCGGCGCACTCCCTTATGGGCATGCTTGGCAAAGTTGAAGGCACGGGTGATGATGTCGACCTTCTTGCGGTGCTTCGAGGCCAGGTATGTACTTAGCATTCCTTGGAACGCTTCGTTTATCATCTTCTCTTCGGCAAGTTCCTTTTCGGTGTTCATGTTTTTTAAATCCTGAATTCTAAATTCTGAATTGTTCTTTTTAGTCTTTGACTTTGGCCCCTTCGGGTGTCGACCTTCGGCTCATCTTTCAACTTTCATCTTGGATAAATCTTCAGTCTCTTTCCTGCCACGATGCGGCTGGTGCGGAGACCGTTCCATCGCTTAAGTTCGTTTACTGTCACGCGGTAGCGGCGTGCAATGGTCGAGAGGGTCTCTCCACTGCGTATCTTGTGGTAGATGAATCCGCTGTTGGTGGCTTGGTTTTTCAGAGTCTTCACCTTCTCCTCGGAGAAGTATTTCTCGCGGTCATAGTTGTATATCGAGTCGCCCGAGAGGATGAAGGTGCGTATCTTGTCTTCGGGGAGGCGCAGTGCTCCGGGCAGGAACTTGCCCGGGATGACGTCTTCGCGGTACTGCGGGTTGAGGCCACGCAGCGTCTCCATGTCGATGTCGCATACGGCTGCTATCTGGTCGAAGTGGAGCAGGCGGTTCACCATGATAGTGTCTGTAGCTATAGGCAGCTTGGGCTCCATGGGGCAGATGCCATGCTCGGCATGGTAGGTCATGATGTAGGTGGCTGCAATGAAGGCAGGCACATAGCCGCGTGTTTCACGGGGCAGATAGTAGTAGATGTCCCAGAAATTGGTCTTGCCACCCGAGCGGTAGATGGCCTTGTTCACGTTGCCCGAGCCGCAGTTGTAGGCTGCTATGGCCAGGCTCCAGTCACCGAAGCGGTCGTAGAGGTCGCGCAGGTGCTTGGCTGCTGCCCAGGTGGCCTTCACGGGGTCGCGGCGGTCATCGACGAGGCTATTTTGCTTCAGCCCGTAGAGCTTGCCTGTGCTGTACATAAACTGCCATAGGCCGGTAGCTCCAGCGCGAGATACGGCCACGGGGTTGAGAGCCGACTCGATTACCGGCAGGTACTTCAGCTCGTTGGGCACGCCATGCACGTCGAGTGCCTGCTCTATGATGGGCTCGTAGTACTGCATCATACCCAGCATGTACGACACTTGATGGCGCAATTTTGTAGCGTAGCGGTCGATGCTGCTGCGCACGGGCTGATTGTATACCATCTGCACCAGGCAGGGCAGGTTGGCCAGTCGCTCGGTGTATACCGTGTCGCTGAATGTGGGGTTGGTGGCTGTTGCCGTGCAGGTGGTGTCCACCATGAGGTAGGTCTGCGCATACCAACTGTTGAGTAGGCTATCGAGCTCGCCCGACATGCTCTCTATTACCACCAGCGAGTCGTCCTTGATGGCGGTCCACTCCTCGGGTATGGGCTCGCGCTCCACTACGGGTAGTTCGGCTCTTGTCGTTTCCACGGCCTCTTCGGCGATGGTGTCCTGAGGGGCTACGGCTATATTTTCCACTTGTGGAGCCTGCGTCTCCACCGCTTTCTTCACTCCTCTGATGGGGAGTATTTTCTCAGAGCATCCGCACAGCAGCACCAATGCTGATAGGGCGATATAGGTTGTTTTCTTCATTGTCATGAATGCTTGTTGTCTATGTATATGATGTTATTTTTTTGATATTTTCATGCCTCCAACAATATAAATTCCACGATGCAATCCATCGAGGGCTTGATGGAATGGGACGGCGCTGCGTAACTTGGTTCCGTCGGTGGTATGGACATCGACCAAGGTGTCGGGGGCTGGTATGCCTGCTATGCCCAAGGCAACCCCGCTGACGCGTAGCTTTCCGTCGGTGAGTAATGTGGAGCTGTCTAACTCATAGATGCTTCCGTCCTCGGCTTCGCACTTTACGTGGAACTGTCCTGTGGCCGAAGTGAACCCAGGTTTGAATATGGTCAGCTCGTCGTCCACGCTGAGTTTGCGTCCTGCGGGAATGCTCACCAGAATGGTGTCGCCACCGTGCTTGATGGCGCCCTTGGCTGTAATCGTGGAGTTGCCCAATCCCTTGCCTAAGCGCACCTTGACGGTCGCTCCAGCCTGTAGTGTCAATGTGCCATTGATGCGTAGCGAGCCCGAGGTGGATGTCTCAAGACCGCCAGTGATGAGGCCTCCTCGCTGTACGGTGACGTCACCTGCCATGGCCGTGCCGAGCAGCTGTCCGCCTTTCTGTACGGTGATGAGGCCCGTGTTCATGACTGTAGCCGTCGTGTTCTGCAGCTCCAGCATACCTTCAGAAACAAAGATTGGTGAGGTGTGTCCGGGGGTCTTTAGTGTCAGTTTCCCTGCGCCCACTTTGTTGACGCGGCTAGCCTTGAACAGGCCACTGAACGACGTGTTCTCGCCGAGATAGCCTACCGACCAGGTGCTTTGCGAACCACCCAATATAGCGTCGGTAGCTGTGCTTGAGAGAGAGCCTATCTTCGTTGTTGCTGCTACCTCGTTCTTTCCTCCGCTGGAGAAGTGACCCATGTAGGTGCCTGCTTCGATAACCAGACGAGTCTGCGACATGTCGGTGACGTTCTCCATCAGTCGGAAGTCGCCGCCTTCTCCCTTGGCGGTAAGCTTGCCCTTGAAGTTGGCAAAGCTGGCTCCTATGTCGCAACGCACATATCGGGTACGTATGTTGAGGTTTCCACAGCCATGGAACGACCCGTTGATTTTTCCGCGCGAAGAGCCTACGATGGTGTTGTTAGTGCCCTCCACGATGGTGAACACGTGATTGAGGTTGGGTACTGTCGATGTGCTGTTCACGTCGATTTGATGCACCTCGCCGCCTGCCAGCAGCATGGGAGAGCCGCTCTTTCCGAAGGTGGCATTCCAGGCTCCTTGTGCGACGATACCTTGCTTCACGATAAGTCCGGAGAAGTTGTTCTCTCCGCCATAGCCGAAGTTCAGCTGGCCTGCGCCATCCTTGATCAGGTAGCCTGAGCCCTTAACCTGTCCTTTCATTGAGAGTGCGCTGTTCGACTTGCTGATGTGTATGGTGGCCGTGTCGGTGAGGGTGATGATGCGGTCGGTGCCCATGTTGTCCTGACTCAGCACTATCGTTCCGCCATTCAGTTGAAGGTTGCCCTCTTGTGCTGTGGCAGCGCCGATGGCGCTCTTCTGTCCGCCGTCATAGAAGTTTGATACGGTCAGTCGGCCGCCATTGACGATGGTCTTGCCCGTGTAATCGCTGTATTTCATGTTTAGGGTCACGTCAGCATCCTTCTCCACCGTGACGTTGCCTGTGCCGCTGATGCCACCTTCGCCTTTTAAGGTGTATTTCCCGCTTTGGAACGTCACGCCATTGCTTACCATCATTTCGTTGAGTGTGATGCTCTTCTGCTGTCCCTTGTCGGTAAACACGACGGCATCGCCTGGCACGAAGGCTGTTGCCGTGTTGGTGACGAAATTGGGTGTTTTATAATCCCAGATTCCACTCTCGGCTCCTGTCCATAGCACTCCGTCGGTGGCTGCTCGTGTGTCGTTGATGACAAGGATCAGCTGGTTGTTTTCCACTTTCAGGTCGTAGTTGATGCCTTCCAACCCCCGTGTCTTCAGTTTTGCGGGGTCGCAGATGAGTGTGTCCGTGGACTTAGCTATGATATATTCGGCTGGCATGTCGCTCATCAGATTCACGGTGAGGTAGTTGGTGCCCTTGAAGGTTAGGCTGCCTTCGACTACCAGTGTGCCGCAGGTTACGAAAGGCTCGCAATCTATGCAGTCGGGCTCGAGAAGCTCTGTATCCACCTCGAGGTATACGTTGCCGGGGATTGTCATGCTTTTCTTAGAGGTCATGTCTGCAATCTGTAGGCGGCATCCTTCGTGGTTGAGTGCTCCCTCGAAGATGAGGGTGTCCTGCAAGGTCGCATTTCCGCTTAGCGTACCTTTGGCGCGCAGTTCTACAGGGCCTGCGATGTGGCCATTGACGCAGAGTGTCCCCTCGCTGATGATGGTAGGCCCCGTATGCCCCAAGTTGGCATTGAAGGTTGCTGTGCCTTGCATCGACTTGATGAGCTGTCCTGTACCCGTGGTGCCCTTGTTGTTGAAGGTATAGTTGTGTCCTTGTGGATTCATCAAGTAGAGTACCGATGGTGCCATGGGAGCCTTCAGCGATATGGGCTGTGAGTTGTCGCCGGAGAGGTCGAACATTAGGCTCATGCCGTCGGCATAGGTGCCGGCCTGTGTCATGTCGAACGTTGTCCATTCTCCGTTACCCTTCCAGCGCAGGTCGCTGACGAACACTGGGGGCAAGGGTGGGAGTGGCATGTCGCCACCTAAGTAGAAGCCCGTGTTGGGGTGTTGGTAGTATCCGCGGGTGGTGCAATCGCCCCGGTAGTGGGGGTCCTGTTGCAGACAATAGATGCTGTAGCTGGTGGGCATGGCGGTAGTGTAGCCCACGAGTCCTAAGCTCTGGTCGTTGTTCTGCTTGGCCAGGATGATTTCTTCGCGCCAGTCGCCGGTGATGTCGCCCATGAAGGCAGGTCGTGTGCCTGTGCCGCCTTCGGCCGTCCAGCTGCTCTCTTGCGAGAACTCCACGAGTCGCGCCTTGTCGAGCACCTGCGTGATCATCAGGTTGGTAGTCCATCCGCTACCACCGGGCGATGACAGCTCCTCGCGCTGCAGGTCGCCGTTCCACCATACGCCTTCGAACATCGTTTTGATGCCACAGGCCGAGCGGACATAGCTGGTCTTCTCTCCCTTGCAGTCGTAGATGTAGTCGTCCGTGAAGCTATATAGCTCATAGCCTTTGCGCGAAGCGTCGATGTCCATGCAGGCGCCGCGCCCCACATCGAACACCGTGGGCAGGTACCATTCCTTGATGCGCTCGGCGGTGCGTGCGTCGTAGAGCACTTGTCCCAGCAGGGCGCTCTGCTGGATGGCGTAGACCTCCAAGCCTGGGCGGTCAGGGTCGATGTCGCTCAGGATGAAGCGGTCGCCATGTCCTATCCCCGGGCTTGCAAACCAGCCCGTCGTGGGGTTCACCGAATAGCCACCTTGTATCATCTCGTCGCGTCCGTCGCCATCCACGTCGGCCACGCGCAGCTGGTGGAATTCGGCCGGCCAGGGCTTCTTATCGTTGCGGCTCCATGTCGATGAGTGGTGCCAGTTGGAGGGCACCCCACCTGTCCAGTCATATTCCCATGTGAAGACGTAGTTGTGGTGAGTCTTGTTGGTCTCACGATCCAGGCACTCCATGACCAGTGCTGGGTGCAGGCCGTCGAGGTAGCAGATGGCAAAGTGTCCGTCCATGGCTGCGTACCCGTCGCTCATGTAGTCGGAGCGGTTTGTGCGGGTATAGGTGTCCACGCCGTCGTGCACTTCGCTATAATCCAGTTCGCTGCAGGCTATCTCCTCGCCCGTCGTGCCGTCGATTACCGACACGTAGAATGGGCGGTTGCGCTCCGTCTGCTGACGGTAGTCCACGATGCCGTCGCCGTCCACGTCGGGCACCTGGCTTTTCATGGCATATAGTCCCCATGTCTCGTTCTCCTTGTTCCAGAAACGAGTGCCGTCACACGATTTGATGATGACCTCGCAGCGTCCGTCACAGTTGATGTCATAGGCGACCACCATATCGTTCTGTCCGCCGCAGATATTCATGTTGGACCCCATGTCGACCGTCCACAGCAGTTCACCGCTGAGGCGGTATGCCTGAATCTTATGGCTTACGGTTGCGTCATTGTCGCGTCGGTCTTCGGCATCGTCGTCGGGGCCCACTCCGGCATAGAGGCGGTCACACACCACGGCATCGAATTCGCCGTCGCCGTCGAGGTCCATGGGCCACACATATTTTGTGCGGTAGTCGTTGCGTGCGATGACCTTGTCGTCAAAGTCGAAGTTGAACCATACGTTTGGCCACGCCTGTGTCTTGTAGAGGAACGGTGCCGACATCGCCCCCTCCACGCCCTCGGGCGAGATGGCCGTCACGGCATATTCCGTATTGTTGGTCAGTGCCGAGGGTTTGTAGTTGGTCACTTTCAGCGGTGTGCCGTTCATCTTCGTATAGTCCGACGAGCCTGCTGCGCGGCGATACACGTTGTAGGTCGTTCCTTCCGGCTCCTCGGCCAGCTTGCGCCACGATATCAGGTTGCCCTGTCCTCCGGCAGAGGTCACCGAGCGTCCGCCTGTGCGGTTCACCGCCACTACGCCGCGTCCCGTCTTCTGCTGCATGCGCTGTGCTGTTGCCGTCATGGGCAATATCATCAGCAAGACCCATAGGATATAAATCGTCTTTTTCATTGTCATTAAACGCTTCTCGGGAATATCCTACAAAGATACAACAAGCCGAGAGGAGAACAAAATAAACTCGTTTATTTTTTATCCCGAGGCGCAGTGTATCTTCATGGTTTACCATAAAGATGGAAAAAATCCCATACAATCATTTGCATAGCTCGGAAAACTTAGCGAACTTTGTCGCATAAGTTTATACCCAAATCAATGTTATGGAAAAAACGAAAGATCCACTATCTTACAAGATTATAGGTTGCGCTATGGAAGTGTACAATGCGTTAGGTCCAGGGTTGTTGGAAGCCGCCTATGAGAAAGCATTGATACATGAGCTGCAACTCAGTGGATTATCTGTAGCCTCACAAGTGCCTGTTGAGATGAATTACAAAGGCGTAAATCTTGGTGAAGGGTTACGATTGGACCTACTTATTGAGGACTCTATCGTTGTTGAACTGAAATCTGTGGAGGAGCTTAAACCGATACACTATAAACAGCTGCTCACATATCTTAAACTGACAGACAAACGAATAGGACTACTCATTAATTTCAATGTGAATGACTTTCGTGATGGCATCAAGCGTGTCATTAATGGATATTAAGTGTTTTATTTTGCCTCACACGAATTTATGATTTTCCTCACACAGATCTCACGAATCTCACAAAAATGGACGCATCGTTTCACTCGCATCTGTCGGCGTTGCCGAGTGTATTCAGCCGGAGGTACACACAAGCGATAGCGCGTGTGCTTTTGTGAGATTCGTGAGATCTGTGTGAAACCAAAGTTATCCGTGTGAAATCAAACGACAAAGATAGACATGAGAACAAGATACTTATCAAGCATTATTATGCTTTGTTTCGTCACCATTTTGTCAGGGCAGCCGCTCCGGAGTGACCGCTTCGAGGAGCGCACTTCCTCCTTGGGCGGCGGGTATACCAGTCTGCTCGACACCTACCTGTCGCCCCTGCGCTATGGTGGCGGACAGGTAGCATTGCAGAGTGAGCGCTTCGGGCAGCTCACGTGTGAGAATGGGCGGTGGTTTGCCCAGTCACTCTTCACGCTCCATGCCGACTACACCACGCCTCGCACGGGCAGCGGACTCACCATTGGCGGCATGGCCGACTATAGCTATACCTATTATTATCGTCCGCTGCACACGAATGGATGGAGCCTCTATGTAGGCCCGCAAGGACAGCTGCGCATAGGTGGGATCTATAACCTACGCAACTCAAACAACCCGGCTCAGCTCAAGCTCGGCGTCAACCTGGCCGCATCAGCCATGGGCAAGTATGCCTTCACGTTGTGGAGCACCCCGATGAGTGTGCGCCTGCAAGCCGACGTACCTCTCTTCGGCTTTGCCTTTGCGCCCGATTACGGGCAGTCGTACTACGAGATATTCTACCTCGGGCACGAGGAGAACTGCGTGCATGTGACTGCTCCGCACAATAACCTCTCCCTACGCACCGGCCTCAGCTACGACGTACAATTCCGCTCGTGCACCATACGCCTCAGTATGCTCAGCGACCTCTACCAATGGAGATTAGGCAACCAGCAGTACCGCATGTTTACCCACTCTGTGATGCTGGGCTACGTGAGCAACCTCTACCACGTATGGCGCGACGATGAGGCGAGGCAGTATATACCGTATTGAATTTATGTTACTCTGTTGGCACTTTATTGTCTCACACAAACTTATGTTTTTTCCTCACACAGATCTCACGAATCTCACAAAAATGGACGCATCGTTTCACTCGCGTCTGTCGGCGTTGCCGAGTGTATTCAGCCGAGGGTACACACAAGCGATAGCGCGTGTGCTTCTGTGAGATTTGTGAGATCTGTGTGAGACATAAATCATTAGCGTGAGAATGACACTAATAATAAAGAATCATTGAATAGAATAAACAACAATGTCCCGTATTGCAATCCCCCTACTGATTCTGACACTGCTCTCTTCATGCACAAAAGTAGAGACCTACGAAGATACTCCCACCGGCAACTTCGAAGCCCTGTGGAGCATTATCGATACCAAGTACTGCTTCCTTGACTACAAAGCCGAGGAGTATGGGCTCAACTGGAACACGGTGTATCGCCGCTACAAGCATAAGATAGACGACGGCATGAGCCGTGCCGGACTCTTCGAGGTGCTGGGCGATATGCTCGACGAACTGCGCGACGGGCACGTGAACCTCTATGCCGCGCACGACGTGGCACGCTACTGGGACTTCCGCGAGGGATATGCCACCAACTTCAGTGAGGAGGTGCAGAAGCAGTACCTCGGCACCGACTACAAGATAGCCTCAAGCCTGCGCTATACCATCCTGCCCGACAACATCGGCTATATTTACGTGCCCTCCTTCTCAAACGCCATCGGCGAAGGCAACCTCGACGAGTGTCTCCATGCCCTGGCGCTCTGTCGCGGACTCATCGTGGATGTGCGAGGCAACGGAGGCGGCAACCTCTCCTATGCCGAGACGCTGGCCGCCCGCTTCACCAACGAACGTGTGCTCACAGGATACATCTGCCATAAGACAGGCCCCGGACATACCGATTTCTCATCACCCGAACCCGTATATCTTGAGAGTTCCGACCGCATACGTTGGCAGAAGCCCGTGTGCGTGCTCACCAACCGCAGCTCCTATAGCGCCACCAACGATTTCGTGAAGATCATGCGCACCCTGCCTCTGGTCACCATCGTAGGCGACCGCACTGGCGGTGGCTCCGGCTTGCCCTTCTCATCGGAACTGCCCAACGGGTGGAGCGTACGCTTCTCGGCCTGCCCCTCCTTTGATGTAGATATGCAGCACACAGAGTTTGGCATCGACCCCGATGTGAAGGTAGACATGAGTGATGAGGACTGCGCTCGCGGAGTAGATACCATCATTGAAACAGCACGGAAACTATTGGCCGAACAGGCAAAATAAGCTCCCGAAGCAAAATAAATCATAAATCATCTGTCATAAATCAAATAAAAGTATTATTTTTGCATCGCGTTTGCAAAAACGATTGCGCTTGTGGCGAAATTGGTAGACGCGCCAGACTTAGGATCTGGTGTAGCGATACGTGTAGGTTCGAGTCCTATCAGGCGCACAGAGAAGAAATGGTGAACGTGTAATGTACCCAACTATGAGTCGTTACACGTTTTTT
>JAZPZS010000038.1:0-4505 GCA_045544835.1 Bacteroidaceae bacterium | reverse complement strand
GATCGAGAAGCAGGCTGCCCATCGCGTCGACTGCTTCACCACGGTAAGTGAAATCACCGACCGTGAGTGCGCACAGCTGCTCGAAAAGAAGGCCGATGTCATCACAGTCAATGGTTTCGAGGACGACTTCGTACCCAAGGGGGCTGCCTTCACTGCCAAGCGCAAGGAGGCCCGCAAGGTGATGTTGAACGTAGCCAGCAAGCTGCTCGGTCAGGAGTTTGCCGACGACACCATCATTGTATCTACCGGCGGCCGCTACGAGTTCCGCAACAAGGGTATCGACATCCTGCTCGAGTCGCTCAATCGCCTCGCCCATGAGCCCTCGCTCGACCGCGACGTATTGGCATTCATCAACGTGCCCGCTTGGGTAAAAGGTCCACGTATGGACTTAGTTGAAAGATTACAGATGAAAGAGGAAAGTAATTGTCAATTGTCAATTGTCAATTGTCCATTAGAAAACCCTGTCATCACCCACGAACTCTACAACATGGACGATGACAAGGCCCTCTCAATGATGCGTGCCATCGGGCTCAACAACGCGCCTGAGAGCCGTGTGAAGGTAATCTTCGTGCCCTGTTACCTCAATGGCGACGACGGCATCTTCAACCTTCCCTACTACGACCTGTTGCCTGGCGACGACTTGGCGGTATACCCCTCTTACTATGAGCCTTGGGGATACACTCCGCTCGAGAGCGTAGCCTTCCACGTACCCACCATCACCACCGACCTCGCAGGTTTTGGCCTTTGGGCAAATTCATTGCAGAAAGTGGAAAGTGGAAAGATGAAAGATGAAAGTGGCACCGGTGATAATTCTCCATTGTCCATTGTCAATTCTCCATTGGAGAGTGGTGTGAAGGTGATACACCGTACCGATAGCAACTGGGACGAGGCAGCCAACGAAATCAAGAACAGTATCCTGGCCTTTACCAAGATGGACGCCAAGATGGTGACACAGCTTCGCCGTCGCGCTGCCGACATCTCCAAGAAGGCGTTGTGGGACAAGTTTGTAAAGTATTACCTCGAAGCATACGAGGTAGCATTAAGTAAATAATAATGTAATTGGTAGATAAAGGAGTAAAATGGAGATAAATGGAGTTAAATGCCGATAGCTTATTTCGCGCGAAAGAACATTTGGCTTTTATCTTCCGAAGAGCGAAGCGATAACTCCCTATGACTCCCTTTACCTACACAAAATAGAATAATAACTTATTAACCATTATAACTCATATGAAGATTAAAGTTAGTAATGCAAATTCACCCGCATGGAAAGAGGTGAACGTAAAGTCGCACATCCCCGCTGAGCTTGCTTGCTTGAGCGAGATGGCGCGCAACATCTGGTGGTCTTGGACTCCCGAGGCCCGCGACATGTTCAAGAGCTTGAACCCTACTCTCTGGAAAGAGTGCGGACAAAACCCCGTGCTGCTGCTTGAGCGTCTCAGCTACGAGACATTGGAAGAACTGGCTAAGGACGAAGCTATACTTGCACGCATCAACAAGGTGTACAAGCAGTTCCGTGCATATATGGACGTTAAGCCCAATGCAGAGCGCCCCTCAGTGGCTTACTTCTGCATGGAGTATGGTCTCACACACGTACTGCGCATCTACTCAGGTGGTCTGGGCGTGCTCGCCGGTGACTACTTGAAGGAGGCTTCTGACTCTAACGTCGACATGTGCGCTATCGGCTTCCTCTATCGCTATGGCTACTTCACACAGAGCCTCTCTATCGATGGTCAGCAGATTGCCAACTACGAGGCTTCAAACTTCGCCAACCTCCCCTTGGAGCGCGTGATGGACGAGAACGGCAAGCCCCTTGTGGTAGCTGTCCCCTACATCAACTATCAGGTATATGCATACGTATGGAAGGTACAGGTAGGTCGTGTACCCTTGTACCTCCTCGACACCGACAACGAGCTCAACTCAGAGTTCGACCGTCCTATCACCTTCCAGCTCTATGGTGGTGACTGGGAAAACCGCCTCAAGCAGGAGATCCTGCTCGGTATCGGTGGTATGCTCACCCTCAAGGCTATGGGTATCACCAAGGATGTATACCACTGCAACGAGGGTCACGCTGCACTCTGCAACCTCTATCGCTTGACCGACTATGTAAAGCAGGGGCTCAGCTTCAACCAGGCTATGGAGCTCGTTCGCGCTTCAGGTCTCTACACCGTACACACCCCCGTACCTGCCGGTCACGACTACTTCGACGAGGGGCTCTTCGGCAAGTACATGAGCGGCTATGCACAGCAGCTCGGCATCAGCTGGGATGAGCTCATGGATATGGGCCGCATCAATCCCGGTGACAAGGGCGAGCGTTTCTGCATGTCAACCTTCGCTTGCAACACCTGTCAGGAGGTCAACGGCGTAAGCTGGCTCCACGGCAAGGTATCACAGGATATGTTCTCTGGCATCTGGAAGGGCTACTATCCCGAGGAGAACCACGTAGGTTACGTAACCAACGGCGTACACTTCCCCACATGGGTAGCTTCAGAGTGGAAGAACCTCTACACCAAGGTATTCGACAAGACATTCCTTGGCGACCAGTCAAACGAGAAGATCTGGGAGGCTATCTACAATGTATCTGACGAGACCATCTGGGAGACACGTCAGGGCTTGAAGAACAAGCTCATCGCATACATCCGCGAGGAGTTCCGCAGCAGCTGGTTGAAGAACCAGGGCGATCCCTCACGTGTAGTATCACTGATGCAGAAGATCAACCCCAACGCGTTGCTCATCGGTTTTGGACGTCGTTTCGCTACCTACAAGCGTGCACACCTGCTCTTCACCGACCTCGACCGCTTGGCCAAGATCGTCAACAACCCCGACTACCCCGTACAGTTCCTCTTCACCGGTAAGGCTCACCCCCACGATGGTGCAGGTCAGGGTCTTATCAAGAAGATTATCGAGATCTCACGTCGTCCCGAGTTCCTCGGCAAGATCATCTTCCTCGAGAACTACGACATGCAGCTCGCCCGTCGTCTCGTATCAGGCGTAGATATTTGGTTGAACACACCTACCCGTCCTCTCGAGGCATCAGGTACATCAGGTGAGAAGGCTTTGATGAACGGTGTTGTAAACTTCTCTGTACTCGACGGTTGGTGGCTCGAGGGCTATCGTCCCGGTGCAGGTTGGGCACTCACAGAGAAGCGCACCTACCAGAACCAGGATTACCAGGATCAGCTCGATGCTGCTACCATCTACAGCATCCTCGAGAACGAGATCGTACCCCTCTACTACAACAAGAACGCCAAGGGCTACTCTGAGGGTTGGATTCAGGTAGTGAAGAACTCAATCGCACAGATTGCACCTCACTACACCATGAAGCGTCAGCTCGACGACTACTACACCAAGTTCTACAACAAGCTCGGCAGCCGTTTCGCTGCACTCTCGGCCAACGACAATGCCAAGGCTAAGGAGATCGCTGCTTGGAAGGAGACAGTAGCTGAGCGTTGGGATTCTATCGAGGTAGTATCAGCTACCAACGTAGCCGATATGGAGGTTGTCAGCGGTGACGATGTAAAGCTCACCGTAGTACTCGACGAGAAGGGTCTCGACGATGCAGTAGGCGTAGAGGTAGTAACTATCGAAACCGACATCGAAGGCAAGGAGCACATCCACACCATCGACACCATGAACCTCGTTAAGCGTGAGAACAACATCCACACCTTCGAGGGCACACATGAGGTGAACAATTCCGGTACTTTCAAGGTTGCCTATCGTATGTATCCCAAGAATGTAGACCTGCCTCACCGTCAGGACTTCTGCTACGTTCGTTGGTTCTAATCGGGACAAACCCGTATATGAAAGAAGGGCTCATGACAATGTCATGGGCCTTTTTTTTGTTATGTGACATAGCATGTTTACTTTTCCTCTCCTTGGGTGAAACGATTGTGTTTTTGTCCTGGCAGGTACTAACCTAACGTGAGTTCGATAGAAGTAGGCCAAATCGCGAACCTGTCAATTCGATGGAGTGTAGCGACGAGAAATCTCAAAAGAATTGAGATATTTGAGATATTTGAGATCTCTCACATATGTTCGAGATGACAATATGGCTATATTTATAGGAGATAATATAGCAGTAGTCCACTAACACTAAAATCTCAACGTTGGTGTCATCCCGACAAAGCGAAGCGCCGAGGGATCCCGCGCAGGGACTTGGCATGAGACGTTTGCGAGATTTCTCGCTTTGCTCGAAATGACACGGGACGTTTTGGACAACTTCTATATTATTACCAATTTATATATTGATTTTAATATCGAACTCACGTTAAATAGGATGATTGTAGCCCAACCTCCCCCCCCTATGCAATTACATTTTTGCCGGGTGGCAGTTTTTTGTTTCCTTCGATTTGCAGTTGTATAGTGTCTTCGATGATGATTTACAGGGCATTTGTTCTTGTTCTATGGTCAGGGAAAACGCATTATAGAATATCGCTAATATTCCTACACGAATGATTGAATTTTATAGTCCATTTTCTCGCAAATATTTGATTCTCACGCAGACTCCG
>JAZPZS010000037.1:0-18154 GCA_045544835.1 Bacteroidaceae bacterium | reverse complement strand
CTACGACCGCGTGTTCTGCCGCACCTCGGACGACTGCACCACCGCCTATGCCACCCGCAAGGGCTTCGGCGGCTCGGTACACAACGTGCGCATGACCAACTCGACCCTCTGGGCCGATGTGGCACACCCCATCTTCATCGGCATTCATGGCAACTCCGAGGTGGGCGATAGCATCGTAGGGCTCGTGTATGAGAACATCGACATCATCTGTCAGAGTGAGCCACAGGTCGACTACCAGGGCTGCATGGCCATCAACTGCGGCGACAACAACTACATCAAGGATGTACTCTTCGACAATATCCGCATCGAGAACATCCACCAGGGTTCGCTGCTTCACGTGAAGGTGGGATACAATGCTAAATATTGTACCGCACCCGGTCGGGGTGTCGAGAACGTCACCTTCCGCAACATCCGCTACAGCGGCGAGCAACCCTATATGTCCGTCATCAACGGCTACAACGAGGAGCGCAAGGTAAAGAACATCACCTTCGAGGGACTCAAGATTAATGGTCGCCTCATCTATGATGACATGCCCGGCAAGCCCAAGTGGTACCAGACGGCCGACTTTGTGCCCATCTACGTAGGCAACCATGTGGAGGACGTGACGTTCAAGAAATAGATTATATTGACTGATAAATGCTGTAGCTACTATAATTAGGAGCATTTGCATAGCGTTAGGTGGCACCGATAGGTATGCCACCTAATGTTTTTTTCACTTCAATCAAACTTTTTTACCAAAATATTTGGAAATGTCGGATTTTAAATGAAATCTTTGTGATATCAAAATGATATTACTTGTTAAACCTCTAAATAATTAAGAACATGGAAACAAAAGAGAAAGATTACAAAGGTGCAGTAGTGAATGGCTTCTTGGGATTGCTGATTAACCTGCTGCTGGTGGCTGTTGCCGTATTGAGTATTGTGGGTGCTGTCAATGCATATGTTCATCCTGTATTGGGTGCTGTGACGGGTATCGTGCTTTTCATCGTCTGGTTTATCCATTTCATCGGCTTCATGACACTTGAGCCCAATGAGGCACGCGTGATGGTGTTCTTCGGAAAGTATAAGGGTACGTTCCGCCGTGCAGGTTTCTATTGGGTGAACCCCTTCTTGGACAAGAAAAAGGTGTCGCTCCGCGCACGTAACCTGAATGCCGACCCCATCAAGGTAAACGACCTGACGGGTAACCCCATCATGATCGGTCTCGTGCTGGTGTGGAAGCTGAAGGATACCTACAAGGCGCTGTTTGAGATTGACTCGCAGACGATGGCCATGGCAGGTGCTGCCACAACGGCCGGTGCGGTGGCTGGACGTATGAAGGCGTTTGAGAACTTCGTGAAGGTGCAGAGCGATGCTGCTCTCCGTCAGGTGGCTGGCCGCTATGCCTACGATGATACCGACACGTCGACAGGCGAACAACTCACCCTGCGCTCCAATGCTGATGAGATTAACATGCAGCTGGTGCAGCAGCTCAACGAACGCCTCTCGATGGCTGGCATCGAGGTGGTGGAAGCACGTATCAACTACCTCGCCTATGCTCCCGAGATTGCAGCTATCATGCTCAAACGCCAGCAGGCAAGCGCCATTATCACTGCCCGTGAGAAGATTGTTGAGGGTGCCGTGTCGATGGTGAAGCTCGCGCTCGACAAACTCTCTTCAGAGGCTATCGTAGACCTCGACGAGGAGAAGAAGGCGGCCATGGTGAGCAATCTGCTGGTAGTGCTCTGCGCCGACGAGCCTGCACAGCCAGTGATTAATTCGGGTACGTTGAATCATTGATATAAGATGGAGGTAAGTGGAGTAAAAAGGAGTTAAATGGAGATAAAGGCCAATAGCTCTATACGCGTGATAGTACATTTTACTTCGTTGATACCGCGATAGTTCGGCATAGCTTACAAGCAATCTTTACTCTCGCATAATTGCAGTATTGGCATTTAACTTCTTCACGTAGCGAAGCGGAGTGATATCTCCCTTTAACTCCTTTAACTCCATGAAATGTTATGGCCGAAAAAGACAATAAAACCAAGAGTTTCGTTCTGCGCGTAGACGCCGAGACGATGGCTGCCATTGAAAAGTGGGCAGCCGATGAGTTCCGCTCTACCAATGGGCAGCTGCAATGGATTATTGCCGAAGCATTGAAGAAGAGCGGACGGATGAAAAAGAAGAAAGGAGAAGCCTTATGATTTACCGATTTCGGAAACAGAAGGGACTGATTGTCTCGTCTATATTTGGTGTTCTTGTTTTGTGGGGAACATTCCTCTATATCGCTTTGTGGGGAAATGCGCCGATAGGTGGACTCATTGCTATAGGCTTGCTGTTCTCATTAATTATTGTCATCGGGTTGCGTACACCGCGCTATTTCTATATAGAGAAAGACCTCATTATTGTAAAGTTGTACCTTGGCCGCAAGGTTCTTACGGATATAGCATCGGTGCGTAGTATATCGATGGATGAATTGGCCGGTAGCATTCGCTTGATGGGCAATAATGGACTCCTCGGATATACGGGCTGGTATCGCAAGAGGGGGCTAGGTATATACTATCTGATGGTAGTAAATTGGAAAGAACTCGCTCTCGTGACCCTTGCCAATGGCAAGCAGTATGTGATAAACTATCCGCAGGAACTCCTTGAAAACAAGCAAGAGAATAGAAATTTTGCATAGCTTTGTGTGATTTTCTACCTGCAAGCAGAAATCTTTCTGCCTGCAAATAGAATATATTATGCTTGCAGTCGGAAAATATTCTACTTGCAGGGAGAAATAAGAATGGAAAAAGAGATTTTGAAATGAGATTGGCTACTAATGTTTTAGGTGATATTTGCTATGGGAACAACGGACAATAGGCAACGCTATTACTTTATCGACAATCTGCGCTGGGTGACCGTGGTGCTGGTGCTCATCTACCACGTGTTCTATAACTTCAATGCACAGGGGGTCTTTGGTGGAATCGGTGGCTTTGCCGAGCATCAGTGGCAGGATATTGTGGGTACGGTGCTCTATCCGTGGTTCATGACCTTGATGTTCCTACTTGCAGGCATGTCGAGCCGCTATGCCTTGCAGCATCGTACGGCGCGGGAGTTTCGCCGAGAGCGTACACGTAAGTTGCTCGTGCCCTCCACGCTTGGCCTGCTCGTCTTTGGTTGGGTGTTGGGCTTCGTCAACATGAAAGCAGGCGGTGGAGTGCTGCCCGAGGAGGTGCCTGGCGTGGTGAAGTTCCTGATTGGCGTGATAAGCGGTACGGGTCCCTTGTGGTTTATCCAAGACCTCTATGTGTTCTCGCTATTGCTGCTTGTGGTGCGTAAGGTGTTGGATGCCGATAGGGTAGAGGCGTGGCTGGCGCGGTGCTCAAAAAGGGAGATATGGCTTGTACTCTTCGCCTTCCTCCTTCTGTTGGGACTTTTGGCTCAGACACAGCTTGACGAGGTGGAAACATTTGGTGGCCTCTTGAATCTGTACCGCCCCATCTACTACTTTGGCGTTTTTCTCGTGGGCTACTACATCTTCTCTTCGGAGCGCATACACGACTTTTTGGCTCGTGAGCGCTTTGTGTTGGGCATGACGGCTATCATATGGTGCGTATACTTCTGTGTGCGCTACTATGGAGAGGATTACACCGCTCCCGCCGTGTTGCAGGGTTTTCCGTGCAGCATTTATTGCTGGTCCATGACATTGACGCTCATCGGACTCTTCAAACACCGTTATAACTGCACCACCCCCTTCTCGCAGTACATGACGCGCAGCAGCTTCGGACTCTACATCGTGCATATGACCGTGTGTACCTCCGCTTGTCTGTGGCTCAAGTCCACCGCACTGCCTGTGTGGAGTATCTACTGCCTTGCCCTCATTGCCACCTTTGCCGGATCGGTGCTGTTGTGGGAGGTGCTGCGCAGGATACCATTTATACGGTGGTGCGTGTTTGGGATAAAAGAAAAGCAAATAGCGATGTTGTCATCCTGAACGAAGTGAAGGATCTCGCTGTGTATTCTGCTAAGTCCCTGCGCGAGATGCTTCGTTTCACTCAGCATGACAATCCTATGAGAGTGCTCTGAATGACATTCCAATGAATTATAACTGACTAAAACTAAAAACAATAAACCTATGACACAATCAACCAACAAACAGGAGTTTCGCCGCATCTGGATCTTTCTTCTTATCACTTTCACGATGACTTTTGCCTGGACTATCGGGCTTATCTGGCCCCGTGTGCTTGGGCGCGATGCTGCTACACTCACAGCCGAGGAGACGCTCATCAATACCGCACTCACTGCCGTGCTGATGTTCTTCCCCGCCATCGGTGTGCTCATCACCCGACTGATTACTCGCGAGGGATTCAAGAACTCCATGCTGCGCCTTAACCTGAAGGGCAATGTGCGCTACTACCTCATCGGCTGGTTCGGCCCCTTCGTGCTGACCGTCATCGGGGCGGTGCTCTACTACCTTATCTTCCCTTCGGAGTTTACGCTCTCGTCCTATTATGCTCAGATGGCAACATTGCCCGTTTCTGTGGAAACATTTTGGATAGTGCAGCTGCTGCTGATGATGGTGGCTCCGCTGCTCAACCTCGTCACATGCTTTGGCGAAGAGTGGGGTTGGCGTGGATACCTGTTGCCCAAGGTGGCCAGTCGCATGAAGTTTCTGCCCACGGTGCTTGTTACGGGACTTATCTGGGGCGTATGGCATGCACCCATCATTGCCGCGGGACACAACTATGGTATGGACTATCCCGGCTATCCGTTTGTGGGAATCGTGGCCATGTGTTTGTTGTGTGTCGTGTTAGGAACACTCTTCTCCTATATCACCCTGAAGACCCAGAGCTGCTGGCCTGCAGTGTTTGCCCACGGCATGATGAATGGCACCGCCTCTATCGGCGTCATCTTCCTTGCCGACCCTATGGCCTACGACCGCTTCGTAGGACCTGTACCCACAGGCATCATCGGTGTTGCCGCCTATATTGTAGTGGCGGTATGGATAGTGTGGAAGATGCGTAAGGAGGAAGCGGAGGGGCTCGCTAAAACTCAATGAGTAGGCGTGCATTGATACGTCGCCCTGTGAGGTAGTTGGGCACGGCATATTGGTGATTCTCCGTGTCGGTAATCCAGTAGAAAGAATTGACGTTGTTGATGCCGAGCAGGTTGAAGGCATCCAGCCCAAGCCATATGTTTCGGAAGTGGCGTTGCCATCCCGTGCGGATGAGGCGTTCCTCATTGTTGAGTACGCGGTAGTTCATGCCGATGTCGACACGGCGATAGGCCGGTGCCCTGAATATTTGCCGCTCGCGTCCTGCATGGGGAGGGCCGAAAGGAAGTCCGTTGGCATATACGGCGCGGAGGTTCATCTGCCATCGGTCAGTGCCGGGGAAGTAGTCGGTAAGGCAGAAGGATAGGTTGAATCGCTGGTCGGTAGGGCGTGGATACCACTTGCCATCGATTTTTTCCTCGGTGCGCATGATGGAGGCCGTGAGCCATGAGTCAGTGCCGGGGACAAATTCTCCGAAGAGCTTCATGTCGAGTCCGGCTGCATAGCCCGAAGCGCAGTTTTCACCATAATAGGTCAGGCGCACATTGTTGATGTTGTAGGGTATAAGGTTCGACAATGCTTTGTAGTATACCTCCGTGGTCAGCTTGAAGGGGCGGTCCCATACGCGGAACTGGTAGTCCATGGCGCCTACCACCTGTATGGAACGCTGTGACTTGATGTCCCTGTTGAGTCTGGCATACGATGAACCGCCTGCCTGTACCGTATCGCGAAATTCCTTATAGAAGGGGCTCTGATAGTATAGGCCTGTGGCCAGTCGGAATGTGAACTTGTCGTTTCTCTCGGGGATGAACCCTACCGAAAGGCGGGGTGAGAAGAGAGGCTCCTGATTCCAAGACCAGTAGGAGAGACGTACACCGCCGTTGAGGACAAAGAGCCCCGCATCGGTATGCTTGCGCCAGGTGTCCTGTACGAATGCCGAGAGACGATGGTTGCGTACCTCGTTCCGCGAGCGCAGGTTATAGATGAGCTCAATGCGTTCTCCTGTGTGGGGCAGTGAGTAGCCTGCCGAGTCACGCATCTCCCATTCGTTGAGGTCATCGCTGATGGTCTCCAGCTTGTATTCGGCTCCCCATCGTATCTCGTGCTGCAGCAGCATGTGCTTTCCGCTCAGGCCTATGGAGGCTACCGAGGCGGTGAGGAAGTTGCGTGCGTGCTCCATGTAGGTGCCCACACCCATATTCTTGTCTTCGTCCACATCGTTGAGCCAGTATTGGCTGATGATGTCGAAGGTTTCCTCCTCGTCGGTGCGGTAGGCCGATGCATTGAGCGTGATGCGATTGTTGTCATCGATGTCGTAGTCCAATGTGAGTGCTCCGAACCATGTGCGGAACTGATCCTCTTCGCGTCCACCGAAGTAGACCTTAAATTCCTTCACGTCCTCCAGTGTGCCGAACGAGGTAGTGCGGTCTGATGGGATGAAGCGGTATAGGTTTTGTGAGAGGTTACCAATGAATCCCACCTCCAATTGTTCGGTGAGGCGGTAGGTAAGGTGGGTTTGATAGTCCACAAATGAGGGGTCGTATTCTCCGTGTGTGTCGAGCGTGCCCAATAGGTATTGGTTGGTTTTGTAGCGCAGGCTATGGGTCATGCTCCACTTGTCCTTGTGTCCTATGCCCACGTAGGCGTTGGCTCCGAGCAGTCCAGCCGATACGGAACTCTCCAGTCGAGTAGGGCGTCGGTAGGTGATGTCTAGCACGCTGCTCATCTTGTCGCCATACTTAGCTTCGAAGCCTCCAGACGAGAATCCGATGTTCTCCACCATGTCGGGGTTGATAAACGACAGTCCTTCTTGCTGCCCGGCACGGATGAGCAGTGGACGATACACCTCTATGCCGTTGACGTAGACGGAGTTTTCGTCGTAGTTTCCTCCTCGCACATTGTAGGTCGATGAAAGCTCGTTGGTGGCGCTCACTCCTGCTTGTGTGGCGATGAACGACTCCACCGAACCGCCCGATGCGTCGGGCATCAGTCGGGCCTGCTTCTGTGAGAGGTGTTGCATGGTGCCTGTTTGCCGGCGTGTTTCGCGGATGGTGACTCCTTGCAGTGCATGATCCATGTGTGGAAGCATAACGTCCATGATGATGGTTCCCGTGGGCTTGATGAGGACGCGCCGTCGTGTCTGGTGCCCTATCATGGAGTAGGTGATTTCCACCGTGTCGGCAGTGGCAATACGCAAGTTATACTCGCCCTTGAGGTCGGTGGTGGTACCTTTCATCTGGCGACCGACCCATACATTGGCAATCTCTATGGGGTTGCCCGAGGCATCGGTCACCTTGCCTTTGATGATGGTGCTGCCGCTCTCCGTGCTCTCTTGTGAGAACAGGAGTTGGGTGATCCCCATCAGCAGTAGCATGAACATTATGGCCCTTTTCATCATTCTATGTAAACGTGAATTCTCCGTAAAACGTATATGTTTGCAGATATTTTTGTCGCTTCGCGGTAATTCTCTGCTATGAATAATCAAAAAAAATGTATCTTTGCGGTGAGATAGCCGAACGGGTTGTCCGCATGACCAATAAAAACGAGAACAGATGGAACGTGTAACCTTGTTGCCCTCTGAGGCTTTGTATGACGGGTGGATAGCCCCCCAGTATATACCGGAAGGTAAGGATAAGTACTACTTGCGTAACCGTCAGTCGCCCACTCCCGAGGGGGGATGGCGTCATCTGCGGAGCGATGAGATAGAGCGCTTGGTGAAGAGTGGCAATTCGGCAACCTCGTGGGATACCGTGTGGGTAACCGAGGAGTTCGAGCCGCGCATGGTGCGTGACAACAAGTTCTATGGTACCGTGCGCATAGGGCGGCTCAGTGGTGGAGCATTACAGTACCACGACCTGAGGCTTCCTGTGGGCATTACCAACTCTTCCATCCACTCGTGCGATATCGGCGACTACTGCGCTATCCACGATGTGCACTACCTGTCGCACTATATCATCGGCAGCCACTGCATGCTGTTCAACATACAGGAGATGGACACCACCGACCATGCCAAGTTTGGAAATGGCATCGTCAAGGAGGGCGAGCGCGAAGAGGTACGCGTACGCATCCAAATCATGAACGAGACGGGGGTGCGTTCGGTGATGCCTTACGATGGTATGATAACTGCCGATGCCTATCTGTGGGGAAAGTATGTCGACGACCGCCTGCTGCAACAACGCCTGGGCGATATCACCCAGCGTACGGTGGATAACCATCGAGGCTACTATGGTGAGATTGGCGAGCGCTGTGTCATCAAGAACTCGAGCATCATCAAGGATGTGAAGATTGGCACGGACTGCTACATCAAGGGCGCGTCGAAGCTGAAGAACATCACCATCAACTCCTCCTACGACGAGCCTTCGCAGATAGGGGAGAACGTGATTCTCGTCAATGGCATCGTCGGCTATGGCTGTCGCATCTTCTATTCCTGCACGGCGGTGAAGTTCATCCTGGGAAATAACTCGAACCTCAAGTACGGGGCACGCCTTATCGATTCCATCATGGGCGACAACAGCACCATATCGTGCTGCGAGGTGCTCAACAATCTGATATTCCCTGCTCATGAGCAGCACCACAACAACTCGTTCCTCATTGCCTCGGTCATCATGGGGCAGAGCAATATGGCGGCTGGTGCCACCGTGGGAAGCAACCATAACAGCCGTACCAACGATGGTGAGATTGTCGCCGGGCGTGGCTTCTGGCCGGGCTTGTGCTCCTCGGTGAAGCATTCGAGCCGCTTTGCTTCGTTCACCCTCCTGGCCAAGGGCGACTTCCCTGCCGAGCTGGACATCCCGCTGCCCTTCTCATTGGTGAACAACAACGTCACGGACAACTGCCTGGAGGTGTTACCTGCCTATTGGTGGCTCTATAATATGTATGCCCTTGCCCGCAATACGTGGAAATACGCGAGTCGCGACAAGCGCCGTACCAAGGTGCAGAATGTGGAGTTCAACACCTTCGCCCCCGACACGATGGGCGAGGTGCTCGCCGCACGTCATTTGCTGGAGAACTGTGTAGGTAAGGCCTACCTCGCTTCGGGGCAGGGAGCGTGTGTTGCCGGCTCTTCGCCCGAGGAGGTGGGGCGCAACCTGCTGGGTGGCGACCGCCGTGTGGTGGATGGCCTTACTGTGCTGGGCGAAGGGATGGAGCGTAGCGCCCGTCCTGTGCGCCTGCTTAAGGTGTACGATGCCTACCATGCCTATGGCGACATGTTGGTCCACTATGCGGTGTCCAATGTGATGGCTACCGAGCAGGAGGGTGGTGGCGCCGTACTCGGGCAGTTGTGCGGAGCATCGTTCCCCGAGTGCCCGTGGGTGAACCTGGGTGGGCAGTTGGTGCAACTTCCCGACCTTGATGCCCTGCGTGCCGATATCCGTGAGGGTAGGCTCGACTCGTGGAGCGCTATCCATGAACGCTATGATGAGCTGTGGAGTCGCTACCCCTCTGACAAACTCCATCATGCCGTTGCTTGCCTGTGCCGTGTGTTGGGCGTCGAGGTCATGACACCCGCGCTGTGGCAGCAGGTACTCGCACGCGAGGAGGGCATCCAGCGCTACATGGCCGAGCAGGTATACGTCAGTCGGAAGAAGGACCACGACAATTCCTTCCGTGCATCCACCTGCCGCAATGCAGAGGAGTTTGCTGCCGTCTTCGGAGAGGTCGACGACAACAGCTTCGTCAAGCAGATGCGCGACGAGTGTGCCCGCAATCTGGAACAGCTCTCCCGACTGCGTGCAACGATGAAGGCATAGCCCCTCCCATTGCCTTTCTTGTCCTATAGTTGAGGATTGTCGTCGATGTGTTCCTGCACGATGGCCAGTATTTCCTTGCCGAAGAGTTCTAGCGATTTCTTGCCGAATCCGGGCATGCGCAGCAACTCCTTACCGCTAATAGGCAGTTCGTTGACAATGCCTATGAGTGCCTTCTGGGTAAGCACGCCATAGGGCGGTCGACCCAGTTCCTCGGCGCGTGCCGCACGCCAGGCGCGGAGCTGGTGGAATAGCTTGGGATGCTTGATGTCCGAATGGCGGTCCACTTCAATCTTCTCGGCCGCTTTGCTCTTGCGCTCACGTTTGGCTGGCTGCTCGGCATTGAGCAGGCCCACAGCCTTGTCCTTGAGGTAGGCGCCGACGCTGAATCCATGGGCTATGACGCGGGCCATGAGATGGCGTTTCTGTGCGAAGGATTGTTGCAGAGCATACACTGCTTCGGTGATGCGCTGCTTGATCTCCTGATTGTCACTGTCGAGGCGGGTGCGCTCGATGAGTGGTTTCAGCAGTTCGTCCAGGCGTTCGGCAAAGTAGACGGCCGCCTTGTGTATGCGCTCGGCCAACAATTTGTCCGTGGCATAATCCTCACTCTGCATCACGAGCGTGGCATATTGGCGGTAGAAAGTGGCTGACACGGTGGTCAGCTCACGGGCAAACTGCTCGTCGGCCTGCTTGTACATCTTCAGCAGCAGAGGGTATACCTTGTATAGATGCTCGTCGATGAGGCGCAGCACCCGATGGAAGTCGTGCTCGAGCGTCGTGAAGGTGAAGAGCTCGGTGAGCTGGTGCAGATAGTAGTCACGTTGCAGCGTAGAGAGACTATCGGCAGTATGGCGTGCCTGCTCTAGCTCCATGTTCATATAGTTGCTTACCGCCGTATCGGTGAGCACGGCCGAGGCCGAGAGTGGGGCCGTGAGCACGAGCCCTTCGAGTGAGCGCAGGCGGCTGAGCGCCACATATACCTGTCCGGCTGCAAAGGCGGCATTCACGTCGAGCACGGCGCGCTCGAACGTCAGGCCCTGACTTTTGTGTATGGTGATGGCCCATGCCAGGCGCAGAGGGTATTGGCGAAACTCGCCCTCTATCTCCTCGCGTATTTCCTTGGTCTCCTTGTCGATGACGTAGTGGGCGTTGGTCCATGCCTCGGGCTCTACCTCCACCTCCGTGTTGTCTTCGAGGCCACGCACACAAATCTTGGAACCATTCACAAAGGTCACCTCGCCGAGCTTGCCATTATAATAGCGCGAGCCTTGGCTGTCGTTTTTGAGAAACATCACTTGGCACCCTTTCTTGAGCACCAGTGTCTCCTCTGCGGGATAGGAGCTCTCGGGAAAGTTGCCCGTCACCGTGGCCTTGAACGAGAAGCGTGTGCCCTTGAGCGCATCCATGCGCTCCTCGTTGTAGCGGTTGGCCGTGGCGTTATGGGTGGTGAGGCGGATGGTGCCGTCGGATACTTCTGAGTTATGAATTATGAATTCAGAATTTTCTGAGTGTCCTGAGTTTTCAGAGAGTTTAGGGAGCTTTGGGGAGATACCGACCCTCGCATTGAGCAGCGCCAGGCTCTCCGCCGTGAGGCGATTCTCGCGCACCTCATTCAGTATATTGATGAAGGTGTGGTCGGTTTGCCGATATACGTGCGACAGCTCTATCGTCACATGTTGTGTCTGCTGCAGGGCAAGGCTGCCGAAGAAGTAAGGCGTGGCGTAGTACTCGCGCAGCAGTGCCCACTCGCCATCCTTCACCACAGGAGCCAGCTGGCTGAGGTCACCGATCATCAAGAGCTGTACTCCGCCAAAGGGGCGATGCCTGTCTTTGTGGAGCCGGAGCACGGTATCTATCTGGTCCAGGAGGTCGGCACGCACCATGGATATCTCGTCGATGACGAGGAGGTCGAGCGTGCGGATGATGTTCTTTTTCTCCTTGCTGAAGCGGTATTTCTCATCGCTACCCTTGAACGAGGTGTTGGGGATGTACGGTGCCAGAGGAAACTGGAAGAAGGAGTGTATCGTCACTCCGCCGGCATTGATGGCCGCCACGCCCGTGGGCGCCACCACTACCATGCGTTTGGGCGATCGCTCCTTGAGTCGGCGCAGAAAAGTCGTCTTTCCCGTGCCGGCCTTGCCGGTAAGGAATACATTGACTCCCGTGCGCTCTACAAACTGCCACGCGAGGTCAAGCTCGGGGTTGTCGTGCTCCTGGTTCATCTCATATCCTGCATTGGGGCTGTTCCCCACCTATGGGGTGGAATTTCGTGCGTCTACTCCACCACGGTTACGTTCATCACCACGTCCTCCTTGGGGCGGTCGGCCGTTCCCGTGGCCACCTTCTGTATCTTCTCCACTACGTCGAGGCCGCTCACCACCTCACCGAACACCGTATATTGGTTGTCGAGGAACGGAGTTCCTCCCACGGTGGTGTAGTCCTTCACCTGCTCGGGGGTGAAGGTGAATCCAGGCGTTTCCTTCAATATCTTGTCTGTCTCGGCTGCCAGACGGTTTTGGAGTTCCATCAATCCCTTCTGGTCGCCCCGCTGATACATCGCCTGTATCGAGTCGCGGTGCTGTGCTGCCAGTCCGTTGAATATCTGCTGTCCGCGCTGTCCGTCGAGCTGTGCTGCCATCTGCTTGAGCTCATACTCCGTATACTTCTTTCCCCACACGATGTAGAACTGCGAGCCCGATGAGCGGCGCTCGGGGTTCACCTGGTCGGCTTGGCGGGCAGCACTGAGCACGCCGCGCTTGTGGTAATACTTTGGGTATACGAACTCGGCCGGTAACGTGTAGGACGGTCCGCCGCTGCCCAACTGCTTGCCTGCCGGAGCTCCCTTCGAGTCGGGGTCGCCCCCCTGAATCATGAAGTCCTTGATGACACGGTGGAACAGTGTTCCGTCGAAATACCCTTCGCGGGCCAGCTTGAGGAAGTTGTCACGGTGTTCGGGAGTCTCGTCATAGAGGCGCACTACGATGTCGCCATAGTTGGTACTGATGCGTACCTGGGGAGTTGTTGATTCCATAGCTTTATCTGTGATTGTTGATTGCTCGGGGGTGAAGCCCAGGCATACGGCGGTTGTTGCCAGCAGGGCCATCAGTAAATAGCGGTAAGGTGCTTTGCCTATTCTCATAACCATTTTCCTTTTGAGGAAGCGAATTTACGAAAAAATGCTGGATAATCCAATCCTCGGTACAAAAATACTTCATTAATTAGGGTTGCGCTCTGTAGCGACGGTTGTAAATGATGTCGTGCCACACACGCCATCTGTGGTCGCCGTTGCGCTGGATTTTCGTGGTGTATGTAGAAGAAAAAGAGTTGGAGATCCTGAGACTTCCAACTCTTGTCGTTCGTAGGGCATGTAGCACTTCTGGTGCTCAGTAAGCTCAGTTCGTGAATGTCAATCCCTCCGTACCTGCATCGACCACTATCTCGCGACTGCGGTCTATCTCCATACCCAATATCTTGGTGGATAACACGTTGAGTAGTAGGTTCTGTATGGCTCGCTTCACGGGACGTGCGCCAAACTCGGGGTCGTAGCCCTCGTTGGCAATGTAGTCCACCGCTTTCTCTGTAAGGCGCAGGCGGATGTCATTGGCAGCCAGCATGCGGCATACGCTGTTGATTTGGAGGCGCACCACCTGAGCTATCTCCTCGCGGTTGAGCGGGAGGAACATGATGGTCTCGTCGATACGGTTAAGGAACTCGGGCTTGATGGTTTGCTTCAAAAGCTCCATCACCTGCTTGCGGGTATTCTCAATCAGTTCTTCCCGGTTAGTATCAGTCAAGGTGGTGAACTGTTGTTGGATATACGCACTACCGAGGTTCGACGTCATGATGATGATGGTATTCTTGAAGTTCACCGTACGGCCCTTGTTGTCGGTGAGGCGGCCATCGTCGAGCACTTGCAGGAGGATGTTGAACACGTCGGGGTGAGCCTTCTCGATCTCGTCGAAGAGCACTACAGAGTAGGGCTTGCGGCGTACTGCCTCGGTGAGTTGTCCACCTTCATCATAACCGATGTAGCCTGGAGGCGCACCGATGAGTCGCGTCACGGAGAACTTCTCCTGATACTCGCTCATGTCGATACGGGTCATCAAACGTTCGTCGTTGAAGAGGTAGTCGGCCAAGGCACGCGCCAGCTCGGTCTTGCCCACACCTGTGGTACCAAGGAAAATGAAAGACCCGATAGGGCGCTTGGGGTCCTGCATGCCGGCACGACTACGGCGTACGGCATTGGCTACAGCTGAGATGGCTTCGTCCTGCCCGATGACACGGCGATGGAGCTCCTCTTCGAGGTGGAGCAGCTTGTGGCGCTCGCTCTCGAGCATCTTGCTCACAGGGATACCTGTCCAGCGGCTTACGACATCGGCAATATCATCGGCAGTGACCTCCTCCTTAATGAGGGCGCCATCGCCCTGCTTGTCGTGAAGTTGCTGCTGCGTAGCGGCAATCTGTGCCTCCACCTCTTTGAGACGACCATAGCGTATCTCGGCCACACGACCATAGTTACCCTCGCGCTCAGCGCGGTCGGCCTCTACCTTGAGTTGCTCCACGAGTTGCTTCTTCTGCTGTATCTCGTCGATGAGGCGCTTCTCGGCCTGCCACTTTTCGGAGAGCACCTTCTCCTCGGCACGCAGCTTCTCAATCTCCTCTTTCAACTGAGCAAGTTTGGCCTCGTCTTTTTCGCGCTTGATGGCCTCGCGCTCAATCTCCAATTGTTTGAGGTGACGGGTAATCTCGTCCAGCTCCTCGGGTACCGAGTCGCGCTCCATACGCAACTTGGCAGCAGCCTCATCCATGAGGTCAATGGCCTTGTCGGGAAGGAAGCGTTCTGTGATGTAACGGCTCGACAGCTCTACGGCGGCTACAATAGCTTCGTCCTTGATACGTACCTTATGGTGGTTCTCGTAGCGCTCTTTGAGTCCGCGAAGGATAGAGATTGAGCTGGCTTCATCCGGCTCGTCCACCATCACCGTCTGGAAACGGCGTTCCAGCGCCTTGTCCTTCTCGAAGTATTTCTGATACTCATCGAGTGTGGTGGCACCGATAGAGCGTAGTTCGCCACGGGCCAAAGCAGGTTTTAAGATGTTGGCCGCATCCATTGCGCCACTACCGTCTGCACCGGCTCCAACCAGCGTATGTATCTCGTCGATGAAGAGGATGCACTCACCGGCCGACTGTATCACGTCGTTGACCACCCCCTTGAGGCGCTCTTCAAATTCACCCTTATACTTGGCACCTGCCACCAATGCGCCCATATCAAGTGAGTAGACCTGCTTGCGCTTGAGGTTCTCGGGCACGTCGCCACGCAATATACGATGGGCAAGGCCCTCCACGATGGCGGTCTTACCCGTACCGGGTTCACCTATCAGTATAGGATTATTTTTCGTACGGCGACTGAGTATCTGGAGTATACGGCGTATCTCCTCGTCACGGCCAATCACCGGGTCCAGCTTTCCGTTCTTTGCCGCCTCGTTGAGGTTGATGGCAAAGCGGTTCAGGAAGCTGTTCTTTTCATTTTGGTTTGTTGCAAAGTTTCCGTTCATAGCCTTTAGTTATTATAAGGTTAAAATAATATATGTTTCATACGTCGAGTAGCAAAGGTGGTTCCAATGCCCAACAGCATGCCATGTGCTGACTTATTGTCAGATTAAAACGCTTGGTCGCTGACAAAAGTTTGGCGTCGGGGTTTACACAAGTTTTTACCCTTTTCTCTTTTGGGGCTGCTTGAACGATGGTTTTACAAAATGTTCGAAAATGCCCGTTTCTTACGCATAAGGGTATGGTGAGTGCATTATTGGAATACTTTTTTGTGCTGTGGAGCCAATTTATTGAACATATTTTTGCAATTGAATGGGGTAAAGCGTATATTTGCACTCATAAAACCGACGGGGTAGGACTATTCCATGCCTCGTGAAAAAAACATTTTTATGAAAAAAACATTAGTAGATTTGTTTGAAGAATCGGTTCGCAAATTCCCCAACAACACATTCTTGCTGGAGAAAACGAACAAGGTGTTTGAGCCTACTACCTATAAGCAGGTACAGGAAAAGGTGTACCAGTTGGGTGCAGGACTTCAGGCATTGGGTGTGAAGAAAGGTGACAACATGGCATTGCTCAGCGAAGGCCGCAACATGTGGATTATCGGCGAGCTGGCTATGTTCTATGCAGGTGCAGTCAATGTGCCCCTGTCTATCAAGTTGGAAGAGAGCAACGACCTCATGTTCCGTCTCCTCCACGGTGACGTGAAGTATATCATGGTGTCGGGCACTCAGCTCAAGAAGGTACGTCAGATCAAGGATAAGCTCCCTGCCGTGGAGAAGATTATCGTATTTGACCCGCAAGAGACGTATGAAGAGCGCGAGATTGCGCTTGCCGAGGTGCAGCAGATGGGCGATGCGTGGCTCAAGAGCCATAGCATGGAGGAGTTCCTCGCCGTAGGACAGTCGCTCCAGAACGATGATATCGCTACCATCACCTATACCAGTGGTACGACTGCCGACCCCAAGGGTGTGGTGCTCACTCATCGCAACTATACCTCTAACGTAGAGCAGGCACGCACGCTCGTGAATATCGACGAGACATGGCGCACGCTCATCATCCTGCCGCTCGACCACTGCTTCGCTCACGTGGTGGGTTTCTATATCATGATGGCTACAGGTGCTACCGCTGCCACCGTGCAGGTAGGTCGCACAGGTGCCGAGACCTTGCGCAATATTCCTTTAAATATTAAGGAGGTGCGTCCGCACTTCATCCTCAGTGTGCCCTCATTGGCCAAGACCTTCAAGAAGAATATCGAGGGTACCATCAAGAAGAAAGGTGTCATGACCATGCGCCTCTTCCAGTGGGGTATGGCCATCAACCAGTGCTACTATGGCGACAGCAACCTCGACTCCAAGGGCTTGCGTGCATGCCTGAAGCCCCTCGTTTGGTTGTTCGACAAGGTAATCTTCTCCAAGGTGCGCGAAGGATTCGGTGGCGAGATTCGCTTCTTCATCGGTGGTGGCGCATTGCTCGACAAGGACTTGCAGAAGTTCTACATCGGTGTGGGTATGCCCATGTTCCAGGGCTACGGTCTGTCAGAGGCTACTCCCGTCATCTCATCCAATGGCCCCGACCTCTATCGCTTCGGTTCGAGCGGTAAGCTGGTGAAGCCCATCGAGGTGAAGATCTGCGATAGCGAAGGCAAGGAGCTGCCCACAGGCGAGCTCGGCGAGATCGTCGTTAAGGGCGAGAACGTGATGAAGGGTTACTGGAAGAATCCTGAGTCAACAGCCGATACCGTACGCGACGGATGGCTCTACACCGGTGACCTCGGCTATATGTCTGAGGAGAATCTGCTTTACGTGAAGGGCCGCTTCAAGAGCCTGCTCATCTCCAGCGACGGTGAGAAGTACAGCCCCGAAGGCATCGAGGAGGCATTCGTAGAGCATCTGGCCACCGTAGACCAGGTAATCCTCTACAACAACCAGTCGCCCTATACCATCGCGCTGCTCGTGCCCAACAAGGAGAACATCCGCACCCGTCTCAAGGAGCAGGGTCTCGACCTCTCCACCGAGGAGGGCCGCAAGGCAGGCGTGCAGCTCATCGATGCCGACATCGCCCGCTTCAAGAAGGGTGGCGACTTGGCCGAGCTCTTCCCCGACCGTTGGTTGCCCAGCACCTTCGCCGTATTGCCCGAGGCATTCACCGAGCAGAACGGCATGATGAACAGCACCATGAAGATTGTTCGCGGCAAGATCGAGAAGGCCTATGCCGACCGCATCGAGGCACTCTACACGCCCGAAGGCAAGGGCATCCTCAACGAGAAGAACCTCGAGTCATTGGCCTAAAAAAGCATCAAGAGCACAAAGAACACTTTCGTTATAGCTCTTGCTCACCATACAGGGCGCACCCGTTAAAAAGGTGCGCCCTGTCTTCATTGTGTGTTTTTTTTGGGGGGGGAAAGCAAAGGAGCGTCTCTCCCACGCTACATGAGCATGAGAGTCGATGCGGAATGAGCATCGGTTAACTTACTGTTTCCCTCCTTCGCACCTCGGCCATTCAAGCAAGCTTGATGGCTCTCGGTTTGGCGTCGGTTGCGACGGCAGCGCGGAGCATTAGCGCTGCTTGCGACAAAGGGGAGGTTTATCTCCCCCCAGAGGAGCGTGCTTTAGCACCATACCTTTAGGTTCATAAAGGAGTGTCGCACTCATCACATAAGGATGAGTGCGACCAATGCCAGCCCTAAGCCGCGCAATATACGGACAAACACATCAATCATAGCAGCCTCAGGACATGCAGCTCGCCACGCCAAGGGTGCCAGCGATGGCGGTGAGCACTGCGATGATTACTTTGAGCAACTTGCCCCAGTCGAAATGAGTTTTTGAGTTCATAAGTT